>JAZNUN010000090.1:0-25451 GCA_045592345.1 Acutalibacteraceae bacterium | reverse complement strand
CGGGAGTTTTTATTATGCGTATTGCAGGGTGATTTCGCCGTTGACGGCGTCCACTGTTACAGAGGACGGGGGCACTTCATAGCGGGCCACGATCTCGCTTGCCAGTACGTTTTCCACCTGGCGGCGGATGACGTTACGCAGGTCGCGGGCACCCCGCTTGCCGCCGTGGGCGGCATCCGCCAGCGCCTCCAGCGCCCCATCGGTCCAACCGAAGGTGATGCCCCGCTGGGACAGGGGTTCAACCAACTCCTCCAGCATCAAGCGAGCAATCGCCACAAAATCCTCGCGGGACAGGGGACGGAAGAATACCACCTCGTCCACACGGCCGATAAATTCGGGGCGGAGGAAGTCGGACAACGCCTTTACCGCCTTTTCCTTAGCGGCCTCGGACTGGGTCTGACCAAAGCCCATCAGGGTGTCCTTCAGGTTACTACCTGCATTGGAGGTCATCACGATGACCGTGTTCTCAAAATTCACCACACGGCCGTGGGCATCGGTGACACGGCCTTCGTCCAATATCTGCAACAGAATGTTCAGCACGTCGGGGTGGGCCTTTTCGATCTCGTCAAACAGAATCACCGAATAGGGCTTGCGGCGCACCTTTTCGGTGAGTTGCCCTGCCTCGTCATACCCCACGTAGCCGGGGGGAGAGCCGATGATGCGGGACACCGCGTGCTTCTCCATAAATTCGGACATATCCAAACGAATCAGCGTTTCGGGGGTATCGAACAGCTGGGCGGCCAGCACCTTGACCAGTTCGGTCTTGCCCACACCGGTGGAGCCCACGAAAATGAAGGACGCAGGACGGCGGCGGGGGGATAACTGGACGCGGCTGCGGCGGATGGCGGCGGGTACAGCCTGCACCGCCTCCTCCTGCCCGATCACACGGGCGCGCAAGGCGTCCTCCAGCTTGCTCAGGCGACCCAGCTCGCTCTCCTGCACCTTGGAGGCAGGAATGCCGGTCCACAGTTCGATCACCTTAGCCAAGGCCTCCTCAGTGACGGGGGCGGCGGTGGCCGCCTCGCGGATGGCATCCGCCTGCTGCTGGGTCTGCGCCATCAGAGCACGGGTGTTAGCCAGCGACTCATAGTCAATGCTCTCGGCGTTCATCGCCGTTTCCTCCTCGGTCTGCAGGCGGGTCAGTTCCCGCTGCAGGGCGGCGTACTCGTCCGCCTTTTTGTTGGCCAAGGCGGTGGCGGCGCCTGCCTCGTCGATGAGGTCAATGGCCTTATCCGGCAGGAAACGGTCGGTGATATACCGCTCAGACAGGCTGACTGCGCGGCGGAGCACGGCGTCCGACAGAGTGACGCCGTGATAGGACTCGTAATAGGGGCGTACACCGCACAAAATCTCGTAGGCCGCCTGTAGAGAGGGCTCCTCCACCGTCACAGGCTGGAAGCGACGCTCCAAAGCGGCATCCTTCTCAATGTGCTTGCGGTACTCGTTAAAGGTGGTGGCACCCACCACCTGCAACTCGCCACGGGACAGGGCGGGTTTGAGAATATTGGCGGCGGACATACTGCCCTCCGCGTCGCCGGTGCCCACCAGATTGTGGACCTCGTCAATAAACAGGATAATATTGCCCGCGGCGCGAACCTCGTTGATGAGACCCTTGATACGGCTCTCGAACTGGCCGCGGAACTGGGTGCCCGCCACCAGGGCGGTCAGATCCAGCAGGTGCACCTCCTTGTCCCGCAGACGGGGAGGTACGTCCCCTGCGGCGATACGGGCCGCCAGGCCCTCGGCGATGGATGTCTTACCCACGCCGGGCTCACCGATGAGGCAGGGGTTGTTCTTGGTGCGGCGGGCAAGGATCTGGGTGACGCGGTAGATCTCCCGCTCACGCCCGATGGTGGGGTCCATTTGGCCCGACCGTGCCTTGGCGGTCAGATCGGTGCAATATTGAGCCAGGAATTTACGGCCGGACTGCTTGGATACCCCCTTTTTTTTGCCCTTGTCAGTGGCTTCACCTTCGGGGGCAGACTCGCCCTCGGGGTGCTGACCGCCGAACAGGTTCTGCAAAAACGGAAAGGGTGCTGCACCGCCGGGAGAAAAATCCTCGCCCTCGGCAGCCTCCTCCTGCGCCTCTGCCAGCATCTCGGTCATCTGCTCCTCCATCTGTTCCATATCCTCATCGCTGATACCGAACTTTTTGAGCATATCGTTGACCGGCTTGATGCCCAACTGCTTGGCGCAGGTGAGGCAGAAACCCTCATTGTGGCTCTCTTTGCCGTCCGTGCGGGTGACGAACACCACCGCAGGACGCTGTTTACATTTTACACATAACATCATAATAACTTAACCTTTCTCGGGTAGGGTAGCGGGGGTATCGGACCCACGGCGGATGGTGATAAACATCTTCAGATACCCCAAAAATGCCAACAGCATACAGACGCCCGCCACGCCGATGAGAACCCATTCCACCGTCAGGGACATCTCGGGGAACAGCACCAGCGCCAACATACAAGCGTAAAATACCGCGGTGGACAGCTTACCAAACCATTTGGACCCCCGCACCTCGCAACGGCGGCGCAACAAAATGATGCCGCCCACCGCCTGGCACGCCTCCTTAATAAAGCAGAGAATGGCCAACGGTAACAACTCCACATAGCGGGTGGTGAGAGCAATCACCACCGCCACCTGAGTCAGCTTATCCGACAGGGGGTCCAGCAGCTTGCCGCAATCGGTAATCTGATTAAAACGGCGGGCAATAAACCCGTCAAGCAGGTCGGTGATACCGGACAGCAACAACACCCCGAAGGCCCATCCGTCGTTGTGGGTCAGATACAGCACCATAAACGCCGGAACCAACGCGATCCGCAATAGGGACAGGGTATTGGGTATATTCCATTTCCAAGGGATATTCAAAATCTGCATCGTGCATAACACCTCGAAGCGAAATAAGATACAAACACATTAAAATACGATCATCTCGCGCAGGGCGGCGGTCATAGGATTGATGGAATCCAGCCAGCGGATGAGAATGGTATCCCCCAGCACCGCAGGGGTCAGAAAATCAAACCAGCCCACGTTGGCTACCAGCTGCAGCACCGTGACACCAAAGAACGCCCACAGCACGCCCAGCAGGATGCCTGCCACCACGCCCAGACTCTTATTAAGCTGTTTGAGCAGAGGGAGCTTGGCCACCAGGTCCACCGCCTTGAGCAGGATGGTGATCACCACCAGCAGAATGAGGAACAGCAGCAGCATACTCAAGGATTTCATCATCGGCAGAGCCACCGGCTCCACCACCTGACAGGCGATGCTCTCGGCTACGGTTTTGCCCTCTCCGGCACCGGTTAATTTGCCCAGCACCGCCGCGCCGCTGTCCATACCGTTGGCAGACAGACGGTTGGTGATAAAGTCAGGTAAGGCTTCAATCGCCGCGTCGATCTGACCGGCGGCGGGGCTGCCCTCGCCGATCTGCTCGGTGAGGGTATCCAATACCGCGGGTTCCACAAAAGCGTCGTAAGCAAAGCCGGACACGGGGCCTGCCAGCATAGAGGACAGGATCAGCGCCGCCGCAAAGGCCACCACGCCGGAAACCGTCTTAATAAAGCCGCGGCGGTGGCCCAGCCACACCAACAACGCGAACAAAACCAAAATAATACCGTCAAATACGTATGCCATAAGTATTGCCTCCTAATTATGTTTTAATCCACTGTCAAATCATAGGCTGCCAAACGATTAAGACCCAGCACCACCGCGCGATCATCCGACAGGATGACCTGATGACCGTCCGCCTCTACGGCGGCGGTGCCGCCCACTGAGGCGGCGGAGAAGCGATGTACGTAGGTATCGGTCAACAGCACATACTGCTGATGGTAGCCGGACAAATGACGAAACTCGCCGGTAAAATCCACCACACGGATGGGCTCGCCCGATTTATTCACAACGTGTATCTGACCGCCGCCGGTGTCGCCGTAGGGGCGCACCGCCAAAGCCAGATCCTTGCCCGACACCGCGTAGCCCAACACCCGCATATCGGTGGGATTGTATACCGTGGCCAGACCGTCTGCAGTATCCAGCATCACCGCACCCTCATCGCTGAAGGCGGCTACCCAGCCGCCGTCCAGATACTCCAGACGGTACAGCAGTTTATCCTTTGTCTGATAGGAGCAAAGCGCCTCGGTGTCGCTGGTCTTTAAAGAAAACACGTCAACGGCGGTGTTCAGGTTGCCACTGACCGCGTCCACACTGAGGGTCGCCAGCTGGGCGCCGTCACGGGACAGCGCCACCTCGGTGACGGTGTGGTTGCGGTTACGGGTGTACAGCAGTTTACCCGCTTTGTCATACACCTTGATCTGCACCGCATAGCCCTGAGGACCGTCGGTGACCACCGCAAACTGACCGTGCTCATTGAGAGCCACCGACAGAATATCCATATCGGCGGTCATCTCCAGCACCACCTTGTTACGGGTGCTGAGATGTAGACGGCGACCGCTTTGCTCCGCCACCAGCACGTACCGCCCCGCGGTACGCATCAGCGCACGGGGGTAGGAGCAGACGTAACGGTTGACCTCGGCGCCGCTGTGGTTTAAGTAGATCAAATGGCTGTCGGTAAGCACCGCCGCATAGCTCTGAGCCTGTTCCAGACGCCGCACGGGTGTACCTGACATATCCACGGGATAACTGCCCGTACCGGTGCCCAGCAGGTTCTCCACCCCGCTCATCAGGCGGTCGGGGGTCAGTGACTCCCAATTCTGCCACAGAAGCACCACCGTGACGATCAGCACCAGCACCACCACGGCCCGTACCACGGCACGGCGGCGGGCGCGGCGGCGGCGCATCTCCCGCTTATCCGCGGCGGTGAGCTGTTTCGGCTCCCGAGAGGAAGCGGAGGTCTTTTTCTTTTTTATCATAGCCGCATTCCTTCCTTAGGGTAGAATACCCGCTCCAAACACAAGCCCAAAGCGGGAGCGGTGGGGCCTGCCATACCGCGGTCACCGCTGTCCAAAATGGCAGGGATAGCATCCTCTGCCATCCGTCCTGCGGCAATCTCCAGCAGGGTTCCCACCATAATACGTACCATATTGTACAAAAATCCGTCGCCCTCCACCGTGAACAGCACCAGATCCCCCTGCCGCTCTACGCCACAGGCACGGATGGTGCGCTCTGTGGTGCCCTGGACGTCACTGCCCGCACCGCAGAAGGCGGCGAAATCGTGCTTGCCCACAAAATCCGCGGCGGCACGGTTCATCAGGTCGGTGTCCAGCGGAGCGTTGCGGTGCAGGGCGTACCGCCCATAGGCTGGGTGGCGCTGAGCGCCGTTCCAGATGCGGTAGACATACCGCTTGCCCGCCGCGCTGTAGCGGGGGTGGAAATCCTCCTCCACCTCACAGGCGTCGTACACCGCCATATCGTGGGGTAGGTGGAAATTGAGGGCGGAGCACAATTTATTGCCCCGCAGAGAGCTGTCGGTGTCAAAGGTACAGCAGAACATATCCGCGTGTACCCCCGCATCGGTGCGACTGCATCCGATGACGCCGGAGCGCACCCCCGTCACCGCCTCGATAGCATCCTGCAGGGTCTGCTGAACGGTGACACCGTTGGGCTGGACCTGCCAGCCGTGATAGGCGGTGCCGTCGTACCGCAGAGTCAATAAAATGCGTTGCATCACACCGCCCCTTTCGCCAAAATTAAGTCAGAATGTTGATCGCAATAATACCCGCACCCACCATCAGATATACCGCCAGTGCCACCCAATCACGGGGGGCGGTACGAAGCTGCTTCATACGGGTGCGGCCCTCGCCGCCCTGATAGCAACGGCACTCCATCGCCATCGCCAGATCGTAGGCACGGCGGAAGGAGGACACGAACAGCGGAATCAAAATGGGTATCAGTGCCCGCACCCGTTGCAACAGACCACCCGACTCCATATCGGCGCCCCGCGCCTTCTGGGCGGACATAATCTTGTCCGTTTCCTCCATTAAGGTGGGGATAAACCGCAGGGCGATGGTCATCATCATCGCCAGCTCGTGGGGGTTGACACCCACCCACTTAAGCGGCGCCAGCAGACGCTCGATGGCATCGGTGAGCGCCGTGGGGGTGGTGGTGTAGGTCAGCAGAGAACTGCCCACCACCAAAAATAGAATCCGCACCGCGATAAAGGCGGCGTTGGACAGACCGCCGGTGGTGATATGAATAAACCGCCACCGGAACAGGGTATCCCCATCGTGGACGTACAGCACGTTCAGCGCCGCCGTAAAGGCGATGAGGAACAGAATCGGCTTAATGCTCCGCCACATCAGCCGCACCGGCAGACGGGACAGGGCTACCGTCAGCGCCAAAAAGGCGGCTACCGGCAGCATACCCCACCAATTCTGGGGCAGGAACACCAGCACGATAAACAGCATGGTCAAGGTCAACTTCATACGGGGGTCCAGACGGTGCAACAGGGAGTTACCGGGGAAATACTGACCGATGGTAATGTCACTCATCATACACCGTCACCTCCCATCAAGGGCAACAACTGGGCCGCCGCCTGCTCCACGGTATAGGCGGTGGTATCCACCGCCACACCTTTTTCCCGCAGGAGCAACAATATTTTGGTCACCGCAGGGACGGACAGACCCATACGCTCCAGCTCCTCAGCACGGGCAAATACCGCTGATACGGTGTCCAGCATCGCCGCCCGACCGTGATCCATCACCAAAATGCGGTCCGCCACCCGCGCCACGTCCTCCATACTATGGGTGACCAACAGCACGGTGGTGCCGCGGGAACGCTGATAGTCCTGTATCATCGCCAGAATCTGCTCCCGTCCGCGGGGGTCCAGACCCGCCGTGGGCTCATCCAAAATCAGCACCTGCGGCTCCATTGCCATCACACCCGCGATGGCGGCGCGGCGTTTTTCACCGCCCGACAGGTCAAAGGGGGATTTATCCAGCAATTCCTCCGACAGACCCACGTAGGCCGCCGCCTGGCGGACGCGGGCGGCGATCTCCTCCTCCGACAGACCCATATTGCGGGGGCCGAAGGCGATATCCTTATAAATAGTATCCTCGAACAACTGGTGCTCGGGGTACTGGAACACCATACCCACACGGAATCGCACGTCCCGAATCTTCTTGGGTTCCTCCCAAATGTCCTTGCCATCCAGCAGAACCCGTCCGCCGTGGGGACGGAGCAGACCGTTGAGGTGCTGGACCAAGGTGGACTTGCCCGAACCGGTGTGACCGATGATGCCCAGCAGTTCGCCCTCGGCAATCTCCAGAGAGACCCCCCGCAGGGCATGCTGCTCAAAAGGTGAGCCTGTGCCATAGGTATGCACCAAATTTTCCACGGTAATGATGGCCATAGGGCTCACCTCGCTTTCTGTCAGTTAATGAGTTTGAGTAAAACTTCCGCGCATTCCTCAGGGGTAAGGAGATCGGCGGGAATATCTACCCCGCTCTGCCGCAACAGGGCACACAGGGCGGTGGGTTGGGGCACGTCTAAGCCCAAGGCTTTCAACTTTTCCCCCTCAGCGAACACGGCGCGGGGGGTGCCGTCTGCCTGTATCACGCCCTCATCCATCACCACCACACGGTCCGCCAGGGCGGCCTCCTCCATATAGTGGGTGATGAGCACCACCGTCATCCCCTGCTCCTTATTCAAGCGACAGACGGTATCCAGCACCTCCTGCCGACCACGGGGGTCCAGCATAGCGGTGGGCTCGTCCAGAATCAGACAATCGGGGTGCATCGCCAGTACGCCGGCGATGGCGATACGTTGTTTCTGTCCGCCGGAGAGCTTATGAGGGGAATGGTCCTTGTAGGCGGTCATATCTACCGCCGCCAACGCCGCGTCCACACGGGTGCGAATCTCGGCAGGAGGCAGACCCAAGTTTTCGGGACCGAAGGCCACGTCCTCCTCCACGATGGTGGACACCAACTGGTTATCAGGGTTCTGCAGGACCATACCCACCCGTCGGCGGATGGGATAGGTATTCTGCTCATCGGCGGTGTCCATATCCGCCACCAGCACCTGTCCCCCCGTAGGGAGAAGCAGGGCGTTAAAATGCTTGGCTAAGGTGGACTTGCCGCAGCCGTTGTGACCCAGCAGAGCCACGAAACTGCCCTTTTCGATGGTGAGGTTGACACCCTGCAGTACCACCTGTGGGGCCTCGTTTTCGTAAGTGTAATCAAAGTGCACATCCCGTGCTTCCAGCATCGGCATCGGTCCACCTCCTTTTGATTATGAGTGATGAGTAATGAAAAATAAAACTCCCTCCGTCACGGCACAACCCTCGGAGAATGGCAACGCCATTCTCAAGGGGTGGCAAACGCTGACTGGGACAAGTACAAACCACAAGCCACCCCGGACACCTCCCTCGGAGAGGGAGGCAAGATCGGCTTGTGCAAAAAATGAAGTAGTATGGGTAAAACGAGAGATTTTTCGTTCCCGCAAGGCGCAAGCGGAGCCAATGCTGGGTGCATTGGCGAGTATTGCAACGCCGCGGGGGCGGAAAAGATCCGTTTTACTTATGCCACATAGCGGTGGCGCCGCAGGGCAGTACCATTCCCGAATTGGTGACGGGTAGACCGATCTCGTCGGCGGACAGGTGACCGCCGATGCCCTTGGGTAACAGGGTGCCCAGCACATACTGCATCACCGACGGAGACAGACCCGTGGTGTAAGAATTAATGAGGAAAAACAGGGGGTCATCGGACAGGATCTTCACGCACTCCGCCACCAGCGGATACACCTGCTCCTCCAGCTTCCACACCTCGCCGCCGGGACCCCGACCGTAGCTGGGGGGATCCATCAGAATGCCGTCGTAGGTGTTGCCGCGGCGCTGTTCCCGCTGAACAAACTTCACACAATCGTCCACCAGCCAGCGCATGGGGCGGTCCGCCAGACCCGAGGCCACGGCGTTCTCCTTGCCCCACGCCACCATACCCTTGGAGGCATCCACGTGGGTGACGTGGGCCCCCGCCGCCACGCAGGCCAGCGTAGCGGCACCGGTATAGCCGAACAGGTTCAGCACACGGATGGGACGGTCCTCTTTCTTGATCAGCGAGGCCATCATATCCCAGTTCACCGCCTGCTCGGGGAACAGACCGGTGTGCTTAAATCCCATAGGCTTCAGGGCGAACAGCAGGTCGCGGTAGCGAATCTGCCAGCTGTCGGGGATGGGACGGTACCGCTCCCACTGACCGCCGCCGGTGTTGGAACGGTGATAGCGGGCGTGGGCCTGTTTCCAGCGGGGATCCTTGCGGGGGGTATCCCACAGGATCTGGGGATCGGGACGGATGAGGATAATGTCTCCCCACCGCTCCAGACGCTCCCCGCGGGAAGCGTCTATCAGTTCATAGTCTTTCCATTGATCGGCTGCTCTCATACCGTTTACCTCAAAACATTGTTTGTCCGTGGGGTTCCAACCCCAAATGGGCGTAGGCGGCGGGCAGTACCACGCGCCCGCGAGGGGTGCGCTGGATAAAGCCCAACTGCATCAAATACGGCTCGTACACGTCCTCAATGGTGATGGACTCCTCGCCGGTGACGGCGGCAAGGGTGTCCAGACCGACAGGGCCGCCGTTGTAGTGGCGGATCATTGCCTCTAAGATGCGACGGTCCACCAGATCCAGTCCCAGAGCGTCCACCTCCATACGGGTGAGGGCGTCGTCAGCAGTCTTTTTGTCAATCACGCCGTTATTCAGCACCACGGCGAAATCCCGCACACGCTTGAGCATACGGTTGGCGATACGGGGGGTGCCGCGGGAACGGGTGGCAATCTCCAGCGCACCTGCGGGATCGCAGGGAACGTCCAAGATCTTGGCACTGCGGGTGACGATGCGAGACAATTCCTCGGGGGTGTACATCTCCAAGCGGGCGATGACGCCGAAACGGTCACGCAGAGGGGCGGACAACTGACCCGCGCGGGTGGTGGCACCGATAAGGGTAAAATGCTGCAACGGCAGGTGGATGGAGGATGCTCCCTGACCTTTGCCGTTGATGATGTCGATGGTAAAATCCTCCATAGCGGGGTAGAGGATCTCCTCTACGGTGCGGGGGAGGCGGTGGATCTCGTCGATGAAGAGCACGTCCCCCTCCTCCATATTGGTGAGCATCGCTGCTAAGTCGCCGGGGCGCTCCAGGGCAGGACCCGACGTAATGCGGAAATTGACCCCCAACTCGTTGGCAATGATGGCCGCCAAGGTGGTCTTACCCAAACCGGGAGGGCCGTACAGCAGTACGTGGTCCAGCGCTTCGCGGCGCAACTTTGCCGCATCAATATACACCGACAGATTTTCCTTGACCTTCTCCTGTCCTACGTATTCCCGCAGGGTGCGGGGGCGCAGGGGATTATCCCCGTCGTCCTCCGGCAGGTATTCGGTGGAAACCAAGCGGTTTTCCAGATCCATATCCATAGGTGTCCCTCCCCAGTAACGCGTATAATACGCGAGTATACTTATAGATTACAATATCATACCACATATTAACAGAAAAATAAAGACAAAGTATGAATTTTTTGACGGGAATTTTACGTAAAAAACTCCCGATGCATGGCGTAATGTCCTTATCGGACATTACGCCAACGAAATAAATCCCTCACGGGATTTGTGAAATATCCTGTGGATATGAAATATTGCTTCGCAATGTGAAATACGCTGCGGCGTATCGGGATTTATTTCATTTCACATTCGGGCGCAGTCCGAATATTTCACAATTCTCGAAGAGAATTATTTCACATTTTGCGTCAGCAAAATATTTCATTAAAAAGAAAGAGAAGGAACAACCGATAGGTTGAGCCTTCTCTTTTTCTGTTGCAAGTGGGTTCGGGCAACTGCTCGACTGCATTTGTGCATACAAATGCGATGCTGGTTCTTTTCAGCAGAAATGATAGAAAACGGTGCTTTCTAAAATTCTCCGTTAAGAACACAATCCTATAGCATCGGGAGTTTTTTACGTTAGGGTTTTACATAATTCAGCGGATTGACCTTGACGCCGTTCTTGATGACCTCAAAGTGCAGGTGGGGACCGCTGGAGCGGCCGGAATTACCCACCAGACCGATGGTCTGACCGCGGGACACCTTCTGCCCCTTGACCACCTTGATAGACTGGAGGTGGGCGTACACGGTGACCAGGCCGTTGGAATGCTGGATCTTGACCACCTTGCCGTAGCCACCGTTCCAGCCGGTGGCGGCCTGAATGACGGTACCGCCGTCGGCAGCCACCGCAGGATGACCCAGCACCTTAATGGGGCCGTTGGTGATGTCCAGACCGTAGTGACCGCGTCCGAAGCCACGGGACATATTGTGGCAAATCGGTACCGGCCACAGCATACTGCCCCGGGTGACACCGTCACCCTGAGTGACGGAGGAGCCGCTGGAGGACACCACCTTTTTGGTGCCCTGCTCTACCACCTTGGTGACAGGCTGTTTGGTGACGGTACGGTTGGTGACGGTGCGGCCCACCTCTATCCCGTCGATATAGGTGATGTCCGCCGTCACGTTCTGACTACCTTCCACACCCTTGGTCTTGGTCTTGGAATAGGTAACAGGCTTATCGTCACGGTACACCGTCTTGGTGGTGTAATCAATGGTTTCGGTATAGCGGATGGTCTTCAGCACCTTGACCTGCAGTAGACTCTCCGCCCGCTGGACCACCAGTTTATCCCCTGCCTTGATCATATCCGTGTTGGCGTATGCAGGATTCATAGCCCGCAATTCGGCGGTGGTCATATCGTGTTTCACCGCAATGGTGCCCAGCACGTCACCCGCCTGCACGGTATAGGTGCGCTCCACCACCGTCTGGGAGGTGAGGGCGGAACGCAGAGCAGAAGCATTATCCAGCGTGGAGATGGGGTATAGACCGTCCTCCATCACCACCGCCTGCACAAACTCTGCCCGCTGGTCGGGGTCATTTTTATCGTAGCGGCCCTCCTTGAGGCCGTCCAGCACCGCCTGCAGTTCCTCGCGGGATTCCATAGCGGCGATAAATTCACCGTCCACGTACAGGCCGGTGGCCTCGGCGATGGAATCGCCGGCGGTACGCAGGATGCCGTCACATACCTCGTGACCGGACAGGGTAGCCTTTTTGCCCTGGATCTGCATAGTGAACACCGGCACGGCGTCCACACTGAAGGAATCGTCCACATTGTTCACGCGGTCGCGGGCCAGATGGGCGCCCTCGTCATAGACGGCGGCGTTCTCCACTACGCCCAGATCCGCGCCCTGATAGGTGAGATTCAAGCAGAAATCGGTATTGGTCCATACCACCAGCGTAGCCACCAACGCCGCGCAACCCGCCACAGGGCCCAAGAAACGACCCAAGGCAAACCACTCCTCGCGATAATCAGACAGCCAGCCGCGCACGTTGCCAGTGCGGAACAGGGAACCAAAGCCACCTAACAAATGACCGACACGGCGGCGAAAACGGTGGACGGGCCACACCACACGACGCAACCACACATACCGCACAAAGCGGCGGGGACCTGCCGTCAGACGGGTCCAACTCCGCCCCATACGGCGGAACAGACGGACCGTGTGCAGACCCAAACCGTAATGATAACGGTATACGGCGTCCCCAAGGCGGGACAGCCACACACCGAAAGATTGCTGTTGCATAGCAGTTGCTCCTTTCTCCCGCCAGCGAGGGCGGGTACTGCCGCAAAACGGGTGGAGATCACCCGAGAAATTCAAAACACAGGTGGTATTATACCGCATTTTGCCCCAAAAGGCAAGTGTCCCACGGGAATTTCGGCGAGATTGACCGAAAAGCACGACGGTGTGAGAGGACGTTTTGGGCAACTGCAATGGGAAATTTGGGGTATTTTGGGTGTAATGGAAGAAGAAAACAACGACACGATCGTGTCGGGGTTTTCTTAAAAGTTAGGGCTTTACATAATTCAGCGGGTTCTGGCGGACACCGTTTTTGATGACCTCAAAATGCAGGTGGGGACCGGTGGAACGACCGGTGGAGCCGATCAGACCGATGGTCTGACCGCGGGACACCTGCTGACCCTTGACCACCTTCAACGTCTGCAGGTGGGCATACAGGGTCACCAGGCCGTTAGCGTGCTGGATCTTGACCGTATAGCCGTAATCGTAATACCAGCCCGCGTGGATAACGGTACCGCCGTCGGCGGCCACCGCGGGTTTGCCCAGAACCTTGACCGGGCCGTTGCAAATATCCAAAGCGTAATGACCGCGCTTATAGCCGCGGGACATATTATGGCAGATGGGCACCGGCCACAGCATGCTGCCGTGGGTGATACCGTCGCCCTGCTGGACGGCGATGCCGTTCACCACCTTTTGGGTGCCCTTTTCCACCACCTTAGTAACAGGCTGTTTGGTGACGGTCTCGCTGATGATCTTGCGCCCTGTCTTGACACCGTCTATGTAGGTATCCTCCGCCACCACCGCCTTTTGACCCTCCGCGCCTTTGGTGGTGGTCTTGGAATAGGTGACGGGTTTATCGTCGCGGTACACCGTCTTGGTGGTGTAGTCAATGGCCTCATTGTATCGCTCGGTCTTGACCACCTTGACCTGCAGGAAGGTCTGGGCCCGCTGGACCACCAGCGAATCCCCCACCTGTATGGCATCGGTATTGGCCACCGAGGGGTTCAGTGCCCGTAATTCGGCCGTGGTCATATCGTGGCGCAGGGCGATGGTGCTCAGGGTGTCTCCCGCCTGCACCGTGTAGAAGCGTTCGGTCATAGTCTGGGCGGAAAGGCGGTCACGCATCGCCCCCTCACCACGGATAGCAGAGATGGGGTACAGCCCCTCCTCCTGCTGTACGTTCTGTATGAAATCCGCTCGCTGATCGGGGTCGGCGGGGTCGTATTTGCCCTCTTTGAAACGGTTGAGCAGGGCAGCAATATCATCGGAGCTTTCCATAGCGCCGATGAAGGTACCGTCCACGTACAGGCCCACAGCCTGTGCGATGGAATCCCCTGCGGTACGCAGGATACCGTCGCACACCTCGCTGTCAGACAGGGGCGTATTATGCTTCTGAATGGTCATAGTCAAGGTGGGAACGTCGTCCACCACGAAAGAATTATCCGCATTGATAACACGACCGCGGGCCATAGCGGCGCCTCTGTCGTACACGGCGGCGTTCTCCACCACGCCCAAATTCTCGTCCTGATAGGTGAGATTTAAGCAGAAATCGGTGTTGGCCCACACCAAAATGGTAGCCGTCAGCACGGCAGCGGCGGCCACGGGACCCGCCAGGCGACCCAAGGCGGTGAGTTCGTCCCAGTAATGCTGCACCGCACTACGGCACAGACGGAAAAAGCAGGGTATCACCGACAAGGGATTCTTTTTAAAATGCTCTGCCAGCAATTGACCGGCAGGGCGCATCTGATGCCACACGTTACGGACACGGCGAGCCAGACGGTGAACGGGCAGTACCACCCGACGCCGCCACAGATAGCGGCACACCCGCCGCGCAGGGGCGGTGACACGCCCCAACCATCGACCGAGGCGGCGGAACAGGCGTATGGTGTGAATACCCACGCCGTAATGATAACGGTAAAAAGCCGATGCAGATTGATATTCGTTTGGAGTAGCCATCCGGCCACCTCCTTCGCGTTTATTCAGGATAGGTCAGTTGCTCCTCGGTGTAATTCTCCAGCACAGGCACCATCTTGGCCGCCCACTCACGGGCGCCCGCCAGATCGTGCTCCATCCAGTTGCCGCACTCCACCGCCGATGCGCCGGGGATATCCCCCGTATACGCCGCGGTAAAGGCGATAGCGTCCGCCATCAGGCGGATGGCGGCGGCGTGGGGCAGACTGCGGGTAAGGAAATAAAATCCCGTGCGGCAACCCATAGGACCGAAGTAGATGATGTTCTCTTTATGAGCGCTGTTGCGTACATAAGTAGCCACCAGATGCTCGATGGTGTGCATAGCGTCGGTGGGCAGATAAGGGGGCGTATTGGGGCGAACAAACCGCAGGTCATAGGTGAACACGTCTCCGTCCACCCGGGACAGATACATACCCGGCATCAAGGTATCGTGATTGATGCAAAAACTGGCAATGCGCTCCATACAGACCGCCCTTTCATTGGAAATATATAACAAGTATAACATAAATTGTCGGAAAATGCAAGTGCCCCGCCTGCGGCACAGCCGCAGACGGGGTACACATAGGGCGAAACGCCCCTATATAGGTGGTCGGAGAATGGCATTTGTACTCCGGGATGCGCCCTCGCCATCCCACCTGAAATGCACCGCCGACCGCCGTGATATGCGGCCGGCTGATGCCTGCCGCTGAGGTTAGAATACCCGCGGCGGCAGGGATTATACTGGGAAAACGTGGAAAATCACGCGTGGGCGTCCAGCCACGCTTTGGCGTGATGGAGAACGGGCAGCTCGCGGGCGGCAATCAGGCGGCCCAAGGCGGTGGCGGTGCAACGCTCGTATTCCGCCAATGCCTCCTCGTAGGTCATTTTCAACGTGGAAAGATGAAAGGTGTCCCGCTCCGCCGCGGTCATCGCCTTTTCGCCAAAGGCTGTAGCACGGCAGAGGTAAAAATGATTGATGTTATGGCGGTGGATGAGGTTGTAATAGTCGCTGACAGTGCCCAATTCGGTGAGAATCTCCACCTCAGCGCCCAGCTCCTCTTGCAGTTCCCGTCGCAGGGCGGCGGGCAGGTCCTCCCCCGACTCCACCCCGCCGCCGGCGGTCTCGATGACGGTGCCGGTGCAGAAAATATCGTCCCGCACCAAGCGATTGAAATAAAAGATGCCGTCAGCGTCTACCACAATGGCGCGGACCACCACCCGATCGTGGTCGGTGTAGGTGAAGGGCCACTCGGTGTCGTGTAATTCAATTGTTACGGGTTCGTGGATCATACTTTCACCGCCTTTATCAACAATATACCACACTCTACGGTAATAATCAACAGACAGGGTGTGATTCGTGGACATTCGCCTGCGGCGAAGTCCGTCAAGTTGCCCTTAACGGTCTGGACGACCGTCATTTCACCTACGGTGAAACCGGACAACTTGCAACCCCCTGCATTTTCACGGCGCAAAAATGCGTTGTGCTTCTGCTTACTACCTGCTCTCAAAAAGTAAAAGACCGACCCAAACGGGTCGGTCTTTTACTTGGTGGGAGAGGGTGTGATTCGGCGACATTTGCCGCAAAGCGGCAAAGTCGGCAAATTTTTCTTGACGGCTTGGACAGCCGTCATTTTGCTGTCGCAAAACCGAAAAAGTTTGCAACCACCGTAGTCCTGCTGGCGCAGGACACGGGGGTTCTGCCTACCGCCCACACACAAAAGAAAAAGACCGACTCGTGTGAGTCGGTCTTTTTCTTGGTGGGAGAGGGTGGATTCGAACCACCGAAGGCGAAGCCAGCAGATTTACAGTCTGTCCCCTTTGGCCACTCGGGAACTCTCCCAAATCTAACAGCAACTATAATAGCACAGGCAAAACCCTTTGTCAAGAGTGATTTTTTAGTTTTTTGAACATTTTTGGGTGGGTTTGCAGAGAGAAAACACAAAAAGTGCTTGACGGGGCGGCGGAAACTTGTTATACTGTGTCTGTTCCAGATGCTACTGTGGCTCAGCAGGTAGAGCAGCTCACTCGTAATGAGCAGGTCGTCCGTTCGAATCGGATCAGTAGCTCCAACAATCCCGTTCTCGCAAGAGGGCGGGATTTTTACTTTTTCACTCTTCACTTTCCCCCGCCATTATGCTATAATACCTTAAACAAAGGCGGTGACGATATGAAAAAGCAACGCATCCTGTACGCCGTACTGTTCGGCGTGATCCTGCTGACCGAAATCTATATCGCCCTCTACGTGCGGGATCGATTCGTGCGCCCCTATCTGGGGGACGTGCTGGTGACCCTGCTGGTCGGCTGCGCGGTGCGGGTGGTGTTCCCCACAGGGGTGCGGTGGCTGCCGCTGTACGTGATGCTGTTCGCCACAGCGGTGGAATGTTTGCAATACATCGACGTGGTCCGTCTGCTGGGGTTAGAGCACAGCGTTTTTCTCTCCACCATCATCGGGCGTTCCTTCTCCGTATGGGATCTGGTATGCTACGCCGCCGGCTGCCTGCTGTTGTGGGGAGTGGACACCCTTGCAATTGACAAGGTTTCACTATATACTGATTAAAAGCCCGAGGAGGCATCTATCATGCGACTCATCGCCACAGACTACGACGGCACCCTCAACCACGGGGGCATCGACGAGGCCAAGCTCGCCGCCATCCGACGCTGGCGGGCCGCCGGACACAAGTTCGGCATCATCAGCGGGCGGGGGCCCGACTTTTTGGCGCGTTTGCAGGAGGAATTGGGTGAGAATTTTGACTTTCTCGCCTCCTGCAACGGCGGCATCGCCACCGACCGCGAAAGCAACACCCTTTTTCGCCACCAATGTGACGACGTGGACGTAAAAGCCTTTGTGGCAGATCTGTTCGCCTGGGGTGCCCATACGCTGTACGTCAACTACGACGACCAATGCATCCTGTTGGGCACGGCGGAATGCCGCGAACCCTACGATTTCATCCCGCCGGAGGAGCTGCCGCCCATCTCCTCTTTCTACAAAATGGCCACCTTCTTCGCCACCCCGGAAGAGGCCGAGGCGATGGCTGCTAAGATCCGCGAAAAGTACGGTGACAAAGTAAACCCGCTCCAAAACTGGTGGTGCGTGGACATCGCACCTTTTGGTGTAGACAAGGCCACCGGCATCCGTGAATTGTGTGCCCACTACGGCGTAGCGGAGCAGGATGTCATCGCCGTAGGGGATAATCTGAACGATATGGCGATGATTGAGGCGTTCTACAGCTATGCCATGGAGCACGGCAACAGGGAACTCAAGCAAGCCGCCACCCATATCACCGAGAACGTGACGGATATGATTCTGCAAGAATTGGAGGAAACGGTATGAAGATCGGTCTATACTCCGACCCCCACTATTCCTCCCAAGAACTGACAGGGGGAAACCGCTATAACAGCCGCTCGCTGGACAAAATGAAAGCCGCCTATGCGGATTTTGAGGCAGCTGGGTGCGACCTCATTATTTGCTTGGGCGACCTGACCGACACCGAGGACACCCGTGAGCGGGAAATCGCCAATATGGGCGAGATCGCCGCCCTGTTCGCCGCCTGCCCCATCCCCACCCTGTGCGTGATGGGCAACCACGACGCCTATGTGTTCGAACCGGACGAGTTCTACGCCCTGCTGGGCGGGTGCGAACCATTGGATTGGGTGGACGAGGGAAAGACGCTGTTGTTTCTCTCCGCGAACCATAATCCCGACGGTAGTGCCTACCGCCCCCACGCATTCCATTGGGATCAGTGCTACGTCCCCACCGAGGGGTTAGCGGAGCGATTGGACGCCGCCGAGGGGGACGTGTATGTTTTCCTGCACCAGAATCTGGACGCCGCCTGCCCTGCCGACCACCGCCCCGTCAATGCGGATGAAGTGCAGGACATCCTCGCCGCGGCGGGGAACGTAAAAACGGTGTACCAGGGGCATTTTCACTGGGGCTCCGACACGGAAAAGGACGGGGTGCGGTACGTCACCCTGCCCGCCATGTGCTGTTATGAGAATACGCATAGGATCATTGAGATATAAAAAAGGCCATCGGCACAACACCGATGGCCTTTCCGTTTATAAAGTGGATTCGCCGTACTCATACAGAGCGGCGTTTATCTGCGGGACTGTCTGCCCCTTTTCGATACCGTACATCACAATACTGTCCCGCCTGTTTTTGGGATACAGCGGAGCATAACCCACGGCTTTAAGCACCTGCTGTGTTCGATCAAGTGACAGCGAAAACCCCACGCACAGGGCCACCATCTTATCCCGGGATGGCTTGCGCGAACCGGCGAACAGCTGATATCCATAGATATCATTTATCTCAGCCCGACGCAGAACCTCCGCTTTGGTCAATCCGGTTTCAGCCAGCAACAACACCAACTGCTCCCGAATGGTGCCGGCCACCATCTCCTGCTGATTCTCCTCCAGATACTCCTCCAGACTGCCCGCCCGTTTCAGCTGTTCCAGCATCTCTTTGGTTTCTTTTGCCATTATTTCACTTCCCTTTGTGCAAACAATGTGATATACTGATTATATCAAAGGTGGGTTGATTATGCAATGGTTAGATTCCATCCTAAAAAGCGAATATGAACTCATCCGAATTCTGCGAAAAACCGACAAGATCACCATCCTCCAGTTACGGCATCGGCAATTAGCTCGGGATCTGGTACACCTCTCCTTTGAAGGGGACGGTGGTGTGTACCGTCTGTTGCAGACGGTGCGGCACCCCCATCTGCCCCGTATCTATGAGGTGCGGCAGGAGGGTAAGCACTGTACCGTGCTGGAAGAGTTTGTGGACGGCGCCACCGTGGCCCAGGTACTGGAAAACGGTCGATATTCCGAAAAAGGAGTGCGGGCGGTGGCGGCGGCGGTATGCGACGGTGCAGGGTTTCTCCACGACCATGGCTTTGTCCACCGGGACATCAAGCCCGAGAACGTGATGATCGCCTCCGACGGACGGGTGGTGCTGTTGGACTTTGACACCACCCGGGTCTATAAGCCGGAGGCCACACGGGATACCCGGGTCATCGGCACCGCCGGATACGCCGCACCGGAGCAGTTCGGGGTAGCGCAAACCGATGCCCGGGCGGATATCTTCGCCATCGGGATCATGATGAATGTGATGCTCACCGGTCACCACCCCACCAAGCAAGCCGCCACCGGACGGCTGGCTCCGATCATCGAAAAATGCACCCGCCTGGATCCGGCCAAGCGGTACCGCACCGTATGGGAGCTGAAAGAAAAACTGGGATACTAAGCAATCTGCTAAGGACAAAAGCCCCCCGACAAGCTATACTGTTTGTCGGGGGGCTTTTTATGTGTCTATTCAAGCGGAAGCCGCAACGGGAGCTGTTCCAGCCAAAGCCGGACACGCCCTTTACGATCCGTCCGGAACCGGTTACGGCTGCTTCTGATGCTCCAGAGCATACTCACAGCACTGAACCACTAACTGATTAAAAGAAATGTCGTTGGCGTCCGCCATCTTCTGCAGTCGGTCAATAAGCTCCTCCGGCATACGGATGGTCTTATTGGCGTTTTGGGGCTTTTTTACCGTGAACATACAATCACCTCACCTTTATTGTACGCATTTTCGGCAAGGATTTATACAAGCAAATTTGCAAGTAATTTATTATTGCAAGCCTTGCGGAATTGTGTTATACTATGTGAAAAGTGATAGAAGGAGGAATTCTAATGAAAAAAGCAATTTCCATCGCATTGACCCTGTGTCTGCTGCTGTGTCTGGGGGGCTGCGGCGGGGAAGGTGGGGACGGTCTTATTGATCCGAAAACCGGCACCATCTATCCGGATCATTGGTATCACCACACCGAGATCACCGGACTGTCTTTCAAGAACTGTATCCCGTCCAATCCGTTTCTTAAGAACAGCGGCGGCGTGTCCGTTCCCTATTATCCGGTCTGCGGCTCCTGCCACCAACAAGGGACTATGGGATGGTGTACCGTCACGATGGAGGAAAGCTATCAAAAAGGCTATTACTGCGAATGCGGCGGCCAGACCGCCATTTTGATTCAATATAATCCTTAAGGAGGAATAAAAAATGAAAAAAGTATTGGCTTTCGTGTTGAGTTTGTGTCTGCTGCTGGGTCTGACCGCCTGCGGCGGCGCACCTATCGAGGTCAAAAAATTCGCCGATGAAACGGAAATGCGGGAATATCTGCAAGGCGTTTGGGGCAATGATGATAAAACGGATTTGTTCTTCTTCGATAGTGGAAAATTGTATTTGGATGAAAATTTGGGTAGCCGTGTTGAGCAATCCTTTACAGCTTCTTTGGAGGACACTGTCAAGAAAGAAGGCCATGAGGCTATAACCAAGCTGGCGATTAAAGATCATCTGGCCAATTTGGAAAAAGAATGGCTTTCCTACGGAAAAACCTGTGAATTTAACCCCAAAAAAGGCACCCTCACCTATCAGTATGATGGGTCGGAATGTGTCATCTATGTAGGCGACGGTATTATCTATAGTGATTATGACTGCGTAGAAATACAGAAAATAAGCAATACCCCCAGCTATGCCTGTGACGAGTTGATCACGCCTTTTGAGGAGGCATACAACAATTTCAAGCCTACCACGAGTATGTATCGTCTCACCGCCGAGGAATATGAGGAGAAATTAAAGGATCTGTATCCAAAAGCCATCATTAGCCGCGATGGATCCTCGGTACAGCTACGTCAAGTTACCACCGATCCTTACTATACGACCACGCTCGAGATTGAATACGATGCCGCGAAAGGGACTTTGACGGCGACCTACACGCCTCATATACGTGACTACATATACAATCTGGCACACGCGGCGGTGCTGGCGTTGGGTAAAGCCCCCAATGCCCCCGACAGCATCGAATTGGTTGAATACTTCGACACCAATAAAGTAAGTAACAATGAACAGCCCGACCCCGACTATCCCTCCTGGTGGATCTACCGATACGAAGTGGTTATGCCCGTAGACGATATAGAGATCAAAGTGTCTTCCTTTTCCGACATAAACAGCACAAGTTGGTATAAGATTACCATCGCGCCCCTTACAGAAGACTGATACGTATTGAAAAACCGAGGGCGGATGCCCTCGGTTTTTCTTGTATTGCGCCGCAAAGTGTGCTATACTGGCAACAAGAGAGGAGGTGTGTGCCGTGAAGCCCTGTCCCCACTGCGGAAAAGAACTGCCCGAGGAGATGCAATTCTGCCCCTACTGTATGGAAAAATTGCTGGAGGAAACGCCGGCGGGCGGCACACCCACCAAAAGCCGTGCCCTGTGGCGGCCGTGGCTGACGGCGGCAGCGGTCATCCTGCTGCTTTTACTGCTGTGGCTCCTGTGGCCTGAATCGAAGCCCGCCTCCTCCCCCATCGGCGGCACCGACACATCCGATGCCCCCGACCTCGGTAACCGGGATACTGCCACCGACAGTGCCGCCCCCAACGGTGGGAACGCGGGCGGAAGCGTCCCGCCCACCGATACCACAGGGACCACCGGAAACGCCGATGACATCGACCCTGCGGCGGGCCGCACCACCAACACCACCCCAAAAAAGACGACCAAGACCGCCGGCTCCGCCCAAACAACCACCACAAAGAGCACCCGACAGACCACCTCCACCACCTCGGTGAACAGCACCCCCTGTGCATCCGGCCACGACTGGGAGATACTCACCAAAACGGTGCACCACGAGGAGGAGGGACACTACGAAACCGTCACCACCGAGGAAAAAGTGACCCTGTATCGGTGTGCCCTGTGCTATGAACCCTTCACAGACCTGACGGCATACTATCTCCACTTCGACACCCATCTGGTGAACGGCGACCAGTTAGTGGAAATATTCCGCGAACGCTACGAAACGGATACCGAATACCGTGAAGTAACGAAACAAGTGTGGGTGGTAGACCAGCCGACCTATGACGAGACCGTTACGGTAGGCCGCCGCTGTCAGCGGTGCGGCAAAACCGAGGAAAATGAATAGAGGAGAAATCAGTATGGACGCTTTAGATCGTAGCAAAAAGATGGATTATGTGTACAAGGTAACCCCCCAGCGGGAACTACAGCTGACCTATGTGGAGCCTGTCAACAAGGTGTATGACAAGGATCCGCTGTATTTCGTCCTGCCCGGCGGCGGCTGGTACGTGGAGGAGCGGTTGGGTATGCTCAACTACGCCCGCGTATCGGTGAACGCCCTGCTGGAGGCGGGTTTTGCGGTGGTCACCACCGACTACCGTGTTACGCAGGAGGGGGTCTTCCTCCACTCCATCGTGGAGGATTGCTTTGACGCCCTGCGCTTTGTGGCTCACCACGCCGAGGAGTGGGGTGTTGATCGGGATAAGTTCTTTATCTCCGGTCACTCTGCCGGCGCCCACCTGTGCCTGATGATCGGTATGAGCAAGGGGGACAGTTTCCGTACCCCCGAGTCCTACGACGACCCCTACACCGTCCGCGGCATCGCCCCCATGAGCCCCATCACCGACCTGACCGACGAGGATGCTATGCGGTTCCAGCACGGGTATCTGTTCCAAAACCCCGACAACGAGGAGGAGCGGTTGGAGGTCAGCCCCATCACCTACGCCTGCGCCGACACCCCCGATACCCTGCTGTGCGCGGGCACCAGCGACTATCACGTGCTGCCCCGCCACTCCGAAAAGCTGTTTGACAAGCTGGTAGAATGCGGCGCCAACACCCGTCTGCTGTATTCCGTCGCAGGCGGCCACGGCTTTGAGCCTATGCACTACGGCGTGGAGCCCCAGCCCGGTATGCCCGGCGTGCAGGAGGAGATCGTGAAGTTCATTCTGGAGCGCGTGTAAGAGAACAATCCCTCCGAAAAACTCCCTCAGTCTGCCCTGCGGGCAGCCAGCTCCCTCAAGAGGGAGCCTGTCCCTATCCAAGCCATCAAAAAAAAGAGCCGACTGCGGATGCATTCGGCTCTTTTCTTGATGAACAGATTATACGCCAAAAACCAGCCAGATGTAGATATAGGCGGGGACGATGGCAGCAAAGGTAAAGGGAATTCCGATGCGGAAGAAGTCGGAGTTCTTCACCTCACACCCTGCCTTACGCAGGATACCGATGCCGGCAATGTTGGCGGAGGCGCCGATGGGGGTGCAGTTGCCTCCCAAGGTGGCGCCGGACAGCAGGCCGAAATACAGCGGAATGCCCACCAAAACAGGGTCGATACCCATAGCCGCACTCATCTGCACCGACAAACCGCCGATAACAGGAATCATGGTGGCCACGTAAGGAATGTTGTCGATAAAGGCGGAGATCAGCCCCGACGCTCACACGATGGCGGTGTACAGTAGGAACAGGTTGCCACCGCCCAGTTTGGCCAACAGGTCGGCCAGCGCCGCGATAACACCCATCTTCTCAATGCCGCCGATCATCAGGAACAGACCGGTCAGCAGACCCAAGGTTTCAAAATCAATGGCCTTAAGAGGGCTGAGCAGGGCGTCCGCCTTCTTGTAGCGGATCACGTTGTAGATCAAGCCGATCACCAGCATACCGCAGGCAATCAGGCCGTTGATCTCGGCGGGCAGGTTCCAACTCTCGGGGGCAAAGGAAGCCGCCATCAGCAGGACAATGACACCCACCAACAGAATGGTGGGAACGTAATCGGTGACGGGGGTGAGGTTGGGGTTTTTCTCAATTTTGCCCTTCTCCTTACGGAACAGCCACCACACAATGGCGGCGGACAGCACCGCGCCCAGCTCCACCGCAAAGAAAATGGAGGGCTTGCCGTAGTACCAGAAGAAATCCAAAAAGCTCATATCCAGCGCCGAGCCCAGCATAATGGCGGTGGTATCACCCACCAGGGTGGCAGCACCCTGTAGGTTGGAGGACACCGCGACGGCGATGATGAAGGGTACGGGGTTGGTGTTCAGCTTTTTACAAATGGCCAGCGCCACGGGAGCCACCATCAGCACGGTAGCCACATTGTCCACAAAGGCGGAGATGATGCCCGCAAACAGGCTCAGTGCCACCGCCGCCCAGCACACGTTAGGTACCCAGTTCATCACCATATCCGCCAGGCGGTTGGGCATCTGGGAGTCGATAAACAGCTGGACCAGACCCATGGTGCCCGCAATCATCAGCAGCACGTTAAAGTCCAGAGCGCCCAGCACATCCCCTATGGGGAGCATACCGGTGGCGATAAATACCACACCAGACACCAGTGCGATATAGGGACGGTACTTGCCGAAAGCAATCATCAACACATAGGTGACTGCAAACAGAATAATAGCAGGAAGCATAATCAGGAACCCTCCTTTAGTTAGATATATAACATATCTATTATATATCACGCCCTGTCGCAAGGTCAAGAGGGGATCTGGGTTGCCGAGTAGACAAAACTATGCTATAATGGTAAAAAACGGAGGTAGACTTATGGATTTTCTGGAAATCGCCCACGCACGGCAATCCTGCCGTAAATACGACGCAGAGCGACCCGTAGAGCAGGAAAAACTGGACGCTATCTTAGAGGCGGTGCGGCTGGCGCCCTCCGCCTGCAACGGTCAACCCTACCACCTCACCGTATGCCGCGGCGCGGCCGCCAAAGCAGTGGCGGCGGCCACCAAGGGGATAGGTCTCAACGGCTTCGCTGACCAAGCGCCGGTGCTGGTGGTCATATCCGAGATGCCCTATAACAGCACCGCCGCCCTGGGGGCGAAAATGAAAGGGAACGACTACCGCTCCATCGACATCGGCATCGCGGTTGCTTATCTGACCGCAGAAGCAACTGCCCAGGGACTGAGTACTTGTATCTTAGGCTGGTTGGATGATGAGAAGATCCGCACCATCTGTAATCTGGACTCCCCTGTCCGTCTGGTGGTGACTTTGGGTTATGCCAAGGAGTCGGATGCCCTGCGGACAAAAAAGCGCAAAGACCTTTCTGAATTCGTCACACACATTTGACAAAAATCGCTGCCAGACGGCAGCGATTTTCTATTTTATTGAGAATTTGAAAAATGTACTTT
>JAZNUN010000089.1:0-2854 GCA_045592345.1 Acutalibacteraceae bacterium | reverse complement strand
GGACGATGACCACATCGTCCCGTGCCCCAAATTTTTATTTGTAAAAGGCTGGCAGGCGGAGACAAAAGTATTGCATTATAGCCTACCATATAGTATAATATATTCTGTATACTTATGATTAGATTGGAGGAGTCTGTGTGCCGCACACCTATTTGGACAACAGTGCCACCACCCGCGTCTGTGCGGCGGCGGCGGATAAAGCGTATCAGATGATGACCGATACCTACGGCAACCCCAGCTCTCTCCATTCTCTGGGTTTTCGTGCGGAGCAGGAGCTCACCGCCGCGCGTAAGGCGGTGGCAGGGCTGATGGGCGCCCAGCCGGAGCAGATTTGGTTCACCTCCGGCGGCACTGAGGCCAATAACACCGCCATTTTCGGCAGTGTTGCCGCTCATGCCCACGACGGTCGCCACATCGTCACCACCGCGGTGGAACACGCCTCGGTGTCTGCCGCCATCGACCAATTAGAAAAGCAGGGCTATGAGGTCACCCGTCTCACCCCCGACGACAGCGGCTTTGTGGATGCCCCCACCATCGTGGCCGCCTGCCGCCCCGATACGGTGTTGGTGGCGGTGATGCTGGTGAATAACGAAACCGGTGCCCGCTTCCCCCTTAACGATGCGGTCACCGGCATCCGTCGGGTAGCTCCCCGCGCCCATATTCATTGCGATGCGGTGCAGGCGGCGGGCAAGATACCCTTGTATGCCGAGCGATGGAATGTGGATTCTATGTCCATCAGCGCCCATAAGCTCCACGGCCCCAAGGGGGTGGGTGCGCTGTACGTCCGTCGCGGTGCCCGTGTGCTCCCCCGCCAGTTTGGGGGTAAGCAGGAGGGCGGCTTCCGCCCCGGTACTGAGGCGGCGCCGCTGATTGCAGCCTTTGGCGCGGCGGTGGGGGAGATACCCCCGCCCCATCGGCAGATGGAGCACTACGACAGATTACGCCGCCGCTTGTTAGAGCGGCTGGAGGGTGTGGAGGGCATCCGCTTTCACATTCCGAAATACGGGGTGCCCTATATCATTCACCTATCGGCATTGGGCCTCAAGAGCGAAACGATGCTCCACTACCTGGCACAAAAAGAGGTGTATGTATCCAGCGGCTCCGCTTGCTCTAAAGGGGCCAAGAGTCCGGTGCTCACCGCTTTGGGTCTTCCGGCGGCGGAGATCGACAGCGCCCTGCGGGTCAGCCTCTGTCGGTATAATACCGAGGAGGATATTGACCGCTTTGCCGAGACCTTGCTGGAAGCAATGACAACGTTAGCGCGGCGTTAGATCCCCGCGGAAAGGATATGGATTATGGCTAAAGATAAGAATAATAAGCCCATAAGCAACAACGACGATATGAACGAACTGTTGCGTATGCTGGACACTATAGAAAAACGCACCTTGGACGACGACGTGGAAGAAACCATCCGCAAATTCGGTTACAACGAGATTCCATCCACTATGTACGTTCCTCTGGAGAAGAATCCCTACGGGGATGGCAACGACCTATCCCAACTGCTCATCAACCCCGATGATATGGAGGATGTTGAGGGGGAGGAGGCTCTGCTGCAGGTGTCCCAGCTGCTGGGCAATACCGCTGAGGATGATGCGGTGGAGGATATGCCTCCGCCGCCGGAGATGCGTCGCAACCCTTTGTTGGTGCTGCGGGATTTTTTCTCCGATAATTTTCCCCGTCGCGGGGATGAGCCCCGTGTTCTGGCCCGCAAAGGCGGCTTTTGGGTGTCCTTGGTGGCATTGATCGCGGCTTTGGTCTTTTTGATCGTCAATATCGGCATCCAGCCTCAGATGAACGCCCAGCTGAATAACGAGCTGGTGAATATGTACCGCCCCGAGAAGGATACCGTGGTCACCGACAGCACTGAGTACCCCAACGGGATGCTGTCTGCATTCAAGGCGTTGTATAAGCGTAATCCCGAGGTCAGCGGTTGGCTCAGCTTCCATTCCACCGGCAGTACGGATTTCCTAAACATTGAATACCCCGTGATGTATTCCGGCGATAATATCAAATATGCCCGTGTGGACTTTGATCAGAAGAAGAACAAGAACGGATGCCTGTTCCTGGACAGCCGCAATCAGATCACCGGCTATGACGATATGGATCAGTCCACCATTATTTACGGCCACAATATGGCCAGCGGCCAGATGTTCGCAGGTCTTAATAAATTTATCGGTAGCGAGAGTAATGCCCGCACCGCCACCACCTTTACCTTCAGCAGCCTGTACCGTATGGATGAGTATGTGGTGTTTGCGGTCTGTTTGTCCGACGAGGCGGAACAGGGTAGTTCCACGTATTTCAACTACTGGCGCACCCGATTTGATGATAGCGACCAATTCCTTTCCTTTGTTCAGCAGGTGCGCGATCGCTCTCTGTTTGACTATCCCACCGACGTGCGGGACGATGATTCCATCGTGATTCTGGCCTCCTGCACGGGCCGCACCAGTGCTAAATTGACCAACGGCCGCGTGCTGGTGTTTGCCCGCCGCATACGGGCAAACGAGGCTCCCATCTCCGCCTCTGCTATCGTCAAGAATGTGGATGTGATTATGCCTTATAACTGGTATATGAATCAGAAGATGGACCCTCACATCTATTATGATTCCGCCTATTCCACTGGGTCCACCACTTCCTCTTCTACCACTACAACCGCCGCTACTTCTGACGATAGTGCGGAGAATACGGACGTGAGCGGCACTGACACCACCATGGCGTCGGACGGCACCACCACCGCCCCTTCCGATGATACTTCCACCCCCACGTCCACCCCCTCCGGCTCGGACGGCACTACAACAACCACTACGGCGGCGCCCTCCGCTGACGGCACCACCACTACAACTACCACGGCAGCCCC
>JAZNUN010000088.1:0-2942 GCA_045592345.1 Acutalibacteraceae bacterium | reverse complement strand
TTTCTACCACTTGATGGGAATGGATTACGTCGCAGGCAGCGGAATATTCCCCTGCACGCTCTTCGCGAAATCCAATAGTTTTGAAGGTAAATTCGTACATTACACGGCGCAAGGCAAAACGCTCACGTGGCGCCTCGCGGTTTACGATATGCGCGGTGGAAAAATAACCTATTCCGATCCCTTCACGATCGACTGGAACGCGAAACACACCAAGCACACCGTCGCCTGGGTTTCGGGGCAGATCAGCGACGCCGAGTATAACCTCTATTTCAAAAACAGCAGCACCGCGCAGACACTGAAATTCTTCGACGGCACATACCATTGGGAGGAATGCTCCGTCTGCGGAGAAAGGATCACGGCGCCGATGCGCCATCGCTACGTCCTCAAAAACAAGGAAGGCAACTGCAAGGGAGGCGTGGAGCATTACGAATGTAAGGACTGCGGTCACACCTTCGATATCGCCGTCGGTTATGCAGTTACGGGACATACGTTTTCTTCCGATTACAAGCATAACGACAAAAACCACTGGCAGATCTGCACGGTATGCGGCGGCGCCGGCCCGTCGGAAAAACACGACCTGAAGCAAAAGGTTTTCAAAGACTGCACGAAGACGATCGTCACCACCGTATGCGAGACCTGCGGGTACGCTCACATAGAACATTCTTCGGGCGCCGGACACAAATACACGAACAACGGTGATTACGACGGATGGTACGGAGATTCGACACATCACTGGAAAATTTGCACGGTGTGTGGCTACGTCAATAAAGCGGAGCACTCTTACAAGAACGGCGTCTGCACCGGCTGCGGTTATGATCTGCCTCAGCTTGCGATCGTCGGTGTTCCCTGTACGCACGGCACGGAGCTTACGATTCAGTTGATCTCGGATATTGACCCTACGGATAAAGCCCTCTTTGAGGCGGGCAAATGGAACGCGACGTGGTTTGACGCCGACTCTGGAAATACGGTTGGGCTTGGGAAGACGTATCCTGTGGATATTGGCGATGAAGGACATATGTTCTGGGCCGAAGTGCAGATAATCGGCGGATATGATTACAACGCTTATATGTATTCTCCGATTCATACGGTTTATCAGGACGTCAAGGGCTATCCGGCTACGTGCGTTTCCGAAGGGCTTAAAGACCACAAGGTGTGCCTCGGCTGCGGCGGAAAATTCATCAACGGCGAGCCCGCGGTAAACGTCGTTATCCCGAAGATTACGACTCACACATACGACTACGCCTGCGATGCTGTCTGCAACGTCTGCGGCTACGTGCGCGACGTCGCGCACCATTGGTCGGATAAATACATCTATGCGATGGACGGTCACCGCCGTCAATGCACGGTCTGCGGCGCGATTTCAGGTTTGGAGCCTCACAATTTAGTTCTGACCTGGCAGACGGAGGCGGACTGCGAACACGACGGAGTCTGCGAACAAAAATGCGAATGCGGATACGCCGAAACGGATTACGTAAAGGCAAGCGGACACAGCTGGATCCACGCCGACGCCGTTCCCGCCCTGTGTGTGAACGAAGGCTTTGCCGAACACTATTACTGCGAAAACTGCTATGCGATGGCGACCGACGCTGAGGGTAAGAACAGAGTCGGGATCAAAAAACTCCTGACCCCCTTTGATCCCGAAAATCACATAGGTTCAAACAAATTCGGATTCAATAAAGACGAGCATTACACGGTCTGCGAATGCGGCGCGCATATCGAAAACGCGGCGCACACGTTCGGAGAAGACGGGCGCTGTACGGTCTGCGGCTATAAAAAGGGTTCGACCGTCAAGACCTCCGTGGACGGGCTCACAAAGCACGATATGGTGCTCCCGAACTGCGTCACGACCGGCACGAAAGCGTATTACACCGATAAGGACGGCAAAATGTATTTAAGCAGCGCCGGAATCAAGGAAGTCACGGCAAACGATCTGATCCTTCCAGTCTCCACCGTCCGTCACGTCGGCGGCGATCACGCGCATTCATACAGCGAACACTGGATCGCCTGCGCCTGCGGCGCTGAACTGAAACATAGAGTACACACCTTCGACGACAAAGGCGTGTGCACCCTCTGCGGCTTTGCGAAAAACGGCCCGTGGTGGATCTTGATCATCGTCGCGGCAGCAATCTGCATCGTGATACTCGTGATCATACTTTTTGTGAAGAAAAAGAAAAATGACGCTCCTCCCCCCGCTACGCCTGCTCCCGGCGGACCTGCCGGTTCCGACAACTTATCCGACGCGCGGGAAAACGAAGAGGATACAGACGACCCGAAAAAAGAATAATGTGAGAACGGTGCGCACCGGGACGTCAGCCCGATGCGCACCGTTCTATTGCAAATCAAATCGTACCTTTCAATTTCCTCTCTCAAGTTGGTTAAGAACACTCAAACTGGACTCATTTTGATTCTTACTATAGTGAAGAGGTTACACAAGGACTGTATACCCTTTGTTATCCGGTAGCCCCCGACTATGTATTGCTAATTATTGGCGACACAGAAAAAACTCCAACCGCTATCATGCTTACATCAGAACCTTCAGATTATATTATTAACATTGCATATAAAAATGAACTGCTGTTTTCCCGTGGGATCAACTTTGACAAGCTGCCTTCCTGGCAGAAACGGGGCATCGGTGTTTATTGGGCGAATATTGAAAAAGCCGGTTATAATCCGGTTACCAAACAATCCATAACAGCAATTCGCCGTGGGTTAAAGGTAGAATATGAACTGCCTTTAGGCGAGCAGTATGCCAATATGGTTACATCATTCCTGGACTAAGCTTATTTTGAACTGCTTCACAAATGCAACGCAATTTGGAAAATGCAACGCTTGAGCATTTAGCGTTGCATTGTATCAAATTGTGTAGTATATGCCAAAAAGCAGATACCCCTTGTAGGGTGTCTGCTTTTTTTGCTACCTGTGGACTCGAACCGCAGGTGAGA
>JAZNUN010000087.1:0-25550 GCA_045592345.1 Acutalibacteraceae bacterium | reverse complement strand
ATTAGGATTATCAAAGATCGGTCTTGGCCTCATCAAATATTCCATACCTGGTTGAACATCCTGTTCTTGTGGTGGAAATTGTAATTTAAATTTAGTACATTTATATCCATATCCATAATCATCTACATATTTTAATCCGTAATCATCTTGACCACCTTGATTGTCATAATAAAATTTATAGTCCATTTAATCACTCCCAATTATAAAATATTCGAATAATTAAGATGTGTTCCTATTGTAAAAGAAAAAAATCCGCGCCCCGTCCGTAGCGGACGGGGCGCTGTTGCGTAAACGAGGCGACCCCCGCCCACCGCAAGGGGAGGACGGGGGTCTATGTAGAGGACTGACGTAATCTAAGTTAGTCATCGTCGGTTTCTGCGGCCATTTGCCGCTGGATGCGGGGGTCGTAGGACAGCATGGGGGCCACGTTCTTGTGACGAATGCGGCGGTCCACGTAGTTTTGGGTGATCTTACGCACTTGACCGCTGAGCGCCAGCACGCCGATGAGGTTGGGGATCATCATCAGACCGTTAAAGGTATCGGAGATGTCCCACGCCAAAGACGAGGTGAGCAAAGCACCGGACAGAATCAGCACCACGAACACTACCTTATAGATGTTTTTGGCTCGTTGACCGCCCAGATACTCCACCGCCTTAGAACCGTACTGGGACCAGCCCAGAACGGTGGTAAAGGCAAACAGCAGGATGGCCACCGCCACAAACATTTCACCAACCCTGCCGTAGGTGCCGCGGAAGGCGGCGGCCACCAGCGTGGCATCATCGCCGGCACCTGCCACCAGATGACCGGTCTGCAGGTCCACCACACCGCCGGTGAGAATCACCAGTGCGGTCATGGTGCACACCACCATAGTATCCACAAACACCTCGAAGATGCCCCACATACCTTGACGGACAGGCTCACGGACGTTGGAGTTGGAGTGGACCATCACAGAGGAGCCCAGACCCGCTTCGTTGGAGAACACGCCGCGCTTAAAACCCCAGGTGACCACCTGTTTGAGGGTGATACCTACCGCGCCGCCCCAGGCGGCCTTGCCGGTGAAGGCACCGGAGAAGATGGCACCGAAAGCGGCACCGATACGATTGTAATTCAGGGTGATAATCACCAAAGACCCCAAAACAAACAGCAAGATCATAGCGGGGATGATCTTCTCCGCCACGTTGGCGATGCGTTGCAGACCGCCCAGCAGGATGACGGCGGCCAGAATCATCAGCGCCACGCCAATGAGCAGGGAGTAGAGGGATACCCCCTCATACAGAACGATGTTGGACAGTGCAGGGATCTTAAAGGCACTCTCAAAATTCACCACGATCTTGTTGACCTGCCCCATGTTGCCGATACCGAAGGAGGCCAGTATGGAAAAGCAGGCAAACAGTACCGCTAATATCTTACCGATCCATTTGCATCCTTTTTTGGCGCCCAGACCGTCCCGCAGATAGTACATAGCGCCGCCGGCCCATTCGCCGTTCACCTTGCGGCGGTAATAGATACCCAGCACGTTTTCCGAGAAGTTGGTCATCATCCCGAAAAAGGCGGCCACCCACATCCAGAAGATGGCACCGGGACCGCCTGACACGATGGCGGCGGCGACGCCGGCGATGTTGCCCACACCCACCGTGGCGGCCAGGGCGGTGCACAGTGCCTGAAATTGGGAGATGGAAGCGCGCTCGCCGGTGTGGGCGGACACCTTTTTGTTGAACAAACTGCCTAAGGTCTCTTTGAACCAGTGGCGGATATGGATGACTTGGAAAAACTTGGTCAGGCAGGTCATCAGCACACCCGTGCCGATGAGCAGAGCCAGACCCAGCGTCACCCATACAAAGGTGTTGATCTCATTGTTAATGTCGGTCAGCCAGTCTGAAAATGCCATAGTATCACGATTCCTTTCCTTTTCATACCTATGCCGCGAAAAAGATAGAAACCCCGAAGAATCAAAAAAGCGAGAGTTATCACAACTCTCGCAAAAGGATACGCCGCCCGCCTTCGGTAGGGGAGCGGGCTGTAATTCTGTCCTTTTGCCTGAGAGATTAGGGTGTATGACCCTTTGCACCTTCGGCATCCGTGGCGGGCACGGACTTCTCCAGAATGCTATCCGCTTTCAGTCCTATACGCGGTGCGCAGACCTGAGAGTGTTACTCCTTCGGTGGATGGGAACCCATCCGTTTCCTGAAAGCTTCGCTTAGCGATATTCATTTGCATACTATTTTACATCAATTTTACGCTTTGTCAATTTAAAATGGTAAAATGCTAAAATTTATAGCAATCTATACAAAAAATCCACAAAATGCATATTTTCTCTTGTAATATTGGCTGTGATGTTGTACAATAAATGAACACTAATTGACAGGAGGATTTTCTATGCCTACCGAAAAAAACTTTAAACTGCCTACCAAACGGAAAAATCTGTTTCTGCGTGTGACCCAGGGCCATTTTGCCACCAGTCACAGCCATACCAATTATTATATTGACGTTACCACCCAAAAGACCCGTCTGGCGGAGGCAAAAGCCGTTGCTCAGGAGCTGTTGCCCTATTATGACAGCACCACCATTGTGGATACCATCCTGTGTCTGGATGGCACCGAGGTCATCGCCACCTGCTTGGCAGAAGAACTGACCCGCGGCGGTCATATCAATATGAACGCCCACCAGACAATTTATGTGCTCACCCCGGAGCACACTGCCGGCAGCCAGTTGCTGCTGCGGGATAATATGATCCCTATGGTGCAGGGTAAGCATGTGCTGATCCTGGCGGCGTCGGTCACCACCGGCTATACAGCCCTGGGTGCTATTCAGGCGGTGGATTATTACGGCGGCCACGTGGTGGGTATCTCCTCTATTTTTGCCACCAAGGATCAGGTGGGGGGCTACACCGTCCGCTCCTGCTTTGATCCCAAGGACCTGCCGGATTACGCCAGCCACGTAGCCCACGAGTGTCCCCAGTGCAAGGCGGGGATCAAGCTGGATGCCTTGATCAACGGCCACGGCTATTCTAAACTGTAAATGTGTGAGAAAACCTCTGTCTGCCGGCAGAGGTTTTCTTTTTTTGCGAAATCTCTTGACAAATCTGTCTACACGATGTAGACTATAGTTGACTACAGAATGTAGACAAAAGGAGGTGTCTTTATGACCGATTGGAAATTAGGGGCTGTCGAGGCTCGCTTTGCAGATATTATTTGGCAGAACGAGCCTTTGTCTACCCAAGAGCTGACCCGCCTGTGCGAGGCACAACTGAAATGGAAGCGCACCACCACCTATACGGTGCTGAAACGGTTGGCGGAGCGGGGATTATTCCGTAACGACGGGGGACAGGTGACCGCCTGCATCACCCGCGAGGAATTTTATGCCTGTCAGAGTCACCAGTATGTGGAGGATGCCTTTGACGGCTCGTTGCCCGCCTTTTTGGCGGCCTTTACCACCCGCAAGGCGTTGACCCCCGCTGAGGTGGCTCAGATCCGTCAACTCATTGATACCTACGAGGAGGGATGAATATGGAGTCCGTCTTTTTGCATCTGCTAAATATGAGTATCACCGCAGGCTGGCTGGTGCTGGCGGTGGTGGCGCTTCGTTTGATCTTCCGCCGCGCCCCTAAGTGGGTGCATTGTCTGCTGTGGGTGCTGGTGGCGGTGCGTTTGCTATGTCCCGTATCTTTGGAGAGTGCCCTCAGCCTCATCCCCAGCGCCCAGACGGTGCCGGTGGAGGATTTTCTGTACCATACCCCCGCCATCCATAGCGGTGTTCCTGTGGTGGATGCGGTGGTCAATCCTGTTATTTCCAATAGTTTTGCCCCTACCCCCGGATACAGCGTCAACCCCATGCAGGTGGTGAGTATGGTCGCCGCCAATCTGTGGGTGCTAGGTATAGTGGGTATGGTGCTGTACGCCGTTATTTCCACCTTTCGCCTTCGCCGTCGGGTGCGGGAGGCGGCCTATGTGCGGGATAACGTGTGGCAGTGCGACGCCATCGCCACCCCCTTCATTTTGGGCATCATCCGTCCCCGCATTTATCTGCCCACCCTGCTGGGTGCGGAGGAGGCCAAGAGCGTTGTAGCCCACGAGCAGGCCCATCTGGCCCGCCGCGACCATTGGTGGAAACCCCTGGGTTTCCTGTTGCTCACCGTCTACTGGTTTAACCCCCTGCTGTGGCTGGGGTATATCCTGCTGTGTCGGGATATCGAGGCCGCCTGCGATGAGCGGGTGGTGCGGGATATGGATGCCGAGGGCCGCAAGGAATACTCCCGTATTCTGCTGTCCTGCAGTGCCCCGAGGCGCTTGGTCACCGCTTGCCCCCTCGCCTTTGGCGAGACGGGGGTCAAGAGCCGTATCAAGGCGGTTCTGAATTACAAGAAACCTGCCTTTTGGCTGGTTGTGGTCGCCGTTGTCGCCACCGTGGCGGCGGCGGTGTGCTTGCTCACCAACCCCAAGACTACCGTGTCGGATGACCTGGACGCCGCCCTGTCCCGCATCATTCTGGACTATAACCGCGGCGAGCATACCGGCGACGCCTATCCTACTGAAGCCCACACCGTTCTGGGCGTGGAGAAGAAGCGGGGCAACACCGTGGTATACACGATGGTACTATACGAGGAATATTATTTGGATGAACTGGGGGACCTGCAGGTGCAGTCCGGTAGCCATATTCCCACCGTGCTGACCATAAGGAAGAAGAACGGCTCCTATACCTTGGTGGACTATCGCATCCCCCGCGACGGCAGTGAGTTTGCCAAGGATATTAAGGCCTTGTTCCCCGCCCGCTTGCGGGGCAAGGTAGATACCGCTCTCTATTCCGAAAAACACCGTGCCGCCACCCTGGCAGCGGCCCGTCAGTATTTTTCGCCGTGGCAGACCGCTCTGCATCAGGCCATCCTTACCAACAATCGTAAGGAGAGCGGCGACGGCATCTTTGCCGCCGAGTCCCACCGCATCTACGGCGTGGCTGAGGGCGAATACCGCCTCACCGTATACGCGTTGGTGTACTATCACGAATACGCATGGGAGAATGGTGCTGTGGCGGAGCGCAGCGGCAGTCTGGTACCCACCGCCGTTACCTTCCTCAAAAACGGGGACGCCTACGATGTGACCGAGTACTGGACCCCCGGAGATAATTGGGAAGAGTCCATCCGCGGCAAGTTCCCCGAGAATCTGTGGGATAAGGCGCTGACCTATGCTAACTATCCCGTGGAGGAGTTGAAGGCTGAGTGCTTGGCCCAAGCCAACGCCTATTTCGGCCTTAAGGACGCCTTCGCCGCGCCGCTGACTTTCTCTTCTATGAACTGGCTTAGCGACGCGAAACTGGATGCTCTGTATGCGGACCTGCCCACTAACAGCTTGAAGCAGTATCTGCCGGTCATTTCTATGGCTACTCGCGCCGATTTGGATGCCTTTATCGCGGAATATAAAAAGGATTTCTCTTTGGACCGCGCCAAGGGGGACGGTCTGACCCCCATCCATCAGCTGAGTTTTTACGACGACGCCTTCTTCGCCGAAAAGGTGCTGTTGGCGGTGTATTATAAAGACGGCTCCTGCTCGGCACAGCCGTCCATCAGCGGCATCACCTACACCGGAGGCAACAGCATTCTGCAGGTACAGGTGAATGTGTACGAGCCACAGGCGGGTGACACCGCGCTGGGTCAGTGGTTTATGCTGTGTGAGGTGGATCGCTCCGCACTGGAGGGTGTTACCGCCTACTCCGCGGTGGTGCATAGCCGTACCACCGATACCGACACCAATACCTTTACGGGTCGCGTGACCCAGGTGGAAAAGGGTATGATGCTGATGGACTGCTACGACACCGACAAATTCACCTCTGTGTGGGTGCTGTTGCCCTCCCACGGTGATCTTCATCCTGCTGTGGGGCAGGAATATGTGGTCACCCACGACGGCCGGGTGATGGAGACCTACCCGCCTCAGGTGACGGCGGTATCGGTCATCCACGTGTCCTCCACCCCCACGACGACCACGATTCAGCCTACCACGACTACGACTGTCGTTGCTACGACCACTACAACTACTAAGAAACTAACCACGACCACGACGCAACCACACACCCCTACGCCGAAAGACCCCATGGAATTGAGCGCACAACAAGAAACGATAATTAAGAGCAGTTGGGTAAGCAAATACACGGATCCCGAACCTCAGCACACTGTCGATGCGGTTACTATTACGTATTACGGGACATATAACGGATATATCGCATTGACTATCGAGGATAACTACTGGGGTTATCCCGGTGTGGTTTGGGATGAGGAAGTGGGAGGAGTTGTGTTTAAGAACTTGACATGCTTTGGTGTTCAACTGTGGAAGGATGGTAAAATTGATAGTTTAGGGGGAGCCTATTTAAATAGTAAGATAGATGAATTGGACTTAAAAGATATTGCATACTATTGGCATAATAGGGGGTTGACAGCTAATCCTGCTGTTTCCTTAAAGATGCAAGAAGCATCATCTGGAGCGTCGCTTGCAAATGGAAGGATGCTGGCTATTAAACGAAACGACACTATGTTAGGACATAGCTTGCCCTTGCGTTTCTCGAAAGATGGCTTATGGGTGACCAGTGTATCCAGTGAAGAGGAATTAGATGTGTTTAAGAAGATGATGTTAGATGGATACGGGCAAGATATAATTAATTATGATGATGACTGGCGGAAATTTTATATCGAACACTATAGCACCTCGTTGGAGGAGAAATATAGGCAATACGATGCCGCATATTTTAAAGAAAATTCATTGGTAATGGTGTTTTTTCCGTACATAAGCAGTTCATTGCGAGGAAGTGTGACAAATCTTGTCAGACAAGGCGATGAAATTTGTATTGAATGGATTTATCATTTTCCGGAGAGCGGGGCCGCGAGCGATGATGTTAATCCTCGTTATATCCTTGTGGAAGCAAAAAACGCCGATTTGGTGGGTGTGGAAAAATGGAGCCATCACAAGACGATAAAGTATTATTAAACCAACGGCAGTTTGTTCATCTATAAAATTGGTATCAGTAGGATGCCTAAATAGTTAATCAACAAAAACCGCGGTGCAGTTTACAACGAACTGCACCGCGGTTTCTTATCTTTCATCACATATCCGGCTGTAATTCCAGCACCGCCTGGATCATCGCGTCATACTTCGCCGTATCCTCATCGGTGGGCGGAGTGTGGCGGTAATGGGCTAAATATTCCACGTTGCCGTTCTGGCCGTGGATGGGGGATACGGTCAGCCCCAGCACGGTTAGTCCGCTTTCCGCGGCGGCGGAAAACAGCTCCGCCAGCAGGGGCGGCAGGGTGGCGGCGGGGTCTTTCAGAATGCCGTTTTTCCCCAGTTCTTTCTGCTTGGCCTCAAACTGGGGCTTAATAAGGGTGACTACCTCACCGCCCTCTTTCAGCACCCGATGGATGGCGGGGTAGATTTTATTCAGCGAAATAAAGGACACGTCCACCGTCACCATATCGCAGATGGTGCCCCCCAACTGCTCGGCGGTAAGATTACGGGCGTTGGTGCGCTCCAGCACCGTCACTCGCTCGTCCACGCGGAGCTTATAGTCCAAAATACCATACGCTACGTCCACCGCGAACACCCGTGCCGCACCGTTCTGTAGCAGACAGTCGGTAAATCCGCCGTTGCTGGCACCAATGTCACACACGGTCAGGTCAGCGGGGTCAATATCGAAATGCGCCAGCGCCTTTTCCAGCTTATAGCCGGAACGGCTGGCGTATTTTTTTGCCTTTTCGCGGCAGGTGATCACCGTGTCGGCGGGCAGGGGGGTGCCGGGCTTATCGGCGGGCACCTGCCCGATCCAGATGCGCCCCTCCATAATCAGAGCGGCGGCGGTGTTCACGTCCACGTTCAGTTGTTGTGCCACCAGTTGGTCGGTGCGGATATGCTCCATAATTACACGTCCTTACTTGGAAATAGATTTCTCACTTCTTGTATTGACAGATGCCGCACCCGATGGGGGCGGCGGGCTTCGTGATAACTGTATAGGGTCAGGTCGCACCGCCCACGCCACCGCTGCCACGGGGTCTGGCGGATGCGTACCGCTGCCACCTTACGGCGGGGAAGGGTGACCCGATGCAGGGTAAGACGGCGGGCGTAGCAGAGGGTGTATCTGCCATCGGCATACCCCACTCCTGCCCGATGGCGGTGGAGTATGCCGATCGCCAACAGCCACAGACAGGGAAACACCCCCATCAGCGTCAGGTAGAGAATCAGCCCCCGCCACAGGGGGAATAACAGCCCCGCGCTCCACCCCAACACGGGGAGCGCCCCCAACAGCGTAAGGGGTAGCCAAATATACCGCCATAATGCCCCACGGCAGGGCCGAAGCCGCATCTCCACGGGGGTTAGGGTAGGGAGCATAGCCGTCAGTTCCTCCCGTATTTGTCCCCGTGCGCCCGGCGGCAGCAGGACGGACAGGGTGTGCTTGTCCTTACCGTACCCCGTACAACTGATATATACAGTATGCCGTCGGCATAGGCAGGCGGTCAAGGTTTGTCGGATGTCGGTATAGTGGATGGCACCCACGGTACAGCAGTGGATGCGGCGGGTCAGCCACCCCGCGTATACGGTCAGGGTCTGTTCACCGCGATGCACTGCAAAAGGCAGGTGTCGCAGCAGATGCCGCAGAGCCCCCGCCAGCCATCCGCACAGCAGGATGAGTATCAGCAATGCGGCGGTGCGGGGGATGACCGTCAGCATATCCGCCGCCGCTTCTAAGTTGTTCAGTACCGTTTGCTGAATTCCCTCGCCCAGCAGAATACTACTCTGCCGCAGGACGGCTGACAGTAACAGCACCCCGCCGAAGGAGTCGGAGGACAGCACAGCCAACAGCCATAGCCGCCCTTGCCGGGGACGCCATAGGGTACCGTCCTCGCTATCCGGCAGAAACAGCCGTGCACGGCGGTTGGGTACGGTCAGACGGGCATCCGCCGCCCACCGTATGCCGCCGTCGGTGTCCACCAGTATATGGGCGGCTTTCAGCAGCCGTAGCCATAGGGGGCGGGTGATGGTCAGAGTGGTGATACCTGACAAAGGGATGTGAATTGTCCGTCGGATGAATACCCCTCGTTCCAGTATGATGTGGCGGGGTGTAATGGTGTAGAAGTGCCGCAGACGGTGAATAACCCAATAGAGAAGCAGTCCGAGGGCCACCGCCATAGCTACTGTCAAACCTTGCGTCAACGGAATCAGCAATAGCAGTAAATAATAGGATGCGTGGGGTGGCAGGGATGCCGGGTGTTCCCGACGCCGCTTATTCATAGCTTATCAGACGGTGGCACCAACCCTCTGCTTGTGGGCGGTCAATGCCCTCAATCAGTAGGTAGCCGCCGGTGGAATTGATGAGAATAAATGCGGTGCGGCATAGCCGTTCCACAGGGCCTATCAGCAGGGTCACCTGTCGTACCGCTTCTATGGGGATCATCCGCCGCGTGGTGATGAACACCCCGTCTACAGCACAGATGTAACCGTTGGTGACCGCATAATGCAGACGGCGGCGGCGCAGCCACAGATATACGCCACCCCATAGCCATAGGGGGATGAATAGGTAGCCCAACCATCCGCCCAACCATATTCCTGCTACGGTCAACGAGCCGAAAAGTATACTCAGTGCGGTCCACCAGGACCACAACACACGGGGCGAGGGTTTGATACACATCCGACTGACACCTCCGCCGTTAGTGTAACCACAAACACCGCCGAAAACCCAATCTGCGGACAGTATAGCATACTATGGCGGATAAAACAAGGCTTTGTCCCTTTTTTCTCTGCACCCCATTTTCGGCAAAATAACCTATAGGTGACGGCGTATAATGGATGGCAAAGGTGGAATGGCTATGGTTGTGTACGGAGATATTCTGTTGGCGCTGAATTGGTGGATTGATTTTTTGTTATTATTGGGTGTGCGTCGCACCTTGGGTGGCGGTGCCCGTCCGTGGCGGTTGGCCATAGGGGCGCTTTTGGGGTCGGCTACCTGCTTTGTGCTGTTTTTGCCGCCGATGGCGGTGTGGTGGTCCCTGCTGATTAAGTTGGCGTCGGCTCTGCTGATGGTGGTGGTGGCCTTTCGGTGGCAGGGATGGCGGGAACTGACCCGTCGGGTGTTCTTACTGTTCGCCCTGTCCGCGGGGCTGGCGGGCCTGTGCGGGGCGCTGTACTTTTTTGTGGCACCGGAGGGGTTTTATGTCATCAATGGGGTGGTGTATTATTCCTTCCCGCCACTGTTACTGGTGGCGCTGTCGGTGATGTGTTATGGACTGCTGTGGCTGTCGGAGCACCTAATGCGCCGCCGCGCCCCTGCTCAGCGGGTGTTCCGCGTCACGCTGGAGATGGGGGAGCAAAAGGTCACATTCCCCTGCTTGTATGACAGCGGCAATCACCTGGTAGAGCCTTTTTCCGGCCATCCCGTGGTGGTGGTGGAGCGGGAGGTGGCAGAGCAGGTGATTGCGGTCCCCCACAGTGCGGAGGAACTACCGGTGGGGCAGGGATGGCGGCTGATTCCCTACGACACCTTGCGGGGTGGGGGATTGTTACCCGCCTTTATACCCCATCGTCTATCGGTAACCATCCCCGGGGCGAGTCGCAATGTGCCTGATTGCTACGTGGCGGTATGCGATCGGCTGGGGCGAGGGGAGTACCGCGGTCTGATGGGTAGCGCTATAGGAGAATTCTTGATTTGAGGTGTGGCAAGTGAATGAGCTTTACAGATGTATAAGCCGCTTGGTTGAGCGGCTTCTGGGACTGTTTCGTGGCGAGGCGATATACTACATAAACGGTAATGATACTCTGCCGCCGCCATTGTCGATTGAGGAGGAGCGGGCGGTTTTGGATCGCCTGACGGCGGGTGACGAGGCGGCGCGGGACACACTGATTACCCATAATCTGCGGTTGGTGGTATACATTGCCCGCAAATTTGAGTCGTCGGGGGTAGGGATCGAGGACCTTATCTCCATCGGCACCATCGGTCTTATCAAGGCGGTGCGGACCTTCTGTCCCGACCGCAATATTAAGCTGGCGACTTATTCCTCCCGCTGTATTGAGAATGAGATACTGATGTATCTGCGGAAAAACGCCCAGAAACGCAGTGAAATATCGCTGGATGAGCCGTTGAATGTGGATTGGGTTGGTAACGAGCTGCTGTTATCGGACATTTTGGGCAGTGACCCTGACGTGGTGCATCGGGATTTGGAGAGCGAGGCGGAGCGGCAACAGCTATTGTGTTGTGTAGCGCGGCTGTCCCCGCGGGAACAGCAAATTATGCACCTGCGTTTCGGCATCTGCGGTTACAAGGAGCATACTCAAAAGGAGGTGGCGGACTGTTTGGGTATCTCTCAATCCTACATCTCCCGCTTGGAAAAACGGATCATCCGCCGTCTGAGGGAGGAGCTGTTACAAGCGGAATAACGTCAAACGAGGTACGACATTGTGTCGTACCTCGTTTGAGTTTATATGCGGATTTACTGCCTTTTCATCTGCTTTAGAAAGCAAAAAATGGCAAAAACAGACGTGATAATGCCGTACAGAAGCACAATCCAAAGGTGGCTTGCTGATGCCGCAAAATCCCCGTTTATCAAGGCTTTTTCCATCTCCACCGCATGGAAAAAGGGTAGCATTTTGGCAACGTTCCGAAACGTATCGCCTAACAGATTGAGATCAAACCATACCCCCGATAACCAGGCAGACACATTGGTCAGCAATGCTCCGCAGATGCCGCCTATCTGCTTGCTTCCCAACAGTGTGCCGCATAGCAGACCTAAGGAGATGTAGAAGGAGGCTATGGGGAGGTTGCCGAGGATGGCATAGAGCACGTTGATGTTGAGGGTCAACCCCAAGGGAATGGCGCACAGATAGCAGAAAACGGTTTGCCCCAAGGCCAGGGGCAGAAGCGGCAGCATATACCCCAGCAGGCAATTCCCTGCCGTCAGCGGGGTGGTGTACAGCCGTTGCAGAAAGGCGCTCTCGCGGTCTTTGGCAATGAGCGTGGCGGAAAACAAAGTGATAAAAGACAAGCCGAATACCGTGATACCGGGGGCCAGTGTGTGGATGGCAAACAGCTCTACCGGTATTTTGGATTGCATAGCGTTAAGCAACAGAAGCAGGACCAAGGGGAATCCCAGACCGAATCCTAAGTTGATGGGATCGCGAAGGATCTCCTTGGCGCATCGCTTGGCAAAGGTGAGGGTTCTCATAGGTCAGCCTCCTTTACGATGGTGACAAAAGCAGTCTCGAAATCGTCCGTTTCAGCCCGTTGTTTCAGTTCCTCTGCTGTTCCTACAGCCAGCATCCGTCCGTCCTTCATAATACCGATGCGGTCAGACAGTGCCGCGGCCTCCTCCATATAATGGGTAGTCAGCAGGATGGTTATCGCCCCTTTCAGAGAGCGGATGATCTCCCACAATCTGTGTCGGGCAAGGACGTCCAATCCCAGAGTGGGTTCGTCTAAAAACAGAACGTGGGGTTGGCTGATCAATGCCATGGCAATGCTGACCTGCCGCTGCCATCCGCCGGACAGTTTGCCTGCCTTACGGCTGAGGACGGCGGTCAGACCCAATTGGGTGGAGATCTCCTCGATCCTTTCCTTGGTTTGGGATTTGGAAAAACCGTGAATGCCGCAGATGAGTTCCAGATTCTCCCTGACCGATAGGTTGGATGCCACCGCTGTTTCTTGAGGGGAGACGGCAATGAGCTGTTTTACCTGCTCAGGGTGTTGGGTGATGCTGTAGCCGCCCACGCTGGCATCCCCGTGGGTGGGCCGTGCCAGACCGGTGAGCATTTTGATGGTGGTGGTCTTTCCCGCACCGTTGACCCCCAGCAGGGAAAACAGTTCTCCTTGTTCTATCTCCAAATTGAGTCGTTCCACCGCCACGACATCCTTGTATCGCTTAGTCAGCTCTGTGGTTTTGATTGCATACATTTGCGTGTACCTCCTTTTGCGCCACCATCATAACAGATGAGAGCGGGGAAAGGGGGCTTTTTTCGCTATGCGGTCGTTTTGGACGCCTCATCGGCGCAAAAAAGCGATACCGAATCAAAACGATCGGTATCGCCTGTAGAGTTATGCTTTGGTTTTGTTTTTTTGGTATTGCGAGGGGGTGGTACCCTTAATGGATTTGAATACCCGGGAAAAATACAAGGGATCGTTGAAGCCCACCGAGCCCGCCACCTCTGCCACGGAATAGGTAGGATCGTGGAGCAGGCTGCAGGCCTCGTTGATGCGGTAGGTCTGCAGATAGTCGTGGGGGGATACCCCGAAATCCTGTAAAAACGCGCGATACAACTGACTGCGGCTGATGCCCACGTGGCGGGCAATATCGTTAACGCCGATGTCGTTGGCGTAATTATACTGGATATACCGCAGGGCGCCTGCCACATAGGATTGGCGGGGGTTGGTGGTGGTATTTTGTTGGTTCATACGGATGAGATGAGCCAAGAACAGATATAGGCATCCCGCCATCTCGGCATCCGCGGCGGCGGTGTTATCGGCGGCATCGGCGATACGCCGCAGCAAGCCGGCGGTGTGCGTCGGGTCAGTGCTGTCCAGTACCGGCTGTTGGCGGGACAGGCCCGTCATTTTCACCAACCGTCGGGCGTCGGTGCCATTAAAGCCCACCCAGTTGTATTCCCACGGGTCGTCGCTGTCTGCCTGATAAGAAGCCACCTGCGCGGGGAAAATGATAAACAGCTGACCGGGACGGATGGTATATTCCTGCTGGTTGCACCGCAGGATGCCCTGTCCGGATACCACGAAATGGATCAGATAATGATCCCGCAGGGCGGGGCCCCAGGTGTGGTCGCTCAGGCATTGTTCATAGCCTGCGTTATACACCGACAGACCGGCGTTTTCTTTCAGCGCATCACGGAATTGATAGCGTTGGTTGGGCATAAGACACCTCCCTATACTCGTATTGTGCTCAGTATAGCATAAGATGCAACATTTGTCCATACAAATGGCAAATAAAAGGGGTTGAAATTTTCTTGCCAATTTTTTATAATAGGTGTAGAAATATGGCACAAGAGAGGGGAATGTCCGAATGTCTGTGCAAACTTTGCTGAATACCATTCGCGCCGGCGGCTATGATACCGCCCTGACCGCTCTGTATGGTGCAGAGGCTGTACCCGCGCAACGGGAACGTTATGCCGCCACCGTAGAGGGATTTATCACCACCTTTGGGGATGAGGGTGACGTGATGCTGTTCTCCGCCCCCGGCCGTACTGAGATCGGCGGCAACCACACCGACCATAACCACGGCCGCGTTCTGGCGGGCAGCGTGGACCTGGATGTTATCGCGGCGGTACGTCCCACCGACGGCGGCATCCGTATGCAGTCCGAGGGCTATCCCCTCATTGAAGTGGACATCACCGAATTGTTGCCTGTGGAGAGCGAGAAGAACGGCTCTGCCGCTCTGATCCGCGGTACCGCGGCCCGTTTTGCGGATCTGGATTACGCCATCGGCGGATTTGATGCCTACGCCACCTCCAACGTGTTGCGCGGCAGCGGCCTGTCCTCCTCTGCCGCCTTTGAGGTGCTCATCGGCGTCATCCTCAGCCACTTGTATAACGACGGTAAGGTCAGTGCCGTGGAGATCGCTCAGATTGCTCAGTACACCGAGAACGTGTACTTCGGCAAGCCCTGCGGTCTGATGGACCAGATGGCCTCCTCGGTGGGTAACATCATCACCATTGATTTCGCTGACCCCGCCAACCCCGTCATTGAGAAGGTGGACGTTGATTTCGGTGCCACCGGTCATGCGCTGTGCATTGTGGACGTGGGCGGCGATCACGCCGACCTGACCCACGAGTACGCCGCCGTCCCCGGCGAGATGAAGGCGGTTGCCGCCTCTCTGGGTGTGTCGGTCCTGCGTGAGACGAATATGGACGCTTTGCTGGCGAATATCGCCGCCCTGCGTGAGGAGCACGGCGACCGTGCGGTGCTCCGCGCCATCCATTTCCTGCAGGAGAACGACCGCGTAGCAGAACAGGTTGCGGCTCTGCGGAACGGCGATTTTGAGGGCTTTAAACAGCTGATCATCGAGTCCGGTAACTCCTCCTTTGAATATCTGCAGAACGTATACGCCACCGATGATATCAAGGAGCAGAGTATGTCCTTGGCTCTAGCGCTGGCTCAGCGTGTGCTGAAGGGCAGCGGCGCGTGGCGTGTCCACGGCGGCGGCTTCGGCGGCACCACCCAGAACTTTGTGCCGCTGGATAAGCTGGCGGAGTTTAAGGGGCTGATCGAGCAGGTCTTCGGCGAAGGCTCCTGTCACGTGCTGAACATCCGTCCCTACGGCGGTGTCTGCGTAGATAAACTGAACTGAATTTAATTTACATAAAAAGGGGAAATGTAACTATGAAAACCACTCTGTTGATTATGGCGGCGGGCATCGGTTCCCGTTTCGGCGGCGGCATTAAGCAGTTGGCCCCTGTGGGTCCCAACGGCGAGATCATTATGGATTATTCCATCCACGACGCCATCAAGGCCGGTTTTAACAAGGTCGTCTTTATCATCCGTAAGGACATTGAGGCGGATTTCCGTGAGATCATCGGCAACCGCATTGAGGCTGTGTGCGCCGCTCACGGCGTAGAGGTGGGCTACGCCTTCCAGGCTCTCGATGCTCTGCCCGAGGGCTTCTCTGTTCCCGAGGGCCGTTCCAAGCCTTGGGGTACCGGTCAGGCCGTGCTGTCTGCCAAGGACCTGCTGACTGAGCCTTTCGTGGTCATTAACGCCGACGATTATTACGGCAAGGTGGCCTTTAAGGAGCTGCACGAGTTCCTGGTCAACGAGGCCGCTGATACCAAGTTCTGTATGGCCGGCTTCCAACTGAAGAATACCCTCAGTGACAACGGCGGCGTGACCCGTGGCGTGTGCCAGGTGAATGCTGACAACTACCTCACCGACGTGGTGGAGACCGGCGATATCGTGAAGACCGCCGACGGCGGTGCCGCCACCGGTGATACCATTCTGGACGCCGACGGCGCTGTGTCTATGAACTTCTGGGGTCTGACCCCTGCCTATCTGCCTATGCTGGAGGCGGATTTCTCCGCTTTCCTGGACGGTATCAAGGGCAACGAGCTGAAGGCAGAGTACCTGCTGCCCGGTCATATCGGCGATCTGCTGAAGCAGGGCAAGGTCACCGTCAAGGTGCTGCCCACCCCCGATAAGTGGTTCGGTGTTACCTACGCCGAGGATAAGCCTCTGGTGGTGGAGAGCTTCAAGGAGCTGTACGCCGCCGGTGCTTACGAGGCCGACCTGTTCTCCGACCTGTAATTCCATAACCCCCAAAAGGCCACCCGTCACGGGTGGCCTTTTCTGTTGCGTACCTATTCGATAAGCCTCCCTCTCCGAGGGAGGTGGCATCGCCGCAGGCGATGACGGAGGGAGTTTTTGCCATCTACCCGGCGGTGGTGCGTCCACGGACAGGTCTCCGACCTGTCCGTGGACGGCTGAGGACAGCCGTCTCTACAATGTATGCGATGTGCTTTTCGTCCCCCAAAACCAATCCTTGCAATTTTCACTGAGGTATGGTAGACTAAATATGCGACATAAACTCAATATCGGCTTTAAAGGCGAAGTTTGTATTTTTATTTCGGTAAAAATGCAAGCTCTTTTTCGCATACTTCGCTTTTGGAGCTAGTTTGTGAGTTTGTGTCGCAGCAAATGGAGCTATGTGTTTTTCGGTGCGTAGCTTCGGCTGCGCACTTTTTTATTTTAGGAGGAAGAAAAATGAAAAGAAAAATTGTGTCAGTTTTGTTGGTGGCGGTTATGCTACTTACCTGCATCCCTTTGGGTGCGTTAGGCGTCAGCGCAGAAGAATATGTGCAAGGCGTATATACGTATACCGTTGTAGAGGGTGAGGCTACTATTACTGCTTATCATGGAGCCGGTGGCAACGTGGTGATTCCGGATACCCTCGGAGGTTATCCTGTCGTGCAAATTGGTCGTGAAGCATTTTACGAAAATCAATACATTGTTTCTGTAAAAATACCTAGTACTGTTGAGACGATCGGAGATTCTGCATTTTCCCAGTGCTCGGCATTAGAAAGTGTAGATATTCCCGAAGGAGTTACTATTTTGGGTGAAAGCGCTTTTAACGGAACAGCTTTAACTTCTGTTGTGATTCCGGATAGTGTCACTAACTTGGGCCAATCCGGTTGGGGCATTTTTGCATATTGCAAGAAATTGAATCGTGTCAAAATTGGAAAAGGTCTTTCTAACATTGGAGGGGAAATGTTTGTAGGTTGTTCCAGCTTGACTTCGATTGAGATTCCGGAAAACATTAAGAGAATTGAATCATTTGCGTTTACCAATACCGGTTTAACATCCATCGTCATTCCTGAAACAGTTGAATATATCGCTCCGTATCAATTTATAAGCTGTACGTCGTTGACTTCTGTTACTTTACCGAAACACATTAATCGCATTGATGACTCTTGGTTTAATGGGTGCACTTCTTTGACAAATTTTAACATTCCGGAAGGCGTATCCAGTATTGGACTTAGTGCTTTTCTTCGTTGCACGAATCTAACAACTATCACCATTCCCAAAAGTGTGACGTGTATCGAAGGGAATGCTTTTGATGAATGTACCGCTTTAACAGAGATTTATTATGCAGGCTCCGAGGAAGATCGCGCCAACATTTTTGTTGATACTATGAATAACGATCTCCTCCTCACCGCCACGTGGCACTACAACTGCATCAACCCCAAGGATCACTACTCCGATGATGTTTCGCACAGCGTGATGGACACGGACAGCGGCACCGGCCTGGCCCTTAAGTTTGAGTTGAACGCTTCGGTGGGCGTTAAGGGTAAAAATAAGGTGGATTTCACGGGTGCTACCATCAATTATCTGGGTCAAACCTGCAAACTGGTGGGCGCAGGTGCTGTGGTGACCAACCAAGAAGAGATCATCCCTAATCTTGATAATGTTAACGGAAAGACAGTCATTGATATTCCCACGGTGTATCTCACGGATTGGGAGCCGGGCTCCTGCGCCTTTGCCGCTCGTATTATCAACATTCCCGCAAGCGCTTTAGAGCGCACCGTCTATGCTTGTCCCTATTACACCGTTGAGGTGAACGGCGAACTGATTACAGTTTGTGGTGATATCAGTTCTGCTTCCTGCGCTGAATATATGTGATGACCGCATTATAGAAAAAGGCCACCCGTCACGGGTGGCCTTTTTCTGTGTCTTGCTCATTCTAAAATGGTAATAAATACTTATTACTTTAAAATGTAAAAAAATTTCGAGAATTTCGCAAAAAGGTGTTGTCAAACCCGATTTGGTGTAGTATAATCGTATAAAACAAACGGGTTTTGTTTAATTTTTTTGTGCAAATTATCCTATTTCCCGCCTTTTTGCTATGAAAATTAGCCAAAGACGGGGGAGGGGTTATCAGAAAGGGCGTGCATCTATGAAAAACTACAATGCAAAAACCATCCGTAACGTGGCGCTGACCGGTCATGCCGGCTCGGGTAAGACTTCGTTGACCGAGGCGATGTATTATCTGGCGTATCAGGCCGATCGTTTGGGCAAGGTAGCGGATGGTAACACGGTCAGTGACTTCGATCCCGAAGAGATCCGCCGCCAGGTGTCGGTTTCTACCTCCCTGGTTCCGGTTGAGTGGAAAAACACCAAGCTGAACATTCTCGATACCCCCGGTTTGTTCGATTTTGTGGGCGGCCTGCGTGAGGGCGTCCGTGCTGCCGGTAGCTCGGTCATCGTGGTATCGGGTAAGAGCGGCTTGACCGTCGGTGCCGAAAAGGCGTTTGCCGCCGCTCAGAAAAAGGGCATTGCTACCATTTTCTTTGTCAACAAACTGGACCGCGAGAGTGCGGATTTCTATAAAGTTTTCGAGGACCTGAAGGGCAAGTTCGGTCCTATGGTCTGTCCCATGGTGGTTCCCCACGTGGTGGATCACAAGGTGGAGTGCTACGTCAACCTGCTGGAGTACCGTGCTTATACCTACGAGGATGGTAAGGCTAAGCAGGTTCCGATTCCGGATATGGGTCACCGTCTGGAGGGCCTGCGCACCGCTATGAACGAGGCGGTTGCCGAGACTAGCGAGGAACTGATGGAAAAATACTTCTCCGGTGAGGAGTTCACCCCCGACGAGCTGATCCAGGGTATCGCCTCCGGCGTCCGCCGCGGCGAGATCGCCCCTGTCTTCTGCGGCTCTGCGCAGGAGCTGGAGGCTATCGATCAACTACTGACCGGTCTGCTGTGGCTGGCCCCCTGGGCCGAGTCCGTGGCGGGCGAGATCGGCACCGATGCTGACGGTAACGAAGTTGAGTTGGAAGTGGATGAGAATGCCCCTGCCGTTGCCACTGTGTTTAAGACAGTGGTGGACCCCTTTGTGGGTAAGTTGGTATACTTCAAGGTCATCCGCGGTAAGGTTGTCCCCGATATGGCTCTGCTCAACAGCCGCACCGGCGAGACCGAGCGACTGGGCAAGCTGTTCTACGTCCGCGGCAAGAAGCAGGAGGAGGCCCCCTTCATCGGCGCCGGCGATATCGGCGCGGTAGCCAAGTTGGTCAATACCGGCACCGGCGACACCCTGTGCGCTCCTTCCTGTCCCATCACTCTGCCCGGCGTTCCCTTTGATGCCCCCTGCCTGTCTATGGCGGTCAACACCACCAAAAAGGGCGACGAGGAGAAGGTTGCCAACGGTCTGAACCGTCTGGCGGAGGAGGATCCCACCATTAAGGTGGAGAAGAACACCGAGACCGGCGAATTGATCCTCTCCGGTATGGGCGAGCAGCATCTGGATATCATCGTATCCCGCCTGAAGGCGAAGTTCGGCGCCGAGGTCACCCTGACCGAGCCGGAGGGCGCCTATCGCGAGACCATCCGCCGCAAGGTGAAGGTCCAGGGCCGCCACAAGAAGCAGTCTGGCGGTCACGGCCAGTTCGGTGATGTGTGGATCGAGTTCGAGCCCTGGGAGGGCGACGAGCTGGTATTTGAGGAGAAGGTGTTTGGCGGCGCCGTGCCCAAGAACTACTTCCCCGCAGTGGAGAAAGGTCTGCAGGATTGCGCTAAGGAAGGCGTGCTGGCCGGTTATCCGCTGGTGGGCGTCAAGGCCACTTTGGTAGACGGTTCCTACCACCCCGTTGACTCCTCCGAAATGGCATTTAAGACCGCCGCTTCGTTGGCGTACAAGGCGGGTATCGCTGACGCCAACCCCATTCTGCTGGAGCCTGTGATGCATCTGGCCGTCTACGTGCCCACCGATAATACCGGTGACATTATGGGCGACATCAACAAGCGTCGCGGCCGCGTGCTGGGTATGAACCCCGCCGAGGACGAGCTGACCTGTATTGACGCCGAAGTGCCTCAGGGTGAGTTGGGCGATTACGCCGTTATGCTTCGCTCCACCACCCAGGGCCGCGGTTTCTTCACCCTGGCCTTTGAGCGGTATGAGGAAGCCCCCAAGCCGGTGGCGGATAAGGTCATCGCTGCCCGCGCTAAAGCAGAATAAGTACATAGAAATATCGAAACCTAAAAGGGGAGAGCCGAGGCGTCAGCCTCGGCTCTTTCTCGTAGTGGGTAGGGCAGAGTATAGCCTCCCTCTCCGAGGGAGGTGGATTTTTGCCGTAGGCAAAAAGACGGAGGGAGTTCTATCCGCAGTGGCTCGTCATACTCCCTCAGTCCCCGCGGATGCTCGGACAGCCTCGCTCCCGGAGGGAGCCTTATTTCGCACCGACTCGGATAGAACCCGTAAGGGAGGGTTTTCCCCTCCCGCTGCATTCCCATTTGACAAACCTGCCGACAGCGAAAACCCGTCCTTGCATTTCTTCATTGGATATGATAAGATAAGGGTGCCAAACAAAAATCAATAATGCGTACGGGAAGTATGTGTATTTTTATTTTCGGTAAAAATACGTATGCTCTGTTTCTGCATATACTTCGTGTACGATGCTGATTTTTGTTTGGCGACAAGTTGGAGCTATGTATTTTTCGGTGCGTGGCTTCGGCTACGCACTTTTTTTATTTAGGAGGAAATGAAAATGAAGAAAATGTTGTCCGTGTTGATGTCTTTAGCGCTGCTGTGCGCTTACATACCTCTGGGCGCGGTGTCGGTGTTTGCCGCCACCTCCGGCACCACCGGCGATTGTACGTGGACGTTGGACGATAACGGTCACCTGACCATTTCCGGTAACGGTGCGATGGGGGATTATGATGGTGAGTGTGGTCCTTGGGGAACCTCTATCACTTCGATTACCATTGAGGACGGTGTCACCACCATCGGCAATTCAGCTTTTTACGCTTGTGACTACCTGATGACGGTGGATATTCCGAACAGCGTCACTACTATTGGAAATGATGCATTTTTCTATTGCTCCTCCCTGACCTCGGTTGACATCGGTGACAGCGTCACCGCCATTGGGGATGGTGCGTTTAACTTTTGTCAAAGACTGAAATCAGTGACCATCGGCGATAGCGTCACCACCATCGGACGGGATGCGTTTCGCTCTTGCACCCGACTGACTTCGGTGGACATCCCTGACGGCGTTACCACCATCGAAATTAGTACGTTTGACTGGTGCACCGCTCTGACCTCGGTGACTATTCCAGACAGCGTCACTACCATTAAGGGGGCTGCTTTTTATTGGTGCTACTCCCTGACCGACGTCTACTACGGCGGCAGTGAGGAGGATCGTGCCGCCATATCCGTCGAATACAGCAATTCCTACCTTCTCAATGCCACGTGGCATTATAATCACGGTGTTTGTTTCCACGAGTATGCCTATCCCTGTGACCAACACTGTGCGCTGTGCGGCGAGTTGAGCAATCCAGATGCCGCTCACTCCTATGACAGCACCTGTGACCCCGTCTGCAATGACTGCGGCGAGGAGCGGGTGCCGCCCCACGAGTACGACCACCCCTATGACCCCGATTGCAATGTCTGCGGCGCGACCCGCGAGGTGCCGGAGGTGATGGCAGGCGACGCCAACGGTGACGGCAAGGTGAACGTCAAGGACCTGGGTCTGCTTCAGCAAAAGTTGAACGGTTGGGACGTCAGTGTGCTGGACAGCACTTGCGACGTTAACGCCGACGGTAAGGTAAACGTTAAAGACTTGGGTATGCTCCAGCAATATCTCAATGGCTGGGACGTGACGTTACAGCTTCCGCAATAAGCTCACAAAAGGCACCGCTACGGCGGTGCCTTTTACTGTTTTGTAAAAAATAGGCAGAATGTGGAAATTTCTTTATACTTTTTGACGGGGTGGATTTGGGACACAAATATTGCTTTTTTACGGCGGGTATGCTACACTATATCCATAGTGGGGTAGATTGAATATTTCTCCATTGCTTTAACAATCACGGACCCTGTCCGATCACATAGTATCATTGTTTCTGTGTCAGTGAGAAAGGATGTTTGATTATGAGCATAGTGGATATGCAACCCAACGATTGGCTGTCTATTGTTATCGGCTTGATCGTTGGTTTGGTCTTCTTTATGTTCGGTATGAACGTGATGTCCGGCAATCTGGAGAAGATGTCCGGCGGTAAGCTGGAGCGGACCTTGAAGACCGCTACGTCTAATCCTTTGATCAGTATTTTCCTTGGTGCCGCCATCACTATTGCGGTCCAGTCCTCCTCCGCTACCACCGTTATGCTGGTGGGTCTGGTCAACTCCGGTCTGATGACCATGTCCCAGACATTGTATGTGATCTACGGTGCCAACATCGGTACCACCTTTACCTCTTGGATCCTGTCTATGTCCGGCATCGAGAGCGACAACTTGGGCATTTTGATGCTCAAGCCGGAGAACTTTGCTCCTGTGCTGGCGCTGATCGGTACCGTGATGGTGATGATGTCCAAAAAGGATCAGCGCAAGAGCATCGGTACCGTTCTCATTGGCTTTGCAGTATTGATCTACGGTATGGAAATGATGGGCGACGCGGTAAAACCGCTGGCTGAGCTGCACGAGTTCCGTGATTTGCTGATGCGGTACGATAATCCCCTGTTGCTGCTACTCATCAGCACCATCTTCACCGGTGTTATCCAGTCCTCTGCCGCCACCATCGGTATTGTGCAGAACTTCGCTATGGCCGGCGTGATTACCAACGGTATGTCCATTCCGCTGGTGATGGGCGCCAACATCGGCACCTGCGTCACCTCGCTGCTGTCCAGTATCGGCACCAATCGCAACGCCAAGCGTGTCGTGGTGCTGCACACCGCGATGAACTTGATCGGTACGCTGGTGTGGTTGCCGGTATACATCCTATTCAATTCTATGATTTCTCCCGACGGCGCTATCTACGCTTTCCTTAATACGGGTGAGCAGGCCAGCGCCTTTGCGGTGGCAGTGTGCCACTCTATCTTTAACGTGCTCACCGCTGTTCTGCTGCTGCCCATGGGCAAGTGGATGGAGAAACTGGCCTGCCTGGTGGTCCGCGGTAAGGACGAGCCTAAGCGCAAGGGTTTATTCCTGGACGAGCGCCTGCTCAATTCCCCCTCCGTTGCGGTATCCGAGTGCAACGCCGCCACCATCAGTATGTGCGCTCTGGCACATATCAACGTGATGCGTGCCATTGGCCTGTTTGCCAAGTATAACGAGGATACGGTGGAGGAGATTCGCGCCGCCGAGAAGATGCTGGACGAGGACGAGGATAAGTTGGGTACCTATCTGGTGCAGCTGTCCTCCCGCTCTCTGTCCGAAAAGGACTCTCAGGTGGTGTCCAAGATGCTCCACGCCATCGGCAACTTTGAGCGCCTGGGCGATCATGCTCTGAACCTTACCGGCGGTGCCCGCGAGCTGCACGAGAAGGGTCTGTCCTTTACGGATGAGGCCAAGGCGGAGTTGGGTGTGCTGGTGGATGCCATCCGTGAGATTATGGATATCACCGACCGCGCTTACGCTGAGAACGATGCCGGCTTGGCCTGGCAGGTGGAGCCGCTGGAGCAGGTTATTGACGACCTGATCGCCCGTATTCGCTCTAACCATGTCCGCCGTCTGCGTCACGGCGAGTGCAGTATTGAGATGGGCTTTGTGCTGTCGGATGCACTGACCAACTTTGAGCGTGTGTCCGACCATTGCTCCAATGTGGCGGTGGCCATCATCGAGACTGAGCACAATGCCTACGATATCCACAGCTACCTCCGCGGCGTTAAGCACGATAACGAGGATTTTGCAGATGCCTATAAGGAGTACTCTGCAAAATACAAACTGGCTTAAGCAAAAAGGTCCGCATCCAACCGGATGCGAACCTTTAATTTATTTATTCACGTCTTTTGGCAGATTCACTTCGCTGTACAGTGTGACGCCGTTTTCATTGAGCAGGCGCGCCGCCAGACCCATACCCGGAATTTTACATCCTGTATGGGTACCGTCATAGATGCGGGTGCTGCCGCAGCTGGGGCTACCGTCCTTGAGTATAGCGGCGGTGATGCCGTGCTGACGGCACAGTGCCAGCGCCCCCTCGGCGCCGCGGGTGTACTCGGCGGTGCAGTCGGTGCCGTCCGCCGCCAGCACCCGATCCCCCACGATCTCGCAGGGCTTGCGGGGGATAGGCAGACCGCCCCGATGCTCGGGGCAATAGGGGAGAGCCACTCCCTCCTCGGCTAACCGCCGCAGGTGGGGCAGGTCAAACCCACCCCCGTCGTAGCGGCATTGCTCGCCGCACAGGCAGGCGCTGATCAAATACTTGTACGTACCCATCAGAAATACCGCACCAAGGAAATGACCTTGCCCAGTATAGACACTTCCTTCACGATGATGGGCTCGTATTCCGGGTTTTCGGGCTGCAGACGGATGTGGTCCGTCTCCATATAGATACGCTTGACGGTGGCCTCGTCGCCGATGAGGGCCACCACGATGTCCCCGTTTTGGGCGGTGGCGGTGCGGCGCACGATCACCACGTCGCGATCCAAAATACCTGCGTTGATCATACTGGTACCGGTGACCCGCAGGGCGAACAACTCGCCGGCGGGGTATTGGCTGCCGCCGGAGAAGGGGACGTAGTCCTCTACCTCCTCCACCGCCAGAATGGGCATACCGGCGGTGACGCGGCCCAGCAGGGGCACGCGGGTCACGCTCTCGCCGGGCAGGCGGATGGCGCGGTTGAGACCGCTGCGGCGGTCAATATAGCCCTCGTCCTCCAGCCGCTTGAGATAGGCGTGGACGGTGGAAGTGGACTTAATACCGGTGGCGTCACAGATCTCCCGCACCGTGGGGGGGATACCGTCGCCCAACCGTTCTTTGACAAATGTCAGGACCTTTTGCTGTTTTTCGTTTAAGGGTTTCATACCGAAAACCTCCTATTTTCAATGGTTCCGACACCAGTATAGCACATATGTTCGGAAAATGCAAACATTTGTTTGATTTTTTTGAAAATTTTTTCTTGTGGGCGAATTTGTGGTGTATCTACGGGGGAATTCACAGTTTTCTTACGGGAAATTCATTCTTTTGTCATAGAAATTTCATATTTCTCCGCTATACTGAGCTTGTACCCGGGGGAACGGTGCGGAGCCGCAACCGTAGCCGTTCGGTTAGACCCGGATACATCCTCCTCAAAACACCCCTCTAACAAGGAGACCGGCCGGTGGGT
>JAZNUN010000086.1:0-13595 GCA_045592345.1 Acutalibacteraceae bacterium | reverse complement strand
GGGTGTGCCCGCCGCGGCGAAGCCGCCGATGAGCCGCCGCATGGCCTTATCGGGGTTATAGGGCACCTCGCGGGGATATTGCTCGTAAAAATGCTCCAGCAGATCGCGGTAATAGATGATCTGCCCGTAGCCGCCCCGCTGATAGAGGAACATCTCCTCGCGGCGGGTTAGTACCTCCTCCTCGGAGAGGGAGGGGTAGTAATAGCGTATAAAAGCGGACAAGCCCTGCCGGAATGCGGCGTCGCGGTTGTCCAGCGTATCGTCAAAATCAAAGAAGATCGCCCGAATGTTTGTCTGTTCGGGGATAGCAAACAGCGTCGCCGCACAGGCGGCGTCTTTTTGTATTTGGGTCTGCAGCTCCTCTAAGGAAGAGAAGGTCTGCTCCTCCCGCAGATACTGCAGGGGGTATACCGTAGGCTCGGTGCCGTACAGATCGCCCTCAAAGCCTAAGATATAGGTCTCTGCCAGTGGCGCATCCGCCCCCACGGTGGGGCGCATCCCTATGTTGGTGACGGCGGGATAGGTGTTGCCATCCCACTGGACGCAGGAGGCATAGACACCGAAACGGGGCGACACTAAATGGGCGGGGAGTATCTGATTGATGGTGGGCAGCCCCAAACGGCGGCCCAGATGCTGTCCCTCGGTCACCGGCACCTGCAGGTGATAGGGACGGCCCAGTAAACGCCGTGCCAGAGGCATATCCCCTGCGGCGATGGCGGCGCGGATGGCGGTGGAATTCACCGGCATACCGCCGCAGTCCACCTCCGGCACCACCGTTACGGTGATGTCATAGGCGGCACACAGTTCGGTGAGTAACGCGGCATTGCCTGCGCCGCCCGCTCCGAAGCGGTAGTTAAACCCGCAGGTGACCCGCTTAGCGTTCAGCTGTGCCACCAAAACCTGCTCCACAAACTCCGCGGGAGTCAGGTGGCGTACGGCGGAAAAATCCGCCTTAAATAATTCCTCCACACCCATCGTCTGCAACAGCTGTTGCTCCTCGGGATCGTCGCAGAGGCGACCGATGATGGATTTGGTGGTGACGGTGTGGGGGTCAAAGGTATACACGGCGCGGGATAGGCTGTCCTCACCCTCCCGTACCGCCGCCAGTATCACCCGACGATGACCGGGGTGTAGACCGTCAAACAGACCCAGAGCTACCGAGCGGGGTATAGCGGGAATATGCAGTTGTCCGTCGGTCAGATAATGGGTAATCACGGTCTTACGTCCTTCCTGTTATAAATTCAATAAACAGTCCATTTTCAGTTCGCCGTCGGCGGGGACACCTAAGGCGATGCAAGTACCGTCGGGGTCGTACACCCGCACAGGGCCCTCTACCGTGGCTTTCAGCCGTTCCAGTGCCAGGGCACCGCCGTTGCGGAACCGCTGGGCCTGGGGGGCGGACACGGTGATGGCGGGATAGGCCGCCAGGATGGTTTCAATCGGTAAAATGCGGGTGGCGAGGGTGCCCTCCTCCGCCATTGCCTTGGCCTCATCTACGGTGATACAGTCATCCAGCGTGTAGCCTGCCGCCGCAGTGCGGCGCAGGGCGGTCATCACCGCCCCACAGCCCAATACCCGACCCAGATCGTCGCAGAGGGTGCGGATATAGGTGCCCTTGGAGCAGGCGCAGTGGATGGTGAGTTCGCCGGTGGTTTCGTTATAGTCCAGCAGGTCCAATTCGTAGATAGTGACGGGACGTGCCTCCCGCTCAATTTCGATGCCCTGCCGTGCCAGCTCGTACAGCCGCACGCCGTCCTTTTTCAGAGCGGAGGTCATAGGGGGCACCTGCAGTATCTCGCCGCGGAAGGCGGGGAGAGCCGCCTCTACGGCGGCGCGGGCGGGGATGGGGGCACCGGTCTCGGTGACCTCCCCCCATATATCCAGCGTGTCGCTGACAGCGCCGAAACGCATCGTGGCGGTGTAGGCTTTATCGTGGACAGGCAGACGGTCCAGCGTCTTGGTGGCGCGCCCCACCAGCAGGGGGAGTACCCCCGTAGCATTGGGGTCCAGTGTGCCCGCGTGGCCTACCTTTTTTACGCCCAACAGACGGCGCAGGATGGCCACACACAAAAAGGAGGTCATTCCCTCCGGTTTATCCATGCATATGATGCCGTCCATAGAGAATGTCCTCCTTTTCCGTTTAGTTGTCGATCAACTGGGGCAGAGCCCGCTCCACCGCCTGTAAGACGGCACGGAGTACCGTATCGCGGTTACCCTCGATGGTGCAACCCGCGGCGCGGTTGTGTCCGCCGCCGCCCAGCAATACGCAGATGGCGGAGGCGTCGGCGTGGGTGCCGGTGCGGACGCTGATCTTATAGTTGCCGTCCGCCTTTTGCCGCAGGGTGATACCTACCCATACACCCTCGATCTGACGGGGGATGGGGGGCAGACCCTCCATATCGTTCTCGGTGGCACCGCTTTTCTGCACCATATCGTTGGTGATGGTCATCACCGCCACACGTCCGCGGTGATGGAACTCCATCTCCTCCAGCGCCATACGCTCCAGCTCAATACGGGCGCGGGATTTCATATCGAAATTCACCCGATTGATCATCTCGGTGGGGATGCCCAGCTCCATACACTCCGCCGCAATGCGGTGGGCCGCCGCGTCGGTGTTGGCGTATTTGAAGCAACCCGTATCGGTGGCGATGGCGGTGTAGATGCAGGTGGCCATAGCGGCGGTGGGTTCTACCCCTAACAGACGGATGATCCGCCACACCAGCATAGCCGCGGCGGCGGCACGGCCGCTGCCGCAGGACTGACGGGCGTAGCCCACGTTGGTGCTGTGGTGGTCGATGCACAGGTCCACACGGCTGCCGTACTGCTCCTGCAGGGCGGGGCCCAGCAGTTTGGGGTCTGCCACGTCCACCGCACAGATAAACCGCGGCTCAAAGTCCGGCATATCCACGTCGGCGGTCATATAGTCGTATTTTTCCGGGATGGGGTCGCCGCAAAGCACCCGCACCCGTTTACCCATCTGCCCCAGGGCCATACACAGGGCATAGTTACTGCCCAGAGTGTCCCCGTCGGGGTATTGGTGGGCCAGCAGCAGGATATCCTCCGCCTGCCGTAGGCAGTCGGCGGCCTGCTGCTCGGTGATATACTGTGTCATTGCGCGTTCTCCTCTTTTTTAATGCGGTTGATGGTGGCGGCGATACCGGCGCTGTATTCAATGGAATCGTCCGCCACAAACCGCAGTTCCGGGGTGTGGCGCAGGCTCAGGGCGTAGCCCAGCTCGCGGCGCATGTAGCCGGCGGCGGATTTCAGCCCCTTGACCGCCTCGCGGGCGGCCTCCATGCCGTTCATCGAGCTGATGTAGACGGTGGCGTAGGAGAGATCCCGCGTCACGTCCACCCGCACGATGCTCAACAGACTGCCGGAAACCCGGGGATCCTTAACGGTACGGAGGATGGCGGTGAGTTCCCGCATAATATCCTCGCTGGTACGGTCCATACGGTAGTTGGGCATGGTAGTAGCCTCCTTTGTTAAAAGATGATGTAGGGGAGGGGTTCCATCCCCTCCCGCAACCGTTACGCATACCTGTCGGGAGGGCGCAGAGGCCCTCCCCTACAGGATGATATCAGGTTGTTGGGAACAATCAATCTCTATATTCCTCGATGATATAGGTTTCGTAGACGTCGCCTTCCTGAATGTCGGTGAACTTCTCCAGACCGATACCGCACTCATAGCCGTGGGCAACCTCTTTCTGGTCGTCTTTAAAGCGCTTCAGGGAGACCATCTTATCGTCGCCGATGATGATGCCGTCACGGACGATACGCAACAGGTCGTTGCGGTATACCTTGCCCTCCAGCACGTAGCAACCGGCAACCAGACCCACGCCGGTGATGCGGTAGACCTGACGTACCTCGGCACGGCCGTGCAGAACCTCGCGGGTCTTGGGAGCCAGCATACCCTTCATAGCGGTCTCCACCTGCTCGATGGCGTCGTAGATGACGCGGTACATACGCATACCCACGCCGGCGTTGTCGGCGGCCACCTGAGCCAGAGGATCGGGACGGACGTTGAAGCCGACGATAATAGCGTTGGAGGCATCGGCCAGCATCACGTCGTTCTCGGACACGGCACCAACGCCGCCGTGGATGACGCGGACGCGGACCTCCTCGTTGGTCAGCTTCTCCAGAGACTGGGTCACAGCCTCCACGGAGCCCTGCACGTCGGCCTTGACGATGATCTTCAGTTCCTTCATCTCGCCCTCGTTCATCTGATCGAACAGATTATCCAGGGTGATCTTCTGATACTTGCTGAACATCTCTTCCTTGGCCTCGTTCTTACGCTGCTCCACCAGCTCGCGGGCCAGACGCTCGTCGGTAACGGCGTTGAAGACGTCGCCGGATACCGGCACCTCGCTCAGACCCATGATCTCTACGGGGACAGAGGGACCGGCGGTGGTCAGCTTCTTGCCGTTTTCATCGGTCATGGCACGGACACGGCCCACAGACATACCGGCTACGATGATGTCGCCGGACTTCAAGGTACCGTTCTGCACCAGCACGGTGGCGATGGGGCCGCGGCCCTTGTCCAGACGGGCTTCGATAACCGTACCCTTGGCGGCACGGTCGGGGTTGGCCTTCAGTTCCTTCATCTCCGCCACCAGCAGGACGTTCTCCAGCAGTTCGTTGATACCCATACCGGTATGGGCGGATACGGGTACGCAGATGGCGTCGCCGCCCCACTCCTCGGGCACGATCTCGTGCTCGGTCAGCTGCTGCAGGACGCGGTCGGGGTTGGCGGTGGGCTTATCCATCTTGTTGATGGCAACGATGATGGACACACCGGCAGCCTTGGCGTGGTTGATGGCCTCAATGGTCTGGGGCATAATGCCGTCGTCGGCGGCAACCACCAGAATGGCAATATCGGTGACCTGAGCACCGCGGGCACGCATAGAGGTAAAGGCGGCGTGACCGGGGGTATCCAGGAAGGTGATGGACTGACCGTTCACATCCACGCGGTAGGCACCGATGTGCTGGGTGATGCCGCCGGCCTCGCCGGTGGTGACGTTGGTCTTGCGGATGGCGTCCAGGATAGAGGTCTTACCGTGGTCAACGTGACCCATAACCACCACGACGGGGTCACGGGGCAGCAGGTTGTCATCCACGTCCTCACTGTCGTCAATGATGCGCTCTTCAATGGTAACGACGACTTCCTTCTCCACCTTGGTGTGGAACTCCTCCGCCACCAGATAGGCGGTATCAAAGTCGATCTCCTGGTTGACGGATACCATCATACCCAGCATCATCAGTTTCTTGATAACCTCGGCGGAGGTAGCCTTCAGACGGGCGGCCAGCTCACCCACAGTGATGGTCTCGCCCACCTGAATGGTGGCCTGCTTCTTCTTGCGCTCCATATCGATACGCTTCAGACGCTCGGCCTCGGTCTCCTTGCGGCGGGGTTTCTTATACTGCTGCTTGGACTTCTGGTTGATCTTCTGCTTCTTGATGCCGCCGCCGTCGCCACGGACATGGCTGGAGGTCTGGGCCATCATATCAAACTTTTCATCATACTTGTTGGAGGCCATCTGCTGGGGCTTACGGGTGTCCACGGTACGGCGCTCCTGGGGAGCCTTGGGCTGGGGAGCGGTCTGGGGCTTGTTGCCGGTGTTCTTCTGGGGTACCGGTTTGCCGGCCACGGTCTTGGGCTCCTGTTTCTGCTGGGTCTTGGCGGCGTGCTCTTCTTCGGTCATCACCACCACGGCCTCCTGCTTGGGCTCCTCTTTCTTCCGCTCGTTAGCGGTGGCGAAATAGGCGTCCAGATTCTCGGTGGCGTGTTTCTGCGTGAAATATTCAAAGATAATATCCAGCTCGTGCTCCTCCAGAGCGGTGGCGCTCTTTTTGCCGGACAGGTTATGCTGGGTCAGCACGGCAATGATCTCCTTGCTCTGTACGCCGAAATCCTTTGCCACGTCGCTGACGCGGTATTTAATCATCATAGGGCAACATCCTCCTTTAAGTGGTTTTGCATCGCTTTGGCGAAGCCGACATCGTCGGTAGCGGCTACGGCAACGGGTTTTTGCAACCCCAACGCCGCGGCCATCTCATCTTTCGTCACATCGACTGCGTGTATAGGGCAGGTGGTATCCTGAGCGGCAAAGCGCAGTTCCTTCTCCGTCTTGGGGGAGCAATCCGACGCCAGCAGAACCAGCCGGGTCTTTTTAGCGAGCAGGGCCGCCCGCACTGCGTCAAAGCCGATGAGGATATGTCCGGACCGTCGGGCCATACCCAACAGACCGCACAGCTTGTTATTCACCCTCCATCATCTCCTCTTCCAGTCGATCGTAGATCGCGGAGGGGATGGCGCAGGCAAAGGACCGTTCCAGCGCCTTACGCTTACGGGCTGTGCGTAGACAGTCGATGCTGCGGCACACGTAGGCGCCGCGACCTGCTTTGCGTCCCGTTAGGTCCATAGACAGTTCCCCCTCGGGGCTGCGAACCACCCGCACCAGCTCGGTCTTAGGCTTCATCTCGCCGCAACCGCTGCATTTACGCAGGGGTATTTTACGTTCTTTTGCCATTCCATTCACCTCCGTGATGTGTTTAGCGGATTATCCGAGGCTTACTCCTCGTCCTCATCCATATCCTCGCCGTAGAAACCGCTCTCGGGACGGATATCGATCTTCCAGCCGGTGAGTTTCACCGCCAGACGGGCATTCTGACCCTTGTTGCCGATGGCCAGGGACAGCTGGGCGTCCGGTACGGTGACGCGGCAGGCTTTGGCGCCCTCGGGATCCATCTCCACGCCCAGCACCTTGGCGGGGGCCAGGGCGGCGGCGATAAAGGTGGCGGGGTCCTCGCTGTATTCCACGATGTCGATCTTCTCGCCGCCCAGCTCGTCTACGATGTTGGCCACGCGGATACCCCGCTGACCGATGCAGGCGCCTACGGCGTCCACGTTCTCGTCGTGGGACAGCACCGCCATCTTAGTGCGGCTGCCGGCCTCACGGGCAACGGACTTGATCTCTACGGTGCCGTCGAAGATCTCGGGCACCTCGTTCTCGAACAGGCGGGTCACCAGACCGGCGTGGGTACGGGAAACCAGCGCCCGCAGACCCTTCTCGGTCTCTTTGATGTCCACCACGTATACCTTGATGTGCATACCCTCGGTGATCACGTCGCTCTCCATCTGCTCCGCCTTGGGCAGGACGGTCTCGCCCTTGCCCACCTGGATGGTGGCGGCACCGGAGCGGGGATCGATGCGGGTGACCACGGCGGTGACCAGTTCCTGCTTGCGGCGCTGGAACTCCAGCACCTGCTGGTTCTTCTCCGCCTCGCGGATGCCCTGGCGGATGACGTGCTTTGCCGACTGGGCGGCGATGCGGCCGAAGCGCTTGGGATCCAGCTTGATGTCGATGGTCTTGCCGATCTTGGCCCGCTTGGTGTATTGCAGGGCCTGGTCCAGGGTCAACTCCTCATCGGGGTCGGTGACTTCTTCCACCACTGCCTTGCGGATGGTGACCGAGAACTCGTTGGTCTCGGGGTTCATCACCACAAAGATGTTTTCCTTGCCGCCGAAGTCCTTTTTGACAGCCACCACGATAGCGTTGCTGATACGCTCCAGCAGATAGTCCACATCAATGCTCTTTTCCTTGGCCAGCAGTTTCAGAGCCTCGAAAAATTCTGCGATATCCTTGTTAGTCATAATGATTACCCTCCACAGGTTTATTTCACGTTTTTATTCCGCGTCCTCGTCCCATTCATCAATGGCGTGGACGGATGCGACTTGTTTCTTATCCAGAGTGATGATCTCTTCATCCTCGGTGGTGACGGTGTAGCCGTTCTCCCACTCCAGCAGGATGCCTGCCAGTTCGCGGCGGCCGCTGTCGTCGGGGGCATAGAACTTCAGGTTGACGGGATAGCCCTCGTAATAGGCAAAGTGCTCGGGTCGGGTCAGCTCCCGGTCGGCACCGGGGGAGGTGACCTCTAAGCAGTAGGATTGGGGGATGGGGTCCGCCTCGTCCAGTACGGGGCTGAGCTGACGGGAAACCGCCACGCAGTCGTTGATGGACACCGGTTCATCCTCGCGGTCAATGACCACCCGCAGGATCCAGGTGGTGCCTTCTTTCAGAAAGCGGATGTCCCACAGGATCAGATCCAGCGCGGCGGTGATAGGCTCCACCAAAGGGGCCACGGCACCGGCGATGCCGCCGGGGGCAGTGTTTTTAGCCACTCATTATTCCTCCTTCTTGACAATAACAAAGGAGCGGGTCGCCCCACTCCTTTCACTCGTCTGTATTCAACACCCATAGTATAACACGGCTTTGCAAAAAATGCAAGAGTTTTTCCCATTTTTATAAAAGGTACATAATATATAGCTTGTATGGGGCTGTTTTTTATGGTACAATGGAACAGAAAGGACGGGACACGGTATGAAAAAAGTATTGTTATTAGGGGATTCCATCCGTATGGGATACCAAGAATACGTCAAAGAGCAACTGGCTGGGGAGTACGAGGTGCTGTGCCCAGAGGATAACGGTCGCTTTGCCGCCTATACCCTGTGGCAGGCCAATCAAATGTTTAAGTGGAACCCCGATATTGCGCTGGTGCATTTCAATAACGGTTACTGGGATATGAACATCGAGGCCCCTATGACCGAGGCCATCCATCCCGTGGCGGAGTATCAGAGCTTTCTGCGCCGCATTGTGGCGCTGTGCCGTCAGTGTGGGGCCAAGGTGGTGTTTGCCACCACCGTGCCCATTATGGAGGACGGTGCTGCGGGGGATAACACCGGTGTGCAGGGCACCATCAACTACTCCAACGCGTGGGTAAAGGAATATAATGCCGCCGCCACCGCAGTGATGGAGGACCTGGACGTGCCGGTGAACGACCTGTATGCCCTGTGCGCGGCACACCCCACCTGCTATAAGTGCGAGGATTTGCTCCATCTTTCGGAGGAGGGCAGCCGTGCCTGTGCCGCCCAAGTGGCGGAATACGTGCGACAATATGCGGAATAATACAAATAACAAAGCCCCGCTCTACGGTTGTGGTGAAGTAGTCAATAGTTAGTAGACACAAAAATTTCTATGCCACCAGTTCTGTTCTAAACAGGACTGGTGGTTTTCCTTTTAGTTTTCGAACAGGGCGTTCGTAGTTGAAGTAATGGATGGCTTGTGCGATGAATGAGTGCAGATCGTCGCTCTCCCAATACCGGAAATGTTTACGAAGGGTATCCTTGAACCTGCCCCAGAAACTTTCCATAACAGCGTTGTCATATGGGTTACCGGCTCTTGACATACTCTGAATTACATTGTATTCTTTAAGTAGGTTGCAATAACCTGCGGATGAGTACTGAACACCTTGGTCGCTGTGCAAAAGGACTTGGTGTTCGGTGCTCATTTTCTTTTTAAGAAGACGTTCTGCCGGTCGCATAACAAGAAAATTGTCAAAGGTATCGCTGAGCTCCCATTCTACGATTTCGTTGTTAAACAGATCTAGGTAGCCCGCAAGATAATACCACTTGCCGTTGTGCTTGATATAGGTAACATCGGTTACAATTTTTTGCATAGGCTTCTCTGCTTTGAATTTTCTGTTCAGAACATTGGAGTAACGGATATGTTCAAGATTGGTTCCTGTAGCTGCCGTTTTACGGCGTCTGGTATATCCGTGAATTCCCAGCCGCCTCATGGACTTCCAAACAGTAGGATCGCTGACAATCCAACCGAATTCAAGGCATAGCCTGTCCTTGATCTGACGGTAACCCATCATAGGATGGTGAGAATGAATATCTAAGACATAGTGATCCAGTATCTCTTGTGTTTTCTCATATCGGTTTAGCTGCCCGGCTCGTTTCATCCACTTGTAGTAACCACTGCGAGAAACACCGTAAATATTGCACAACTCACTGACAGAGTGTTTGTCCGTTTTCTTTTGGATTTCGGCATACATTTCCTGAATCATTTTCTTTGGGCATCGCCCCCTTTTCGTTCGTTCAGTTTTTTTAGACGAAGTACCTCCGCCTCTTTCTTTACCAGTTCTCGCTTTAGTAGTTCGATCTGGTATTGTAACTGTTCGTCGTAGGTTAGTTCTTTCCGACGTTCATATCTGGATAGAGGGTTGCCTGGTTTCTTCTTTTGCTCCAAACCTACTTCTCCCTCTGCTTGATAAATTTTTACCCAGTTCCGAACCTGTCTGTCACTGCAACCAATTTCTCTTGCTAAAACTTTTGCCGCTTCTCCGGATAGATTTCTTTTTACTATGGATAATTTCTCTTCCTTGCTACGCATTGTATATTTTCTGGGCATACATCCACCTCCCGTTCCTTATGATAGCATAAAAATAATGGTAGGCACTTTCGTGTCTACCATTATTTTATCACTTCACTACGGTTGTGGAGCGGGGCTTTGTTTATTTATTGCGGGCGCGATTGACCAAAATACCGACCAACATAATCACCGCAAAGACGATGAGATACCACAGACATCCGATGCCGTGGCTGTAAATGCTGGCCACCACCATAAACACACTGCCGCACAGCGCCAGCGTAGGCAAAACAAACCGCCGCACTGCCGACTGGTCCTTTTCCTTACGTATCCACTGGATGAAGATCGGAAGATACATCAAATAGATGGTGATGATGGGCAGTTCGGAGGAGTCAAACACGAAGGCACCGCTCCAGGTTCCCGCCAGATTGGACAGATAGAAGTAGCAAAACCACACCGCCACCAACAGAAGTCCTATGATGGAGGAGTTGTTGGGTATATTGGTCTTTTGATCCAGCTGGTTGAATACGGCGGGTTTGGGGCCCTCGCCGCGGGCGGCCACGGCGTACATACCGCGGCAGCAGGCCAGCATCAGACCGTTGGTGGTGCCGTAGCAGGAGATGGCGATGAACAGTTTTAAAATATTGCCCAGCACACCGCCGAAAATGTTGGAGAAGGCGACGGTGGCACCCTTGTCGATCAGTTCTTGGTTGGTGGCACCGCCCGCAACCCCCACGTAGTACAGGATGTAACAGGCGGCGATGATGATACCGCCGATGATCAGCGCACGGGGGAGGTTCTTCTTGGAATTTTTGATCTCCGCATTGATGGAGGTGGCGATGATCCATCCCTCATAGGCAAAGGCGGTGGAGCAGACGGCGGCAAACAGGGGGCTGTCGGAGGTGGTAGCCACCGCTGCGTCGGTTTGGAAGTTTTGGGTCAGCATCCCGTTGGCCAGTCCGTAGATAATGCCCACCACCGCCATCAGCGCTAAGGGGATCAGCTTGATGACCGTGGTGCCGGTCTGGAATTTGCCCGCCAGCTTGGGGGAGAGGGCGTTGACTGCATAGGAGAAGCACAGAATGAACAGGCTCAGCATAATACATTCCGGACCCACGATACAGCCACCCTGGGCGGCGGGGATCATCAGGGGAAAGTCGGGGTTGACTGATACGATGAACTCCAATGTGTAGCGGGCGGTAACCCAGCACAGCACCGATGTCATGGCAGGGTAATAGACGGTGGCCACAAACCAGCCCATCAGATAGCCGTACCGCTTACCAACGGTTGCCTCGGCATAGTCCACGATGCCGTTTACCTTTTCGTATTTCTGTCCCATAAAGGAGAAGGTCAGCAGACACACCATCATAATGACACCGCCGATGATCCAGGCCAACACGCCCAAGGGCATATTGCCGCCGGTGCGCTCCAGAATGGTCTGGGCCTTAAAGAATACGCCGGAGCCGATGACGATACCCGCCACCATACAGATGGCGGTGAACAGACCGTATTTGCGTTCCAGTTTATTTTCCATAATTACCTCGTTTGCACCGCCGTAGGGCGGTGAAGTGTTTTATTGAAAACTCTTTACCCACGTCACCAAGGAGCCGTGGTGGGTGTTTTTCCGTACGGTGCCCAGCATATACTCGGTCACAGCGCCGTTACTTCGCATTTTTGCGAGGATGGCCTCCTGCAGTTCAGCCACCGACATTTCCTCATAAGGCTTGTCGGGGACGACAGTCACCGCCTCGGACGGCTCCTCTTGGGGTTTCTCCACCGCCGCAGGTTTTTCGGGTGCTTTTTCCACCTTGATCGGTTCGGACTTTTCCTCAATTTTTATGGGCGTGAAAGGATGGTCCGCTGCACCGTCGGAAATCCAGATTTCACCGCTGTTGGCAGGTATCAGCACCTGCATATATCCGTTGTTCACATCGGCCTGTTTTCCGCTCAAAGCACCTACGTACCGATGGTTGCCGCAGGGGAGGGTGACACGTACCTCGCGGTCACTGTTGTTCACCGCCACCACCACAGATTGTCCGTTCAGAGTTCTTTCATAGGCGAAATGGGTGGTCTGCAGTTCCAACTCCCGATAGTCGCCGTAGCAAAGGGCAGGGGTGCGGCGGCGGATGGTGCCCAGGGCGGCGATCAGCCGCGTGTAGGGATTGGTTTGGATGGCATCGGCATAGTCGTCGTAGTTCAGTGCAGGCCGCAATGAGTCGTCGGAGCCCCGCTCCTTTTTGCCCTCGATGCCGAACTCGGAGCCGTAGTAGAGGGAGGGGATGCCGGGCAGGGTATACAGCAGAATATGCACCGGCAGGAAATGCGCTTTGTTTTGCAGTTTGGTGGCGATACGCTCCACGTCGTGATTGTCCACAAAGGTGTACAGATTCAGGCCGTGTCCCACCTTGTCGCTGACGTATTTGACAGTGTGGGCGATCTCGAAATAGTTGTGGTCGTTGTGGGCGGAGTACAGGGCCTTATGCAACATATAGTTGGTCACCGAGTGGAGGGTGTTGCCGTTGGCCCAGCGGGAGTAATCACCGTGGATGACCTCGCCCATCAGCCAAAAATCGGGCTTCACCTCGTTGGCGACGCCGCGGAGGGCTTTCATATAATCAAAGTCCATCACGTCCGCCGCGTCCAGACGGATGCCGTCGATGTCGAATTCCTGCACCCAAAAGCGGATCACGTCACAGATGTACTCTTTCACGGCGGGGTTGTGCTGGTTCAGTTTAGCCAGCAGGTCGTAGCCGCCCCAGCTTTCATAGGAAAACCCGTCATTGTAGGAGTTATTCCCCCAAAAATTCACGTTGCAGTACCAATCTTTGTAGGAGGAGTTTTCTCTGTTTTGCAGAAGGTCCTTGAACGCGAAGAAATCACGGCCGGTATGGTTGAAAACGCCGTCCAGGATGACGCGGATGCCGTTTTCGTGACACGTCGACACAAAGTGGGTCAGATCCTCGTTGGTACCCAGGCGGCTGTCCAGTTTTTTGTAGTCGGTGGTTTCGTAGCCGTGGCCCACCGATTCAAATAGCGGCCCGATGTATAGGGCGTTGCAGCCGATGGCTTTAATATGAGAAATCCACGGCAACAGAGTATTCAGTCGGTGCACCGGCTCACCGTAGGGGTTTTGCTTCGGTGCTCCCGTCATCCCCAAGGGGTAGATGTGATAGAATACCGCTTCGTCATACCAAGCCATCGTTTTTCCACCTTTGTTGTAGAATATAATCGGTATTATATCATACTATCCATCAAAAATAAAGTACATTTTAAAACCCTGCCACCGATTGTTTGGTGAATTCGTAGGGGGCGATGCCTACATCGACCCACGGGCGGATGTGGGCATCCGCCCCTACAACGCAAAAATCTCTAGCCGGTTTTTTTC
>JAZNUN010000085.1:0-24235 GCA_045592345.1 Acutalibacteraceae bacterium | reverse complement strand
GCCATCTGGCCCTCCATCTGCTGATGGGAAGCCTCCAGCATATTGGACTCCACCACACGCTTCACGTCGGCAGGGAAGGTCAGGCCGGTGACGGTGCGGGCCCGCTCGGCCTCGTACAGACGGACCACGTAAGCGTTCTCGATGTCCTCGGCAGGCTTCACGGCCTCTACGATAACGTTATCCGCATCCACCAGCACAGGGGCGGCCAGAGGCGCCTTCAGGGCGCCGGGGGCCACGATGACGGGGGCGTTCAGCTCATAGGCGGGACACACCACGTTCTGGACGCAGAAATCACCGCAGTGAGGCAACAGGCTGTAGGTCATCTCGTGGGCGTCACCGAAATCACCCGCGGGATCGGGGTGGGTGCCGCCGCGGTGCAGGCTCAGACGCATATCCGAGCCGCGGACCGAGATACCGTACTTACAATCGTTGAGCAGAGCCACACCAAAACGGCTCTCGGACACGTCGGTCCACTTCAGATTGCACACCTCAAAACGGGCAGTCTCCACCGAGTCGTTCTCGGTGGTGGCACGGTCAATGTGACCGAACTGGATCTCGTGCTTGGCCTTGGTGGTCAGCACGTCTACGTCAAAGCTGACCTTCAGCAGCTGATGCTTATCCTTCCAATCCACCTTGGCGTGGAAGTCCACACGGGGATCGTCGGCGTAGAAGACGGTGTCCACGGCGATGGTGGAATGCTGACCGATCTTGTAGGTGGAGCGGACACGCCACTCCACGGCGCCATCGGACACTACCTTGCGGTCAACGAGATTGGTCTGAGGGGTCATCTTGAACTTCTGATCGTACTCCACATCCCAGTTATCCCAATACTCGGGGATGTCCTCGCCCATATAGAAGGTGCCCAGAGGTGCGGCACCCTCGCGGCGGAGCTGACGGCCGGACTGCTTATCAATGAAGGAGGCAATATAGCCGCACTCGTCAAAGTCCACGGAAGCATAGGGGGTCTCCAGATGCTTGCCGTCATAAGTAAAGGCGGAAGCGGTGTCGCCCATATCATTGGTCAGCGCCACGCTCTTGGCCTCAAAGGCGTCCAGAGCCACGCCGGATACGGCGATCTTCTTGCGTCCGAACAGATCCTCATAGGGCTGGTTCTTAGCATCGGCAATATACTTGCCGTTATCGTCAATGGTGATCACGTCCTCACGGGCGAAGGACAGGGGGTTAACGAAAGTGACGGCCTCGTCACCTTCAGCCACAGTGGCGGCCAGACGCTGGGTCTCACCGTCCACGGTGACGATCAGCTCGCCCATGATCTGCTCAGAGCGGTCGTGGACACACTGGATGCAGGTGCCGGGCAGGATGTCGTGGAACTGATTCTCCAGCAGTTCCTTCATCCACTTATCGTAGTCGTTGGCATTGTACTCGGCGCCGGTCATCACCGCCATCAGCTCCATATTCCGCAGCGCGTTCTCGCACAGGCGGTTGTTGCGCTTGGTCTGGTGGCGCTGGGTCAGAGTACCGCGGTGCAATTCCAGATACAATTCGCCGTTGTAGACGGGCATCTTATCGTAGTTGTGCTCCATCTCCTGACCAAACTCGCTGATGGTCTTGTACTCCACCTTGGGCATACCGTTCAGCTGCATCACGCGGGTGGCCTCCTCCACCATCACGTCGGTGGGACCGCCGCCGCCGTCACCGTAACCGAAGGCCACCAGACGGCTCTCGTCGCTGGTCTTATCCTGCAGGGCGGACACATGGTTCATCAGTAGGTGGGGGGCAGGCTCGCAGTGGGTGATATTGAAGTGGGTGATGACCTCACTGCCGTCGATACCCACCCAACGGAAGGTCTCGAAGGGGAACTTGTTATGCTCGTTCCAACTCAGCTTGGTGGTGTAGAAATACTTCATACCGCAACCCCGCATGATCTGAGGAATAGCGGCATTGTAGCCGAAGGTATCGGGCAGCCAGAAGGCATCGTTGGTGATGCCGAACTTCTCCTGCAGATACTTCTGACCCTTCAGAAACTGGCGCACCATATACTCACCGCCGGTGATGTTGCAGTCGCACTCCACCCAGGCGCCGCCGTTGACCTCAAAGCGGCCCTCGGCCTGATACTTCTTGATATCCTCGAAGATGGCGGGATACTTCTCCTCCATCCACGCGGTGTGCAATACGGAGGACTGGATGAACTTATAATCCGCGTACTGATCCATCAGGGCGATGGCATTGGCAAAAGTACGGGCGCACTTACGCATGGTCTCGGCGATGGGCCACAGCCAGGCAGTGTCCATATGGGAATGACCCACGATACCCACCTTGCCGTAGGTGTCGCCGCAGGTATTGCCGGTGAACACCTCGCTCATAATGGCGTTGCAGCGGCGGACACCGGCGATGACGGTTTCATAATCCACCATAGTGGGATGCAGGACCGCCTCGGCGAATACCCGCTCCAGCACGTTGATGGCACGGGCCTTCATAAAGGGGTTCTGCTCCATCTGCGCCATGGACAGGAAGATACGCAGGTCGCGGATGAAATTCTTGATCTCCCAGTTGCAGGTGGCCACGTACACGTTGTGGAAGGTGTGGCGATAATGCTCGTCCGGCAGATTCTCCTCACGGGCATAGGGGTGTACCTCACGCTCGTCGTGCCAGGCATAGCACTCCAGGTCAATGTGATAGGTCTTGCCGGCCTCGGCACTCTTAGTCAGCAGAATGTTATGCTGCAGACCGTCGTAGTCCTTGATAATGGTGCCGTACATACCCATAGGCTTGCCGTCCACAAACAGCAGGCCTTCGCGCAGTTCCGTGTTCTGCAACACGAACAGCTCTTTGCCCGCCAACTCGGCGGGTACGGTATAGTCAAACTTGACCCACAGGTTGCCGAACTCGCCGCCCCAGACGTAGCCGTCCTTGATGGTCTGATACTCTGCGTCGGGAGCTTGGCGGTGGTGCTCTTTGGTCTCGTAACCCTGCACCTCACTGAACACCGCCTCGGCATGGTACACGTAGCCCGCGTACTGCCAGGTCAGATTATTCAGCTTTTTCAACATGCGGTCATTAAAGCTTTGATAATGCATAGAAATCCTCCTTCTTATCATCGGCTTTGATCGGGTTGCACTTTCCGATTTTATCCACTCTGCATTATAACACCATATATAGCGCGGGTGCAAGATGTACTTGTACAATTTTCCGTATTTCTGTGAAATTTTATATAATTCATTAAAATCGTGATATCCACCGGGCACCCTGTTTTGATACAATGAAAGCAGAGGTGATATATATGACCTATTCCCGCACCCGAACGGGCATTTTCCGCGCCCGACCCAACCGCTTTATCGCCATTGTGGATATCGACGGCACCGACACGGTCTGCCACGTAAAAAACACCGGCCGTTGCAAGGAATTGCTGGTGCCCGGCTGTACGGTGGTGCTGGCGGCGGCGGATAATCCGGCCCGCAAAACCCCCTACGACGTCATCGCCGTGTACAAGGGTGACCGGCTGATCAATATGGACAGCCAAGCCCCTAACGCGGTGGCGGCGGCCTACTTGGCGGAACGCTTTCCCGATGCTACCATCCGCCGCGAGGTGACCTATGGGGATTCCCGCTTGGATTTTTACATGGCGCAAGGGGAGAATGAGTGGCTTATTGAGGTGAAAGGCTGCACCTTAGAAGTGGATAACACAGGCTATTTCCCCGATGCCCCCACCGAGCGCGGTGTCAAGCATCTGCAACATCTGACACGGGCGGTGCAGGAGGGATACCGTGCCGCGGTGCTATTCATCATCCAGATGGAGGGGATCACCGCCATCCGCCCCAACGACGCCACCCACCCCGCCTTTGGGGAGGCCCTGCGGCAGGCCGCCGCAGCGGGGGTGGAGCTATGGGCGGTGGATTGCGCCGTCACCCCCGATAACCTCACCCATCGCCGCCCCGTCCCTGTGGAGTTATAGCAACCGTTACCCCCTGAGTCCGCAGGTTTAATGCCCTTACTAAAAAATTCTTGCAAACCACCCGAATTTGTGCTACACTAACCTTGCCAAACCAATTTAATATGTCAAAAAGGGCACTTTCTGTTTTATAGGGATTGCTGTACCCTTTTTGCGCAACAATACCCGTGATGGATTTGATAAAAATGCAAATTCCGCGGTGTATTGGTGCGTTTTGCCCTTTATATTGAATTGGTTTGGCGACTATCGGAGTTTGCGTTTTTTGTGCGACCGCTTCGGTGGTCGCACTTTTTATTTAGGAGGAAAAGAAATGAAACTGAGAAAACTACTGTCCATCCTGTCGGCAACCGTCCTGTTGCTGACAACGATGCCGCTGGGCGCGGTGAACGTCGCAGCGGCAACAAGCGGTACCACCGGTGACTGCACCTGGACGCTGGATGATAACGGACATTTGACCATCTCCGGCAACGGCGCGATGGAGGATTATGATTACGGGAGTAATCCTGCACCTTGGGGTACCGATATCACCTCTGTAACCATCGGTGACAGCGTCACCACCATCGGGGATTATGTGTTTAGAGGTTGCACCGGCCTGACCGAGGTGACCATCCCGGACAGCGTCACCGCCATCGGGAATTATGCGTTTCTCCGTTGCACCGGCCTGACTACAATGACCATCCCGGACAGCGTCACCGCCATCGGGAATTCTGCGTTTAAAGGTTGCGCCAACCTGACTGCGGTGACCATCCCGAACAGCGTCACCACAATCGGGTATGAGGCGTTTCGTAATTGCACCGCCCTAACCTCGGTGACCATCCCCGACAGCGTCACCTACATCGACTATTGTGCGTTTGAATATTGCTCCTCTCTAACCTCGGTGACCATCGGCAACAGCGTCACCCGCATAAGTAATCTTGCGTTTCGCGATTGCACATCTCTAACCTCGGTGACCATCGGCAACAGCGTCACCACAATCGGGGAGAATGCGTTTCGCAATTGCACCTCTCTAACCTCAGTAACCATTCCCGACAGCGTCACCTACATCGACAATTATGCGTTTAGAGATTGCACCGCTCTGACCTCGGTAAACATCCCCAACAGCGTCACCACCATCAGTGCTTATGCGTTCTACAAATGCTCCTCTCTAACCTCGGTGACCATCCCGGACAGCGTCACCACCATCTGGCTTGAGGCGTTTTCCGGTTGCGAGAGCCTAACCTCAGTAACCGTCCCCGACAGCGTCACCACCATCGGGGATGGTGCGTTTGATGGCACTGCTTATTACAACGATTCTTCCAATTGGGAGAATGATGTGTTGTATATTGGAAAACATTTAATTGCAGTCAAAGAATCGTTTTCCGGCATATGTAGTATTAAGCCGAACACCTTAACGGTTGCAGGGGGAGCGTTTAAGGATTGCTCCTCTCTAACCTCGGTAAACATCCCCGACAGCGTCACCACCATTGGGAGCGCAGCGTTTTCCAGGTGCGACAACCTAACCACGGTGACCATCGGTGACAGCGTCACCACTATCGGAGGTTGGGCGTTCTACTATTGCACCAGACTGACCTCTTTGAACATCCCCGACAGCGTCACCAGCATCGATGAGGAGGCGTTTGGAAATTGCTACTCTCTGACCGATGTTTATTATGAAGGCTCTCAGGAAGACCGGAGAAATATGCATATCAACGATTGGAACAATGACTATCTTCTCAACGCCACTTGGCATTACAACCACGTTCACACCTATGACGATATTTATGACCCCGACTGCAACGAATGCGGCGCGGTGCGGGAGGTACCGGACGAGTTGGCGGGCGACGCCAACTGCGACGGCACCGTCGGCCTGGTCGATGTTGCTCTGCTTCAGCGGCATCTTAACGGTTGGGATGTGACCATCAACGTAAAGGTGTGCGATGTCAACGCCGACGATGCCATCGACAACAAAGATCTAATCCTGTTGACCCGTTACCTCAACTTCTGGGACGTTGAATTGAAAATGCCTGAATAAACCGCAAAAAGCCGAGGCTCCCGCCTCGGCTTTTTTCTGTACGGGAGGGTTCTGTAAATCCCATTCTTTCCTGAATAGGCATCGTAGGGGCGGCAATCTGCCGCCCGCAGACAGATCGGAGACATGTCCCTGCAAGCACCATCCCCCTAGATTCGGGTCTGTAGGGACGGGCATTGCCCGTCCGCAAATAGCCGCCCCCTAGATTTTTCATCTTTTACTGGACATTTGCTCCCAAATAGGGTAGAATAATTTTAACTTTGACTTTGTATGATGAAAGGAGGTACGCCCTATGGAAAAATGGGATCTGTTGGACGCCGACGGCAACCCTACGGGTAAAACCATTGTGCGGGGCGAACCCCTGCGGGCAGGTATGTACCATTTGGTGGAGCATATCTGGATCGTGGACTCTAAGGGGCGACTGCTGATCCAGCAGCGCAACCCCGATCTGCGGCTGATGCCGGGTATGTGGGCGGCCAACAGCGGCAGCGCCCAAGCCGGCGAGGACAGCGAGTCTGCCGCCCGCCGCGAGCTATTTGAAGAGCTGAGCATCCGCACCGCACCGGGTGAACTGGTGTACGGCGGGCGGATGCGCCGCCGCAATTCCTTCACCGATCTGTGGATCCTCTATCGGGACATCGACATTTCCTCCCTGCGTCTGCAGAAGGAAGAGGTAGCACAGGCCAAATGGGTGACTACCGAGGAGCTTATCGGGATGCTGGAGGACCGCTCCTTCCACCACTACGGCACCGCCTACTTCCAGTTTGTATTCCGCGCCATCGAGCGAGGACGCCGCACCCTGTATATCACCGACCTGGACGGCACCCTGCTGCAGAACGACCAGACCCTGTCCGACCATACGGTAGAGACAGTCAACCGCCTCATCAGCCGCGGTATGATGATCTCCGCCGCCACGGCGCGGGGCACCATCGGAGTGCAACTGATACATCTGGACCGCATCCGTTTTCGCGTCCCCGTGGTGATGCTGGGAGGCGTACTGCTGTACGACCTGTACCGCCGCCGTATTCTCCACAGTTGTGAGATGAATACCGCCACCGTGTCCGCGGTGCTGGCGGCCTTCCGCACCGAGGGACGCTGTGTGATGCTGTACCGCCGCCGCGGCAACGAGGTCCACGTTTTCTATACCGAACTGACCCCGGGGGAAGAGGCGCTGGTCCATCGCACCGACCCCGAGGGACACACCTTTGACCGCTATTTCCACCGGGTGCCGTATCTTAAGAGCACCCCCGCCATCTTTTTCAGTTGTCAGGGCACCCGTGCCCGACAGGAGGCGCTGGCAGCGCGGCTGGAATCTATCCCCGGCATCCGTGTCGTGCTGTATGAAGATACCTACCGCGAGGATAACTGGTTCCTGGAGATCTGCCGCGACGACGCCGACAAGGGCTATGCCGTGCGCCGCCTGTGTCAGCGGGTGGGCGCGGACCGCATCGTGGCCTTCGGCGACAATCACAACGATATTCCTATGTTCCGCGAGGCGGATCTGGCCCTGTGCGTAGCCAACGGCTCCGACGAGGCCAAGGCGGTGGCGGACCGCATCATCGGCGCCAACACCGATGAAGGCGTAGTGGAATACCTCCACGCAATTTATAACAGAAAGCTGTGATGATTTGTGCTGACCCGTGCCCTGTGCCGTTGGTTTGTCAAGGATTGCGATAACCACACCGATCCCAAAGTGCGTCTGGCCTACGGACGTCTGGCGGGCATTGTGGGCATCGTATGCAACGCCCTTTTGTGCGTTCTTAAGTTGATAGCCGGTATCTTAGCCGGCAGTGTGGCGATGATCGCCGACGCCTTCAACAACCTGTCCGACGCGGGCTCCTCCGTGGTTACCCTCATCGGCTTTCGGTTGGCGGGGGCACCCCCCGATAAGGATCACCCCTTTGGTCACGGACGGATGGAGTATCTGTCTGCCATGGGTGTGGCGGTGCTGATCATTCTGGCAGGCTTCGAGCTGGCAGGCTCGGCTTTTGACAAGATCCTGCACCCCACCGAAGCCACCTTCAGCCTGATTTCCACCGTCATTTTGGCGGTTTCCATCGGCATTAAACTGTGGATGGCGCTGTTCAACGGTCGCATCGGCCGTCTGATCCACTCCGACGCACTGGCGGCGGCGGGTACCGACAGCCGCAACGACGTGCTGTGCACCGCGGTGGTGCTGGTGTCCTCGGTGGTGGGGTATTTCACCCCCTGGTCCCCCGACGGCTGGGTGGGTATGGCGGTGGCGCTGTTTGTGATCTGGTCCGGTTTTACGGTGATTCGGGATACCGTATCCCCCCTGCTGGGGCAGGCCCCCGACCCCCAACTGGTTTCGAATATTCAGCAGACGGTGCTATCCTATGAGGGCGTGGTGGGTATCCACGACCTAATCGTCCACGACTACGGTCCGGGTCGTATCATCGTCTCCCTCCACGCCGAGGTACCGGAGGACCAGCCTATCAGCAAGAGCCACGATGTGATTGACAACATCGAGGTGGAGCTGTTGGAGAAATTCAACATCCTTTCCTGTATCCATATGGACCCGGTGGACACCGACAACCCCGAGACCCTGCGGCTCAAGGAGATGACCATTGGTCTGATGAACGCCATCGACGAGCAGCTGACCCTCCACGATTTCCGCGTGGTGACGGGCGAGACCCACACCAATCTGCTGTTTGATCTGGTGGTCCCCCACCAGACCAAAAACACCGAGGAATTGGCCGTCCGTATGCGGGATGCGGTGCACAACGCCGACCCTAAGCTATACGCGGTCATTAAGGTGGAACACAGCTATACATAACAAGCAAAGACGGACAGGTTCACCGACCTGCCCGTCTTTTTTCTTTTATTTGCATTTTCCTCTTTGCTTTTCTTCTTTGTTGTGATATTATATAGTTAAATTAGTATGCCTTAGTGTACCCTAATGGGTATTTCCGTTACTTTAGGAGGTATTGTTATGGCAAAGCAGACGTATACTGTACCGCTGTCGGCGGTGATTAAAGAAGCCACGCTGGAGATCGTCCATATGCCCTCCCCTGCGGAGGAGCGGCTGGTCAGTTCCCCCGATGTCAACCGTCCGGGTCTGGCTCTGGCCGGCTATCTGGACTATTTTGACAGCGACCGCATCCAGATTCTGGGCCGTAACGAGCACGGCTTCCTGTCCAATCTGCCCCAGGATCTGCGGCAGTCCCACGTGGATGAGCTGGCAAGCACCAATCCCCCCGCCATCATCGTCACCCGTGACCTGCCCATTCTGCAGGAACTGCGAGACGCCTGCGAAAAGCACAACGTTCCCCTGCTGCGGAGCAAAGATTCCACCTCTGAACTGATGGCGGCGCTGATCTCCTATCTGAATGTCCAGTTGGCCCCTCGCATCACCCGCCACGGTGTGCTGGTGGAGGTGTACGGTGAGGGTGTTCTGCTGTTGGGCGACAGCGGCATCGGCAAGAGTGAGCCCGCCATTGAGCTGATCAAGCGCGGTCACCGTCTCATCGCCGACGACGCGGTGGAGATCCGCCGCGTATCCGCCAAGACGCTGGTGGGCTCCTCCCCCGACAATATCCGCCACTTTGTGGAACTGCGGGGCATCGGCATTGTCAACGTGCGCCGTATGTACGGTATCGGCTCGGTTAAAAATACCGAAAAGATCAATATGGCCATCCAGATGGAGCCCTGGGAGCAGGGTAAAAACTACGACCGTATGGGTCTGGACGGCGAAACCATCAATATTCTGGGCATTGAGGTTCCCAGCATCACCATCCCTGTGTCCCCCGGCCGTAACTTAGCCATCATTATCGAGGGTGCGGCTATGGTCAACCGCCAGAAGAAGATGGGCTACAACGCCGCCCAGGAGCTCCTGCATAAGCTGGGTATGGCGGAGGAGACCGGTCTGCCCGGCGGTTCCGAGTCCGAGTGGGAAAAGTTCTGATTGTAGCAAGGAGTTTTGATAATGGATTATCAACACCTGATCGATACGGCTGTCACACTGGGGTGTATCGTCACCGAAAATACCCCTATGTCCGCCCACACCACCTTTAAGATCGGCGGTCCCGCCGACCTGCTCATCGACCTGCCGGGCGCCGACGCCGCCGCACAGGTTCTGCGTCTGTGCAAGCAGGAGGACATCCCCTATCTGTTGATCGGCAACGGCTCCAACCTGCTGGTGGGGGATAAGGGCATCCGCGGCGCGGTGCTGCGTCTGATGGAAGAAGAGCCCGTGCTGCAACCCGAATTAGGCGAGGGCATACTGTACGCCCCCGCCGGAATGCAGTTGAAAAAGCTTTGCCAATTTGTCCGCGATCACCACCTTGCCGGTCTGGAATTCGCCTTCGGTATCCCCGGCACGGTGGGGGGCGCGGTGTATATGAACGCCGGCGCCTACGGCGGCGAGATGGCAGATGTGGTCCAACTGGCCCACTGCATTACTCCCGAGGGCGAAATGGGTTTCCTTCCCGTTTCCGAGTTAAAGTTCGGCTATCGTCACTCTGTTTTGATGGAAATGGGCTACATCGTCACCGGAGTCACCTTAAAGCTGACCCCCGGCGATTACGACACCATCGCCGCCACTATGAAAGACCTGTTGGGACGCCGCCGTGAGAAACAGCCGCTGGAATACCCCAGCGCGGGCAGTTTCTTTAAGCGCCCCGAGGGGTATTTCGCAGGCAAACTGATTGAGGATGCCGGACTAAAAGGCTTCTCGGTGGGGGACGCACAGGTCAGCGAAAAGCACGCCGGCTTTGTGGTGAACCGCGGTGCCGCCACCGCCGCCGATATGGTGGAGTTATGTCGGCAGGTGCAGAATAAGATTATGGAAACCAACGGGGTCCTGCTGGAGCCCGAAGTACGCTTTATCGGAGAATTTTAACTATGGAACTGATGATTGTTACGGGTATGTCCGGAGCAGGTAAATCCCAAGCCATCAAGGCTCTGGAGGATATAGGATATTACTGCGTGGATAATATGCCCCCCGCACTGATGGCACCTTTCTTAGAGCTGTGCCGTCAGAGCTCCCAGGAATTGAATCGGGTGGCTCTGGTCACCGACGTGCGCTCCGGCACCCTGTTCCAAGAACTGCAAGAGGTACTGCCCAGCCTGCAAACGGCGGCGGACCTCTGCCGAATTCTGTTTTTGGATTGCAGTAACGAGGCTCTGCGCCGCCGTTTTAAGGAGACCCGCCGCCACCATCCCCTGTCGGAGGAGGGACGGAGCATTGAGGCGGCTCTGCTGGAGGAGCGCCGTATGCTGTCCCCGCTGTATGAGATGGCGGACTACCGTATCGACACCACCCACCTCAACGCCGCCCAACTGAAAGGCCGCGTGGCCGACCTGCTGATGCAACAGACGGGCACCGCTATGACGGTGCAGGTGATGTCCTTCGGCTTCAAATATGGGTTTCCCGCAGAGGCGGACGTGATGCTGGATATGCGGTGTCTGCCCAACCCCTTTTATATTGAGAATCTGCGTCCCCTGACCGGTAATGACCCCGAGGTGCAGGACTACGTGATGAGCGACCCCGCCGCCATCACCTATTTGGAGCGGATACTGGCGCTGCTGTCCCACACCATCCCCCTGTATCAAAAAGAGGGCCGCAGTCAGCTGGTGATCGCCATCGGCTGTACCGGCGGCAAACACCGCTCGGTCACTATGGCCAACCGCATCGCGGAGGCTCTCAAGGATATGACCGATGGTCAGGTGCTGTCCTACCATCGGGACATCGGCAGAGAATAGTACAAAGGAGGCACAACCGTGTCCTTTTCATCCGAAGCCAAAAAAGAAATAGCCGCCGCACTGCCGGACAAGCGGTGTTGCCGCGCCGCTCAGACCTACGGGATGCTGGAGTGCGGTCACGCCTTTTCGGCGGCAGAGATCTCTCTGCAGACCGAACAGGAGGCTATTGCCGACCTGTATGACCGTCTGGTGTCCCGCATCGGCGATATCCCCCGCCCCACACGGACCACCCTGCGCCGCCGCACCACCCTGCATCAGAGCGCGGTGGAGGAGACCGCCCATCGGACGGCTCTGCTGGACCGATTCGGGCACAGCGGCGCCGAGGTCTCCCTGCGGCTCAACCGTGCCAATCTGGATTGCGAGGCCTGTGCCCGCGCCTATCTGCGGGGTGCGTTCCTCGTCTGCGGCGCGGTGACCGATCCGGAGCACGATTATCATCTGGAGTTTTCTGTGCCCCACTACAATCTGAGCCGCGATATCGCCGCCCTGTTGCGGGAGTGGGATTTCCCCGCCAAGACCGCCACCCGCGGCGGCTCCTACATTGTGTATATCAAGGAAAGCGAGCGCATCGAGGACTGTCTGACCTTCCTGGGCGCCACCAAGGCGTCGCTGGAGCTGATGGGAGTCAAGATGGTGAAGAGCATCCGCAACGACACCAACCGCCGTCTGAATTTTGAAAGCGCCAATATGGACAAGACAGTGCAAGCTGCGGTGGCACAGATGAACGCCCTGACCCGCATTGAAAACACCTGCGGACTCAGCGCCCTGCCGGAGGAATTGCAGGAGGTGGCCCGTCTGCGGATGGACAACCCCCACCTATCCCTGCGGGATCTGGGGGCTATGATGGAGCCCGCCCTCTCCCGCAGCGGTGTCAACCACCGCCTGCAACGTATTATTAAGTTTGCGGAAAATTTAGAGACCTAACTATGGAAAGAAAGAGATGATTTTTGCTCTATCAAGGCAAAAGCACAGCCAATACTGTACGTATTGGCGAGCATTTTAACGCAGATAGAGTGAAAATCAGCCTTTCTTTGAAAGGAGGTGCTGTCTGTGACCGATTTCGTACACCTACACGTGCATACCGAGTATTCTCTGCTGGACGGCGCCTGCCGTATACCGGCCCTGGTGAGTCGCGCCAAAGAACTGGGTCAGACCGCCCTGGCCATCACCGACCACGGCGCAATGTACGGTGTCATCGACTTCTACAAGGAGTGTAAGAAGCAGGGCATCCGCCCCATCCTTGGATGCGAGGTGTACGTGGCGGCACGTGGTCTCACCGACAAGGTCCACGGCCCCGACAGCGAGTACCACCACTTAGTCCTGCTGTGCGAAAACGAGGTAGGCTATCAAAACCTGCTGAAACTGGTGTCCACCGCCTGGGTAGATGGCTTCTATATCAAACCCCGTGTGGACCACAAGCTGTTGGAACAGCACCACGAGGGTCTTATCGCCCTGTCCGCCTGCTTAGCGGGCGAGATACCCCACGCCATTGCCCGCTCGGATTTCCGCGCCGCCCGACAACTGGTGCAGTGGTACGCCGCCACCTTTGGGCCCGACCACTTCTATCTGGAGTTGCAGGACCACGGGATGCCGGAGCAGAAACAACTCAACGGGGTGCTGACCCGTATGGCACGGGAAATGGGTCTGCCGCTGGTGTGTACCAACGACGTCCACTACATCGAGAAAGAGGACGCCAAAATGCAACAGGTGCTCACCTGCATCCAGACCGCCACCACCTTAGATCAGCCCAGCCCCCTCAACTTTGAAACCGAGGAATTCTACCTCAAGGACGGCGACCAAATGGCCGCCCTCTTCCCTGCCGACGCGGTGGAGAACACCATCCGCATTGCCCAGCGGTGTCAGGTGGAACTGGACTTCGGCAACGTGAAACTCCCCGCCTTTGACAGTCCCAACGGGGACAGCAACGCCTATATGGAACAACTGTGCCGCCAAGGGATGCACCGCCTGTACGGGGACAACCCCGATAAGACGGTGACCGACCGCTTAGAATACGAATTATCCGTCATCCGCCGTATGGGATATGCGGACTACTACCTCATCGTGGCGGATTACGTGAACTATGCCCGTACCCACGATATTCCCGTAGGACCCGGACGTGGCTCCGGCGCAGGCAGTCTGTGCGCCTACTGTATGGGCATCACCCTCATCGACCCGCTGAAATACGACCTGCTGTTCGAGCGGTTCCTCAACCCCGAACGGGTCAGTATGCCCGACTTTGACGTGGACTTCTGCACCGAGAAACGCCAGCAGGTCATCGACTACGTCATCCGCAAATACGGTGCCGATCGGGTGGCGCAAATCATCACCTTCGGCACCATGGCGGCCAAGGCCGCCGTGCGGGATGTGGCCCGTGTGATGGGTCTGCCCTACGCCGTGGGGGATAAGGTGTCCAAGTTGATCCCCACCGCCCTGAATATGACCCTGGAACGGGCGCTGAAAGAGAGCGACAAGCTCCGCGACCTGCGGGACAGCGACCCTCAGGTGAAGGAACTCATTGATATGGCGATGAAGGTGGAGGGGATGCCCCGCAACGCCTCCACCCACGCGGCGGGCGTGGTCATCGCCCCCCGTCCCGTCCACGAGTACGTGCCCCTGTGTATGAACCACGAGGCGGTGGCAACCCAGTATCCCATGAACAACTTGGAGGAGTTGGGCATCCTCAAAATGGACTTCCTCGGTCTGCGGAACCTGACGGTGATCGCGGACGCGGAAAAAATGATACAAAAACGGCTGCCCGATTTCCGTGTGGCGGATATTCCGCTGGACGATAAGCGGGTGTACGATATGCTGTCCGAGGGCAAGTCGGACGGCGTGTTCCAGATGGAATCGGGCGGACTGAAACGGGTGCTGATGCAGCTGCGTCCCACCCGATTCGAGGACCTCATTGCGGTGATCTCCCTATACCGACCCGGTCCTATGGACTCCATCCCCCGCTACATCGCTAACAGCCGTAAACCGGAGCAGGTGAAGTATGCCCATCCCCTGCTGGAGCCTATCCTGAAGGTCACCTACGGGTGCATCGTGTATCAGGAGCAGGTGATGCAGATATTGCAGGCTTTGGCGGGCTACACCTTTGGCCGCGCCGACGTGGTGCGCCGCGCCATGGCGAAGAAAAAGCACGACGTGATGGAGCGCGAACGTGACATTTTCGTCAACGGCTTGGTAGAAAATGGCGTCACTGTCGTAGACGGCTGTGTCCGCCGCGGTGTTCCCGCCGCCACTGCCAACCGCATCTTTGACGAGATGGCCTCCTTCGCCTCCTACGCCTTTAACAAATCCCACGCCGCCGCCTATGCGCTGGTGGCGTACCAGACCGCCTATCTCAAGTGCCTGTACCCCCGCGAATATATGGCCGCCCTGCTGACCAGCGTGTTCGGCAGCGGTAAGGTGGTCACCTATATCCGTGAGTGCGAGCGGATGGGTATCCCCGTGCTGCCCCCCTCGGTGAACGAGTCCCACGCGGACTTTATGGTGTCGGGTGACCACATCCGATTCGGTCTGCTGGCGGTGAAGAACATCGGCCGCGGATTCATCGACGTGATGGTGGCGGAACGGGAGAAAAACGGATCCTATACAGGATTCTACCCCTTCTGCAAGCGGCTGTCGGCCCACCGCGAGTTTAACCGCTTGGGGTTGGACAGCCTCATCCGCTGCGGTGCGCTGGACGGACTGGGACTCAACCGCCGCCAGATGATCCAGATGTCCCCCGTGGTGATGGATCAGCTGGATAACCAGAGCCGCTATGCTATGGACGGGCAGGTGGGCTTCTTTGACGCCGCCGAGGCAGCGGGGGATATCCCCATCACCCCGCCGGACGTGCCGGAGGTGCCCTACGCCCAACTGCTGCAGATGGAAAAAGAGGCCACCGGCCTGTACCTGACAGGGCATCCCCTGACCCCCTACAGGGAGCACTATAAACCCCTGCGAGCCGCCCGCATCGACCGCATTGTAGAGGCCGCCGAGGAGGGCAGTGACCGCTATCAAGACGGCAGTACCGTGAGGGTGCTGTGTATGGTGGGCAGTCTGCGGGTGCAGAACACCAAGACCGGCGCCAAGATGGCCTATGCCCAGGTGGAGGATCTGTACGGTGCTATGGAGGCGGTGGTGTTCCCCAAGACCCTGAGCCAGTATGAGGAACTGCTGCAGCCGGGTAAGGTGGCGCTGATCACCGGACGGCTGGATATTCAGGAGGAAAAGGAGCCGAAACTACTGGTAGAACGGGTGGAACCGGTGCCGGAACAAGCACCCGCCATACCGGCGGCAGAGCCGTCCCGCCCCGTCTCCCGCGCAGGAGTGTATCTGCGGCTTCCCTGCAATAACAATATGTACGTTGAAACCGCTTACAACGCTGTGAAATCAAGCTCCGGCAGTGTTCCCGTGTATATCCGTTTTGCAGACACGGGACGACTGGTGAAGGCCCCCGCAGAGTGGAATATCGCCCCCACAGAGCAGGTGATAGACGCGCTGAAACGGGCGCTGGGTGAGGACAATGTGGCGGTGGTGGAGTAAAAGCTAGGAATGAGGAATTGGGAGTTAGGAGTTAACTCCCTCCGTCAAAAATCAAAGATTTTTGACACCTCCCTCAGAGAGGGAGGCTGTTGGGCGGGCGAGGACGCCCGCCCCTACGAGTATCATATGAGGTTTAATAGGAGTTGTGGGGGACGGCGTCCTCGACGTCCCGTTTCCGAATCACCCGCTTTTCCTCTGCGAATGAACGTAAACGAGAAAGGAGCAAAACGATGGGTAAACTGTTCGACACCTTTTCGGAACTGAGAAAACACTCCTCAAAAGACGGTTTTATGGACAATGTGGGGTTGGTCAAATTCCATTTGAATGGTAAATCCTACGAGATTTACTTCCCTCGCAGACGAGCAAATCGCTACTCAATTATTCACTGTATTGATAACACCATCCAGTGGGAACAGTGCCCGGTTTTGCCTCATTTGGCCGGTCGTCGCTACGGCAAACGCGAGCCGATACTCGCCCTTACTCCGTCTCAAGATTGTGTACGAATGGTGGTTGTTCTTGGTAAACCTAACAGTATCACCGGCTTGGATGAAGGCATCTTTCGCTCGGTACACAAATACGATGAATCCTACATCAATGTGATGTCTGAGGCCCGTTTCAAAGAACTGTAACATAAAAACGCTACCCGACAGGGTAGCGTTTTTATTTTGCATTAGATTTTGTTGGCGGACTTCCACTCAATATAATCGTCGTAGGTCATCATCTTGTCAATCAGCTTGCCGTCCTTGATCTCCATAATGCGATCCGCCACCGTCTGAATGAACTGATGGTCGTAGGAGGAAAACAGCACGTTACCGGGGAAGTGGGTCAGACCGTCGTTGACGGCGGTAATAGACTCCAGATCCAGGTGGTTAGTGGGCTGGTCCAGCATCAGCACGTTGGAGCCGTACATCATCATACGGGACAGCATACAGCGCACCTTTTCACCACCGGACAGCACCTTGACGGGCTTCAGCACGTCGTCGCCTGAAAACAGCATCTTACCCAGGAAGCTGCGCAGATAGGTTTCGGTATTATCCTGAGAATACTGGTTCAGCCACTGAATCAGGGGCAGATCCACGCCCTCAAAATACTCGGTGTTATCCTTGGGGAAGTAGGACAGGCTGGTGGTACCGCCCCACTTGTAGGTACCCTCATCGGGCTCCAACTCGCCTGCCAAAATCTTGAACAGGGTGGTGGTGGCGATCTCATCCTGACCCACAAAGGCCACCTTATCTCCCTTGTTGATGCGGAAGGAGATGTTGTCCAGAACTTTCACGCCATCCACCGTCTTGGTGATACCCTCCACGGCCAAGATCTCCTTACCTGCCTCGCGGTCCATCTGGAATCCCACGTAGGGGTAGCGGCGGGAGGAGGCGGGCATCTCCTCCACCGTCAGCTTATCCAGCAGCTTGCGGCGGCTGGTGGCCTGACGGGACTTGGATTTATTAGCGGAGAAGCGCTGAATGAAGGCTTGCAGTTCCTTAATTTTCTCCTCATTTTTCTTGTTCTGCTCGCGCATGATCTTCTGGATCAGCTGGCTGGACTCGTACCAGAAATCGTAGTTACCCACGTAGATCTTAATCTTGTTGTAGTCCACGTCCACGATATGGGTGCAAACGTTGTTGAGGAAGTGACGGTCGTGGGATACCACGATCACGGTGCCGTCGTAGTCCATCAGAAAGTCCTCCAGCCAGCGGATGGAGTCGATGTCCAGGTGGTTGGTGGGCTCGTCCAGCAGGATAATGTCGGGGTGACCGAACAGGGCGCGGGCCAGCAGGATCTTCACCTTCTGCTTATCGCCCAGGGTGCCCATCACGTCGTACAGCAGGCTGTCATCCAGGCCTAAGCCCGACAGGATCTGACCCGCCTCAGTCTCCGCCTCCCAGCCGTTCATCTCGGCGAACTCGCCCTCCAGCTGGGCGGCCAGCTCGCCGTCCTCATCGGTGAAGTCCTCTTTGGCGTACAGGGCGTCCTTCTGCTGCATGATCTCAAACAGACGGGGGTTGCCCTGAATGATGGTATCCAAAACAGTCTGCTCGTCATAGGCGTAGTGATCCTGCTTCAGCACCGACATACGGGTGCGCTTGTCGATGATGACCTCGCCGCTGGTGGGCTCCAGGTCGCCGGACAAAATACGCAGGAAAGTGGACTTGCCCGCGCCGTTGGCGCCGATGACGCCGTAGCAGTTGCCGGGAACGAATTTCAGGTCCACATGCTTGAACAGGTCTTGACCGCTGAAATTAATGCCTAAATCGGATACGGTAATCATAGTGTGTTCCTCCTTGGGAGTAGTGGGGCGCTTGCGCGCATACCTGTATAGTATAACAACATTAAAAAGAAAAAACAAGATAAAAAAGCACCGAACAGAACGGGTCTGTTCGGTGCTTAATTGGTGATTATTACAGTACGCCGAGGCCTTCGAGAAGAATCTTGACACCCATCAGGATGAGAACGATGCCGCCGGCACGCTCCGCCCAAGAGCCGAAGCGGTCACCCAGCAGACTGCCCAGACGCACCGCCACAGCGGAAAGCACAAAGGTGACGGCGGCGATGATAGCCACCGCCAACAGCATCTCCACCCAACCCATATCAAAGGAGAAGGTGACACCCACTGCCAGTGCATCAATGCTGGTGGCCACCGCCATAGGCAACATAATGGCCGGTGCAAAAGAGGCGGACTGGCACTCGCCACACTCCTCTTCACCGAAGGACTCCTTCAACATATTGGCGCCGATCAACGCCAGCAAAACAAATGCCACCCAATGGTCAATGTTGCTGATATACTCCGCGAAGGTGGCGCCCAAGGCATAGCCGATGGCGGGCATAGCACCCTGGAAAACACCGAAATAGGCTCCGGCGATGAGACAGTGGTGCAGTTTAGCCTTACCCACCGCCAGACCCTTACACAGGGAAACGGCGGCGGCGTCCATCGCCAGACCGATGCCGATCATAATCACGTTAAGGATGTTCATTTTGGTTCTCCTTTTGAATTGAGGTGATGCAATATGTATTACTTTCGCGCCACGCCGCTGTTGCGTGCGGCCTGCGCCACCGCCGCGGCCACGGCGGGACCCACACGTGGGTCAAAGGCGGCGGGGAGAATGTACTCCGCAGACAGGTCCTCCGCCGACACCAGATCGGCAATGGCGTGGCTGGCCGCCAGCTTCATATCCTCGTTAATATCCGATGCACGGACATCCAGCGCTCCGCGGAAAATGCCGGGGAACGCCAGCACGTTATTGATCTGATTGGGATAATCCGACCGACCGGTGCCCACCACCGCGGCGCCGCCCTCTTTGGCGGCATCGGGGGTGATCTCCGGCACGGGGTTGGCCATAGGGAACACAATAGGATTATCCGCCATCGACGCCACCATAGCGGGGGTGACGATGTTGGGAGCAGACACGCCGATAAATACGTCCGCGCCCGCCAAAGCATCCGCCAAGGTGCCGCTCTGACAAGCGGAATTGGTAAGAGCGGCAATGGCGTTGTGGGCGGGGTTATCGTAGGTTGCGGTACGGGTGAGGATGCCGCATTTATCACACATAACAAGGTCTGTGACACCCAACCGCAGAAGATGATGGGCGATGGCGATGCCCGCCGAGCCGGCGCCGTTGATAACGCACCGCACGGCGGCAATATCCTTGTCCACCACCTTGAGGGCGTTGAGCAGGGCGGCACCCACCACGATGGCGGTGCCGTGCTGGTCGTCGTGGAATACGGGAATATCGCACAATTCCTTCAGCCGCCGCTCGATCTCGAAGCAGCGGGGGGCGGCGATATCCTCTAAATTAATGCCGCCGAAGGAGCCGGACAGCAGGTACACGGTGCGGACGATCTCGTCCACGTCCTTAGATTTAATGCACAGGGGGAACGCATCCACCCCGCCGAATTCCTTAAACAGTACGCACTTGCCCTCCATCACGGGCATACCCGCCTGAGGACCAATATCCCCCAGACCCAGAACGGCAGTGCCGTCGGTGACCACTGCCACCATATTATGGCGGCGGGTGAGGGAATAGGACAGATCGGGGTTATCGCGGATGGCGAGACAGGGCTGGGCAACACCGGGAGTGTAGGCCACCGCCAGATCGGCGGCATTCTCCACCTTGGCACGGGAGGTGATCTCCAATTTACCCGCCCAGTCGTAATGCTGTTGTAATGCTTTTTCGTTATCGGTCATAATTGCTCCTTAAGCGCGATGCCACTTGACGCCCTGGGGGGTATCCTCCAGCACGATACCGCGGGCGGTGAGTTCGTCGCGGATGCGGTCAGCCTCTGCCCAGTTGCGCTCCTTGCGGGCGGCGGTACGGGCAGCAATCAGCTCTTCGATCTCGGCATCATCGTCGCCGGACTGACCCCGCTCATAGCAGAAGCCCAGCACATCGGTGAGTTCGTCGAACAGCGCCTTACCGCACAGGATGGACTCCTTGGTGGCGGCGGGGTCGGTGAGCAGAACGTTAATATCCTTGACCAACTCGAACAGAGCAGCAATACCGTCGGCGGTGTTTAGATCGTCGTCCATAGCGGCGATAAACTGGTTACGACGTCCCTCTACCTTAGCGGCAAAGTCGGCATCCACAGCACCTGCGGGGGCGTTGCCCAGTGCAAAGTCCATACCGTTTTTACAATTATACAGACGATCCAGAGCGTTAATGCCCTGCTGGATGATCTCGGTGTTATAGTTAATGGGCATACGGTAGGAGGAGGAGATCAGGAAGAAACGGATCGCCTCGTAACCGTAAGCCTCCGCCACGTCGCGAACGGTGAAGAAGTTATTGAGGGACTTAGACATCTTCTTGTTGTCCACGTTGATGTAGCCATTGTGCATCCAGTAGCGGGCGAAGGGTACGCCGTTGCAGCACTCGCTCTGGGCAATCTCATTCTCGTGGTGGGGGAAGATCAAGTCCTGTCCGCCGCCGTGGATGTCGATGCTTTCGCCCAGATAGCGGCGAGCCATAGCAGAACACTCAATATGCCATCCGGGACGACCGTCGCTCCAGGGAGAAGGCCAGCTGGGCTCTCCCTCTTTCGCGGCCTTCCACAAAGCGAAGTCCAGGGGGTCCTCCTTCACATCACCCACGGCAATACGGGCACCGGACTCCAGATCGTCAATAGGCTGGTGGGACAGTTTGCCGTACTCGTCAAACTTACGGGTGCGGAAATACACGTCGCCGTTCTCAGCGCGGTAGGCGTAGCCCCGCTCCACCAGACGGGACACGATGTCAATGATGGTGTCAATATTCTCGGTGGCCTTGGGGTGGGTAGTGGCCTCGCGGACGCCCAGTCCCTTAGCGTCGGTCCAGAACTCGGCGATGTACTTCTCTGCCACCTCCTGATAGGTGATACCCTCCTCGTTGGCGCGGCGGATAATCTTATCGTCGATGTCGGTGAAGTTCTGCACGAAGTTCACCTCGTAGCCCCGCCACTCCAAATAGCGGCGCAGGGTATCGAACACCACCAAAGGACGGGCGTTGCCGATGTGGATAAAGTTATACACGGTAGGGCCGCAGGCGTACAGCCGAATCTTGCCCTCCTCGATGGGGATGAGTTCCTCTTTCTGTTTGGTCATAGTGTTGAATACACGCATATGTCAATCCTCCTAAGATTTATTCCTTGTTTTCCAGAGCGGCGATGCGCTCCTCTAAACGGCGCAGTTCCTGCGCCACGGGGTCGGGTACGTGGATCTGGTCCAGATCCTGTACCTTTTCTCCATCCCGCCGCACCACACGGGCGGGGATGCCCACAGCAGTACAGTTGTCGGGAATGTCGGTGAGCACCACCGCGCCGGCGGCGATACGCACGTTGTTGCCGATGGTGATGGGACCCAGCACCTTAGCGCCCGCGCCCACCATCACGTGATTGCCCAGGGTGGGATGGCGCTTACCGGTGTCCTTACCCGTACCGCCCAGGGTGACACCCTGATAGATGGTGCAGTCGTCACCGATGATGGTGGTCTCGCCGATGACCACGCCGGTACCGTGGTCGATGAAAAAGCGGCGACCTATAGTGGCGGCAGGGTGGATCTCAATGCCGGTGCGGCGGACGCACCGCTGGGACTCCCACCGCGCCAAGAAAAACCAGCCCCGGTGATACCAGCGGTTGGCACGGCGGTGGGATCGCATTGCCTTCAGGCCGTTATACAGGGCCCACGCCTCAAAGCCCGAACGGGAGGCGGGGTCGCGGTCACGGATGGTGGCGATATCTTCACGTAATTGTCGGAACATCCTATCGGCTCCTTTCGTAGTGGTGTAACACCAAATGAGACGCTATGGGGTAGCAGGAAGCATCCAAATCCGCCTCAAAGCAACGCTTTGAGGTCGTCGATTGCAAAAAGAGAGATTTTTTGCTCTGTCAAGGCATAAAGCACAGGAAATACTGTATGTATTTCCGAGCATTTTAACGCAGACAGAGCGAAAAATCGCCTTTTTGAAACGGGTTTGTATGCTTGATGCTGCCCCAAAAAACAAAAACACCTCCGTTGCTATCCACAGGATAGCAACGGAGGTGAGGGTTAACTCACGGTTCCACTCCGTCATTCACTCATAGACCCCCAACAGGGTCCGGTCCGATAACGGGGACGTGCCGCCGCGGGATACTGAGCACAGGCCGTTCCCCCACAGAGCGGTAAGGTGCATTTGGGCAGGTCGTCCGTCGGGATGCTCACAGCCTAAGGCATCCTTCTCTGTGGCGGCGGTGTCTGCTTACTTCTCCTTACCATCGCTTTACTAACATTATATACAAATTTTCTGATTTGTCTACTGTTTTTATCATTTTTCTTGAGAAACCGCCGATAAATCGTGTTGCCGTAAACTGTTTGTATTTTAATTGGTGGTTTCTTTAAAATAATGGCGCAACTGCCACACGTACTGAATGCCGGACACCACCGTGGCAATCGTAGCGATCCACACCATCGCGATGCCGCCGCGGTACATCCAACGCAGGACGTCGTTGTATGCCATCATGCTGCTCATATACAGCAGTGCCAGCAAGTAAATGATGGACACCATCTGCATCACCGTCTTCAGCTTACCGGCAAACGAGGCGGCAACCACCACCCCGTCCTTGGCCGCCAGCAGGCGCACCGAGGTAACCATAAACTCGCGGGTCAAGATCAGCATCAGTGCCCAAGGCATACTGCGACTGTTGATAACCTCTACGAAGCAGATAAACGCTGCAGTGGTCAGAGCCTTATCCGCCAAAGGGTCCAGAAACTTGCCGAAATTGGTGATCAGGCCGTTTTTGCGGGCCAGATGACCGTCCAGCCAATCTGTCAGAGAGGCCAGCACGAACACCAGCAGGGCGGCGGCGTAGTGGTGCGGGAACGAAATCAGCATACACGCCATAAACACGGGAATCAACGCGCAACGTAACAGGGATAATTTATTGGGTACGTTCATCAGATCATCTCTCCTATCAAATCCCAGTCCATCGTGTCGGTGACGGTCACCTCTACGAAATCGCCGGGTTGTATACGACGGGTAGCGGCAAAGAACACCTTGCCGTCAATGTCGGGGGCGTCCCCCGCAGTACGGCCGAACCAGCATTCGGCGTATTTATCAAAGCTCTCCACCAACACGGTGACGGTCTTATCCACCATACTCTCGTTGTAGGCGTCGGAGATGCGGCTCTGCTCCTCCATCACGATGTCACGGCGGCGGCATTTCACCTTATCCGATACCTGCTCGGGCAATGCCGCCGCAGGGGTGCCGTCCTCTGCCGAGTAGGCGAAACAGCCAAGCCGCTCAAATTGCGCCTCCTGAATGAAGGCGCACAGTTCTTCAAAATCCTGCTTGGTTTCGCCGGGGAAGCCGGTCATCACGGTGGTGCGCAGGGTGATGTTCGGCACCTTTTCACGGATGCGCTTGATAAGCGCGGTGAGGGATGCGCGGTCACCGGGGCGGTTCATCGCGCGTAACACCTTGCCGTCGATGTCGGGGGGATCCCCCTCGGTGCGGCCGAACCAGCACTCGGCGTATTTATCAAAGCTCTCCACCAGCACGGTGAGGGTGCGCCCCACCTGCTGCTCGTTGTAGGCGTTGGAGATGCGGGTCTGCTCCCCC
>JAZNUN010000084.1:0-28379 GCA_045592345.1 Acutalibacteraceae bacterium | reverse complement strand
GGTGGCGGTGCCCCCTGCGGCGGAGATTATGTACGATGATCCAGCGGCGTTGGCGGCGGATATAGAGGCGTTGGCCGCTACCCAGCGGGGCAAGAATGCCCCTGTGGTGAAAGAGAATTTGATGCGGGACGTGGACCGTCTGCGGGGCGGCGCCCATCCCGGCAGTATGGATAAATATCTGCCCTTAATTTACCCTGTAAAGGCGAACCTCTTTACCTATATGCGGGACGCTCTCTTGTTCGTGTCCGAGCCTGCCCGTGTGCGGGAGCGGGTGCGTACCTATCTGTGGCAGTTGGAGCAGGATGAGACCGCCTTGCTGGAGGAGGGACTGCTGTGCCGCGGACTGATGGAATACGCCCCCTCCTGGGAGCAGGTGGCGGCACAGCTGCAACAGCGTCCCACCGTTTTGTTGGATGCCTTCTCCCGCGGCGGTATTCAGCTGGAACTCAAGAAGATGTATGCTCTGGATGCACGGCAGTTGCCGGTGTGGTCGGGGCGTGTGGAATTATTGGTAGAGGATCTGCGGGATCTACTTTCCCGCAAGATGGCCTGCGTGGTGTTGGCGGGCAGTGAGGAAAAGGCAGCCGCCACCCTGGCAGAGGATCTGCAGAAGGCGGGTATCCCCGCCTTGTACGCCCGCTCCCCTGAGGCACCCATACGAGGGCAGGTGTTGGTGCTGGCGGGGGGATTATCCGCCGGCTTGGAGATACCCGCCGCCAATTTGGCGGTGCTGACCCACGGACGGGTGGCTAAGCCTACCCGCCGTCTCCGCCGCCGCAAGGAAAAGGGGATGGAGATCCACAGTCTGTCGGAATTGCAGATCGGGGATTACGTGGTGCACACCGCCCACGGTATCGGTGTGTATCAGGGTGTGCATCAAATCAATGTGCAGGGCGTTGTCAAGGATTACATCAAACTGGAGTATGCCAAAGGGGATACCCTGTACGTCCCTGTCACCCAGTTGGATCTGGTGAGTAAATACATCGGCAATAAAGAGGATGCCACTGTCAAGGTGCATCGTCTAGGCGGACAGGAGTGGCAAAAGGCCAAGACCCGCGTGCGTACCGCCGTCAAGGATATTGCCAAGCAGTTGGTGGCCCTGTACGGCAAGCGGATGGCGTCACCCGGCTACGCTTTTGGTCCCGACGAGGAGTGGCAGTACGATTTTGAACGGCATTTCCCCTATGAGGAGACCGAGGATCAACTGCGGTGCGTGGAGGAGATCAAAAACGATATGGAGCGGGCGGTGCCGATGGACCGCCTGCTGTGCGGTGACGTGGGCTTCGGTAAGACCGAGGTGGCGCTGCGGGCGGCGTTTAAGTGCGTCAGTCAGAGTAAGCAGTGCGCCGTGCTGGTGCCCACCACCATTCTGGCGTTTCAGCATTACAATACCATTCTCAAGCGGTTTGAGGGTTTCCCCGTGTCGGTGGAGATGCTATCCCGCTTCCGCACACCGAAACAGCAGGCTGACATTGTGCGCCGCATCAAGAGCGGCGAGGTGGACATCGTGGTGGGTACCCACCGTCTGCTGTCCCAGGACGTGGCGTTCCACGATTTAGGCCTGTTCATTGTGGATGAGGAGCAACGGTTCGGCGTGGCGCAGAAGGAGCGCATTAAGGAAATGACCCCCAACGTGGACGTGCTGACCCTGTCAGCTACGCCGATTCCCCGCACCCTGAATATGGCGATGAGCGGTATTCGGGATATGTCGGTGATCGAGGAGGCGCCTCAGGATCGCCGTCCCGTCCAGACCTACGTGCTGGAGCACGATAACGGGGTCATCGCCGACGCCATCCGCCGTGAACTGCGGCGGGACGGGCAGGTGTATTACCTCCACAATCGGGTGGACAATATTGAGTTGGTGGCGGCGGCGCTCCACAACCGCATCCCCGAGGCCCGCATCACCGTGGCCCACGGTAAGATGAACGAGGAGCAGCTGTCCGAGATCTGGCGGCAGGTGCTGGAGCACGAGGTGGATATTCTGGTGTGTACCACCATTATTGAAACGGGTGTGGACATCCCCAACGTGAACACCCTCATCATCGAAAACGCCGACCGATACGGTCTGTCCCAGTTGCATCAGCTCCGCGGCCGCGTGGGGCGTTCCTCCCGCAGAGCCTATGCCTATTTGACTTTTACGCGGGGCAAAGAACTGTCAGATATTGCTCAGAAACGGTTGGAAACCATGCGAGATTTTACCGAGTTTGGTGCGGGATTTAAGATCGCCATGCGGGATATGGAGATCCGCGGAGCGGGTAATCTGCTGGGTGCCCAACAGCACGGACATATGGAGGCGGTGGGTTACGATATGTACCTGAAACTGCTGGCGGACGCCGTCAGCGAGGAGAAGGGACAGACCGCCGCCCAGTCGGTGGAATGTCTGGTGGACCTGCCCATTTCCGCCCATATTCCCGACGATTACATCAGCGATAACGCCCAGCGTTTGGAGATCTACCGCCGCATTGCGGATATCCGCACGGTGGAGGACTCTATGGACGTATTTGATGAGCTCATTGACCGCTTCGGTGAGCCGCCCACGGCGGTGCAAGGCTTGGTGGACGTGGCGCTGCTGCGGAATATGGCGGCGGCCATCGGTGTCCGCGAGATCAAGCAACAGCAGGACTCTTTACTTCTCTACTGTGATAAACTGGACGTGGAGCTGGGCGGTCGTCTGACGGCGGCTCTGCCCCGACGGGTGATGATCTCGGCGGGCGCCAAGCCATACTATGCCGTGCGCATCGACCGCACCGGCGGCAAGGATGCCCTGGATACCCTGCGGGAGGCTCTGGAGGCTGTGCAGGAGGAAAAATAACGTAAAAACGCCTGTGGTGGGAGCCGCGGGCGTTTTTAGTTGCCAAAGTGTTTGTTTTTTGTTAAAATATTCTTGCAATCACGCAACCTTTTTCGATTTTTTGCGGCATAGAGGGCAGAGGAGGTGTGAACCAATGAACGACCAACATATTATCGATCTGTATTGGCAGAGGGATCACTCTGCCGTCCGTGAGACCCAACGGCAGTACGGTGCACAGCTGCTGCGTCTGGCGATGGGGATCCTCGCCGACCGCGGGGAGAGCGAAGAGACGGTGAACGACACCTATCTGCGGGCGTGGGAGGCGATGCCGCCCCATCGGCCCACGGTGCTGGGGGCGTTTCTGTCCAAGATCACCCGCGCTCTGGCTATCGACCGTTACCGCCGCCGCAGGGCGGATAAGCGACCGCCCTCCCAATACGCCCTGTCGCTGGACGAGCTGGGAGAGTGTATCCCCGGCGGCGAGACCCCCGATGATACGCTGGATGCCCGTGAGTTGGCCCACACCATCGGCCTCTATCTGTCCACGCTGTCCCCCGCGGTGCGGGACGCATTTGTGTGCCGCTATTTCTACGCCGATTCCCTGCAGGAGATCGCCGCCCGTCAAGGGGTGACCCTGTCGGCGGTAAAAAGTCGGCTGAGTCGGGCGCGGCAGGGACTGCGGGACCATCTGGAAAAGGAGGGTTATTCCGTATGAATAAAGAGCAATTAAGCGATGCCATCGGTATGTTGGATGATGGCTTTTTGCAGGAGCATCAGCGGTATCGTCGCCGTCCGTGGTGGCAGGCCGCCGTGGCGGTGGCCGCCTGCGTGGCGGTGCTGTTGGGAGGGCTGACCGTGTGGCCGTATTTGAACCACGGATGGGATGAGCCCTTTGTGAGCAACCATCCCAATGACGGCGATCAAACAATTGTGGCGGTTAAGCACACCTTAGCCGCCCCCGTCTATCCGAAAATGGTCGCCCGCCCTGCGGAATATGAGCAGAACGCGTGGGATGCGTGGCGCGACGGTGTTGCCGCCCAGCGCCAACAGATCAACGGGCACACCGAGGATATGACCGATTTCTATACCCGTACGATGGCAACCTTTCTAAAAGGTGAGAAAGGGGAGAATCGGGTGTATTCTCCGCTAAATCTGTATATGGCGCTGAGTATGCTGGCGGAGTCCGCCGATGGAGAGAGCCGTCAGCAGATATTGGACCTGCTGGGGCAGAGCGATCTGACCGCCCTACGGCGAAAAAACGCCGCCCTGTGGAACGGGGTGTATCTGGACGACGGCGCGGTGCTCAGCCGCTTGGCTAATTCCCTATGGCTGGCAGAGGGGGAGCGGTGGCAGTACGACACCGACACCGCCGACCTATTGGCGGAGAACTACTATGCCTCGGTGTTTAAAGGCAAGATGGGGGACCCTGCCTACGACGCCGCTCTGCAAAAGTGGATCAACGAGCAGACCGATAACCTGCTGTCCGAGCAGGCCGCCGACCTGCAGTTTGACCCCGATACGGCGTTGGCGCTGGCCTCCACCATCTGCTTTAAGGCGAAGTGGGTGGATGAGTTCGATCCCGCTGCCACGGTGGACGGAACATTCCACGCCGCCGCGGGGGAGGTGGATTGCCGCTATATGAAAGACAACGGCGGCGGCTACGGCTTCTTCGGCGATGGGTTTACAGCCACACACCAAAGTCTGGGAGACGGTGGGTATGAGATGTTCTTCTTTCTCCCCGACGAGGGGGTTTCGGTGGAGAAACTGATTGCCGATGAGCAGGTGATGGAGGTTCTGGAAAATTTTGACAAAAGTTCTATTGCTAAGTATATGTACGTCAACGTCACCATCCCGCAGTTCGACGTGGCCTCCGACCGTGACTTAGCGGAAGGTCTGCAGAGCTTGGGGGTCACCGACGTGTTCGATGCCCAAAAGGGCAATTTTGAGGGTATCTTGGAGTCCCAGTCCGAGTCGATGTTCGTCAGTAAGGTGGATCACGCCGCTCGGGTAGCCATCGACGAGGAGGGGGTCACCGCCGCCGCCTATACGGTGGAGATACTGGACGGTATGGGCGGTGTGAACGAAATACTGGATTTTGTGCTGGATCGCCCCTTTATGTTCGCCATTACGGGACCCGGGAATGCCATCCTGTTTGCAGGTGTGGTGGAACAACCGTAAAAATATAGGAAAATGCAAACCCGACGGTTGAAAAACCGTGGGGTTTGTGATATGGTAGGAGAAGAAATGTGGAAAGGGGGAATCCAAATGGCGAAGAAGGCACTGGTCGCTATGAGCGGCGGTGTGGATTCTTCTATGGCGGCGGCCTGTATGGTTGAGGCAGGGTACGAGTGCCTGGGTGTGACCATGCGACTGCACGACTACGGCACCACCTGCGGTGCGGTGGGGGAGGCCAAGGATGCCGCACGGGTGGCGGAGCAGTTGGGATTCCCCTTTGAGATACTGGATTGTCGCGGGGAGTTCGAACGGCAGGTAATAGACCGTTTCATTACTGCCTACGAGGTGGGGGACACCCCTAACCCCTGTATCGAATGTAATAGATATATGAAATTTTCCCATCTCCACGATTATGCTGTCGCCCACGGGTGCAATACGGTAGTGACGGGGCACTACGCCTGTGTGGAGTACGACCCCGACAGCGGGAAATACAAGCTGAAAAAGGCGAAAAACTTGGCAAAAGATCAGACCTACGTGCTGTATTTCCTCACCCAAGAACAACTGGCCCGTACCGCCTTCCCCTTGGGGGAGATGCCGGACAAGGACACCGTCCGTCAGCGGGCGGCGGAGTATGGCTTTGCCTCCGCCCACAAGGCGGATAGCCAGGACATCTGCTTTGTCCCCGACGGCAAGTACGCGGATTTTATCCGCCGCCGCACGGGACGGGAGTACCCTGCGGGGGATTTTGTGGATGCCGAGGGGCGGGTGCTGGGTCAGCACAAGGGGCTCATCGGTTACACCATCGGTCAGCGTAAGGGACTGGGGTTGGCTCTGCCCGCTCCGCTGTACGTGCAGAGCAAGGATATGGACAATAACACCATTCGGCTGACCCCCGAATGTGATCTGTATACCGACAGCTTGGTGGCCGATGGCTTTAACTGGGTGTCGGGGGAGATGCCCACGGCCCCCGTGCGGGTCACCGCCAAGACCCGTTACGGTGCCAAAGAGGCGCCCGCCACCGCCACCGTCTTAGGGGACGGACGGGTGCAGGTCGTGTTCGATACCCCACAGAGGGCGGTGACCTGCGGGCAGGCTGTGGTGCTGTACGACGGTGATTGCGTAGTCGGCGGTGGCAGAATTTGCGAGGTGTAACGCTATGATTTATACGATAACCTGTAATCCCGCGTTGGATTGCACGGTACATACCGATGCGGTGCAGTGGGGGGCTATCAACCCCATTGAGGGCTGTACCCTCACCCCCGGCGGCAAGGGGGTCAACGTATCCCGCATCCTCAAGGAGCTGGAGATGGATAACGTGGCACTGGGCTTTGCGGCGGGGGAGAACGGTGCCCTGCTGGAGGGTGCCCTGCAGAAAATGGGCATCACCACCCAGTTCGTGCCCCTGCGGGAAGGACAGACCCGCATCAACGTGAAGATATACGGAGACACCGAGACCCAGTTTAACGCCCCCGGGGCGGCGGTGTCCCCCGACGATATGATGGAGCTGACCGCCCTGCTGGCGGCCCTCAACCCCACAGGGGAGGACGCGGTGTGCCTGTGCGGCAGTCTGGCGCCGGAAATGCCCCCCAACACCTATCGACGGCTGGTGAAGCAACTGCACAAGATGGGTGTAGTGCACACGGTGGTGGATACCTCCGGTGAGGCACTGATGGAGGCATTGGCAGAAAAACCGTGGCTCATTAAGCCCAATCGGGAGGAGCTGGAGGCACTGGTGGGGCGGGAGCTGCCCGATCAGGCGCGGGTGGTGTCCGCCGCCGAGACAATGATGGACTTGGGCGCCCAAAACGTGCTGGTCAGTATGGGCGGCGACGGGGCGGTGCTGTGCACCGCCGACGGACAGCGGCTGTATCTGCCCACCCCCAGCGGTAAGGTGATCGGTACGGTGGGTGCGGGAGACAGTCTGGTAGCAGGGTTTGTCACCGGCTGGCTGCGGTATCGGGACGTAGTCCGTGCCCTGCAGTTGGGCGTGGCCTGCGGCAGTGCCACCGCCTTTTCGGAGGGGTTGGCCACCGCCAAGGATATTGCGGCGGCACAGATGATATTGCCCGTGGTACAAGGAATATAAAAAAGACGGTGTGTCGGGTGGCACACCGTCTTTTTGTTTACAAAAAAAGGAATCCGCACAGCCTGTGCGGATTCCTTTTACGTTTATTCTACGATGGTTCTGATCCAGATACCTTTTCTGACCAGCCAACCGCCGAGGATACATTTGATGATGTTGACGAATTGGCAGGCAGCGTACAGCGGTATAATGGGCAGGTCGGTAAACTCCACCAGCACAAAGGCCAGCGGCACATTGATGGCCCACATATAGCAGCTGTCAAACAGGAAAGTGATGAATGCCTGCCCGCCGGAGCGCAGGGTGAAATAGGTGGCGTGGGCGAAGGCGTCGATGGGCATCGCAAAGGCGGTGACGATCATCATTTGGGTGGCCAAATGGCGAATCTCCGGGGTGGTATTGTACAGATAGGGGATAAAGGGGGCAAAGCAACAATACACGATGGTGACACCTACACCGATGAGAGTAGAGAAAACGATGAGGCGGACGCTGTCGGTTTTGGCCTCGTTGCGTTGACCGGCGCCCAACTGCTGACCCAGCACAATGCCTACGGCAATACCCACCGCCATAAAGGACACGCTGAATACATTCCAGAAGGTCTGGCAGATGTTGTTGGCACTGACCACGTCTAAGCCGCGCAGGGTGTACTGGCGATTGAGGGCGGCCAATCCCACCGACCAAGCGGCCTCATTGACCATCAAGGGCAGACCGCGCAGAATAATCTGACCAACCAGCCGCAGAGGAATGCGGAAACTACTGTACAGAAGGGGAGCAAAGGGGTTTTTGGTCGGGTTGGTGTGGGTCCAGAAGATCAGCACCGCCAATTCCACAAAACGGGAGAGGACAGTGGCTATGGCGGCACCCTTGACCCCCCATTGAGGCGCACCGAAGTGACCGAAAATGAGGATATAGTTACCGATCAAATTGACGCAGACGGCGATGACACCTGCAACCATCGGGGGTGTGGTGTGACCCGTTTCGCGCAGGGTGCCTGCATAGCACTGGGACAGTGCGAAGGGGACGAGGCCGATCAGCATAATACGCAGATAATCCCGCGCGTTGGCTAAGGATGCAGCGGCATCGGCCGGGTTGCCTTCGCCCTGCAGATAGAGATTGATCAGAGGCTGATCCCACGTGAGAAATACGCCGATACCCAAACCGGCCAGCAGAAGACAGAAATATAACTTGAAACGGGTGGTGTGGGCGATGCCTTGGTGATCGCCCAATCCTTGGAACTGAGCACCGAAGATGCCCGCGCCCGCTACAGCGCCGAAGATGCAGAGGTTGAACACGAACAGCAGTTGGTTGGCGATGGAGACACCGTTCATTTCCACCGTGCCCACCGAGCCGATCATCAGGTTATCCAGCATATTCACCAGGTGGGTGATGCCGTTTTGTATCATAATGGGGAGGGACAGCGCTAATACCCGTTTGTAAAAGGCGCGGTCACCGAACAGTTTTTGTCGTAGTGTTGGCATAGCAATCCGTTTATTCCTTTTCTTTCAGTAGGGCGATGATCATACGGGCGCATTTGTATACGTCGCCGCCGCCCATGGTAATGACCAGGTCGCCGGGTTGTACATTAGCGGCTACGTATTCTGCAATTTCGGGGAAGGTGGGCAGGTAGATGCCGCGTTGCATCTTGTCGGTCATCTGGGTGGTGTGGACACCCCACTCATTAACTTCGCGGCTGCCCATAATGTCGCTGATGACCGCCACGTCGGCGGTGTCCAGTACAGCGGCAAACTCGTCTAAATGGCGAGCGGTGCGGGTGAAAGTGAAGGGCTGGTGCACCGCCCATACCCGGTTGTGCCCCAGCTTTTTGGCGGCGTCGATGGTGGCGGCGATCTCGGTGGGGTGGTGGGCATAATCGTCCGCCACCGTCACGTCGGCGTAGGTGCCCAAAAACTCGAAACGGCGGCCTGCGCCGTGGAAAGCGGCGATGCCCGCAGCAATGGTGGCGGCGTCAATGCCGCACAGGTGGGCGGCGGCCGCTACGCCCAGTGAATTCAGCACGTTATGGCCGCCGGGGACACCCAATTCAATGGTGTGAAGGAATTCACCTTTACAGTGCAAATCGTACTTGCCGTAGGCGCCGCGGACGGTGGTGATATTTCGCGCTTGCCAATCGCAACCGTCGGCGGTGCCGAAGGAGATGCGTTTGTCGGCGGGAACCTCTGCCACAGCCGCCACGGAGTTGGGGTCGTCGGCATTGTAGATGACCTTGCCTGTGGTTTGAGCGGCAAAGGCGGCAAAGGAACGGATGACCCCGTTTAGGTCGCCGAAATAGTCCAGATGATCCGCGTCTACATTGAGAATGATGCTGATGGCGGGGGTCATTTCCAAATAGTGGTCCTTGAACTCACAGGCCTCGCACACCATGGTATCGTTGGTGCCGGCGTGACCGTTGGCGTTGATGGCGGGCAGACGGCCGCCGATGAAGATGCTGGGGTCGGTGCCCGCCTCCAGCAGAACCTGACTGAGCATAGAGGACGAGGTGGTTTTACCGTGGGTACCCGCCACCGCAATGGTGTTGGAGAACTGACGGGTGATCCACCCCAGCAGAATAGCCCGCTCCAGGGTGGGGATACCCTTGTCCGCCGCCGCCAGCAATTCGGGGTTGTCGGCGGGAATGGCGGCGGTGTATACCACCAGATCGGCGCCCTCCACATTTTCGGGGGCGTGACCCATCACGATAGAGATGCCCAAGCCGCGCAGACGGGTAATATTATCTGACTCGTTATTGTCTGAGCCGGAGAGGATATAGCCTTTTGCGTGTAAGATCTCGGCCAAGGGGCTCATACCCGAGCCGCCGATGCCGATGAAATGAATACGGCGGACATTGTCCAGCCAGTTGTGATTCTCAGTCATATTATCCTTCCTTTCGGGAAAAATACTCACACCTTACCATTATATATCTTCCGCATTAAAAAATAAAGACCTTTTCCGTTTATTTTGCAATTTTTACTCATATATATTACGGAACACACGGGAAAGGATGATGCGCGTATGTTGAAAAGGATCATAGCGGCGGTATTAGCGATGTTGCTATTAACGGTGACGGTGTGCGCCGACGGAGGACAGGTGCTGTATGACGAGGGCGGCGGAGAAAGGCTGGAGGATCTGCTGAATGCGGATGCTGTTGCGTGGCCCACCGTGGCACTGCCCGCCGAGGGGGTGGACCTGCAGGTGGCGGCCAAGGGAGCGGTGCTGATGGATCAGGGCAGTGGGCAGGTGCTGTACGAAAAGGACGCCCACACCCGTCTGCCCATCGCATCGGTGACCAAGGTGATGACCTTATTATTGGTGATGGAGGCGTTAGAGGATGGCAAGATCGCTTGGACCGACCCTGTGACCTGCTCGGATACGGCGGCCTCTATGGGTGGATCCCAAATCTGGTTGGAGCCGGGGGAGATCATGTCGGTGGCAGAACTGGTGAAGGCGGCAGCAGTGGTGTCCGCCAACGATGCCTGCGCCGCCCTGGCGGAGCACATCTGCGGCAGTATCCCCGCCTTTGTGGCGGCGATGAACGCTCGAGCGACGGAGCTGGGGATGGCGGATACGGAGTTTAAGGATTGCAGTGGGCTGGACGACAGCGGCTATTCCTGCGCCTATGACGTGGCAGTGATGAGCCGTGCCCTGATGGAGCATCGGGACATCGAGCAGTACACCACCATCTGGATGGACAGCCTGCGGGGCGGGGCGTCTCAACTAGTGAACACCAACAAGCTGGTGCGGCACTACAAGGGTGCCACGGGGCTGAAGACCGGCACCACCAACGCGGCAGGACACTGCCTGTCCGCCACCGCACGGCGGGATAACACCGCCTTTGTGGCGGTGGTGCTGGGGTGCGCCACCACCGCCGACCGATGGGCGGGGGCGCGGGCGATGCTGGACTACGGCTTTGCGGGGTACACGGGGTATACGCCCCCCGTGGAGCAGGTGGCGGTGGACCCCATCCCCGTGCTGGGAGGACAGCAAAAGGAGGTGGAGGTCATCCCCGACGGGGCGGGAAGCCTGCTGCTGAAAAAGGGCACCGAGGGACAGGCGGAGATAAAGGTGGAGACGGCAAAAGACCTGCAGGCGCCTGTGGTCAAGGGGCAGACGGTGGGAGTCTGGAGGCTGATGATGGGGGAGGAAATCTTAGGCGAATATCCCCTGCGGGCGGCCTGTGACGTACCCGCCGCCACCCTGCGATGGGCCTATCGGTTGTTGATGGATGCTTTGCTGAAATAATTTGTACAAAAAAACACAAAAATTATGAATTTCTGGTTGCAAAATTGGAACATATAGTGTAAAATGTATGATACAAACCAAGTTAAAGGCGGAAAAGTACCTTTTTCGCCCCGAGAAAGGCGGATGCGTATGGCTGTTAAGCTGGAAACCAAGTATGCAAAGAGTTTTATCCGTAATGATGAGATCCTGGCCCTACAGCCTCAAGTGACGCTGGCCCACGAGGTGCTCCACGCCGGTACCGGTCTGGGTAACGATTTCCTGGGTTGGGTGGACCTGCCCGTCAACTATGACAAAGAGGAGTTTGCCCGTATTCAGGCCGCCGCCGCACGGATCAAAGAGGATACTGACGTGTTTATCGTCATCGGTATCGGCGGTTCCTATCTGGGTGCCCGCGCCGCCATCGAGTTTCTGAAATCCAATAACTATAACGCTAAGAAGAAGGATACCCCCGACATCTACTTTGCAGGTAACAGCATCTCCGGTACGCAGTTATCCGAATTGCTGGAGATCTGCGAGGGTCGCCGCGTATCCATCAACGTTATTTCCAAATCCGGTACTACCACCGAGCCTGCCATCGCCTTCCGCGTATTCCGTGAGCTGCTGGAGAGCCGCTACGGTCACGAGGAGGCGGTACGACGCACCTACGTCACCACCGATAAGGCCCGCGGTACATTGAAGGGTCTGTCCGACCGCGAGGGGTACGAAACCTTCGTGGTGCCGGATGACGTGGGCGGTCGTTTCTCGGTGCTGACGGCTGTGGGTCTGTTGCCCATCGCCGTGGCGGGGTGCGACATCGCCGCCCTGATGCAGGGTGCCGCCGATGCGCGGGTGGATTTCGCCGACCCCGACCTGAATCAAAACCACTGTTACCGTTACGCCGCCGCCCGTACCGCCCTGCACCGTCGGGGTCGTGCGGTGGAGCTGATGGTCAGCTATGAGCCCCAGTTCGCCATGATGAACGAGTGGTGGAAGCAGCTGTACGGCGAGAGCGAAGGCAAGGACGGCAAGGGTCTGTTCCCTGCATCCGTCATCTTCTCCACCGACCTGCACTCCCTGGGTCAGTTCATTCAGGATGGCTCCAACATCCTGTTTGAGACGGTGGTCAAGCTGGGCGCTCCCCAGCGGGACATCACGCTGAAAGAGGATGCGGAGAATGTGGACGGCCTCAATTTCCTGGCCGGTAAGACCATGTCTTTTGTGAATGAGAAAGCCTTTGAGGGCACCATCCTGGCCCACACCGACGGCGGCACCCCCAATCTGGTGCTGGATGTCCCCGCCATGGATGAGCACGAGCTGGGTTATCTCATCTACTTCTTCGAGAAGGCCTGTGCCATCTCCGGCTATATGCTGGGAGTCAACCCCTTCGACCAGCCGGGTGTGGAGAGCTATAAGAAGAATATGTTTGCCCTGCTGGGTAAGCCCGGCTACGAAGAGGCCTGTGCCGCGCTGGAGGCGCGTCTGGGTAGGTAACCAATTTTATCAGCGGTTACAAAGAAAAATTATGGGACATCCCGTCTGTTGACGGTTCCAAATATACAACTTTTAGGAGGAAAACGTTATGATCACTTTAATTCTCGGTAAAAAAGGCTCCGGCAAGACTAAGAAATTGATGGACCTGTGTAAGGTCGCCGTCGAGCAGTCTAAGGGAAACGTGGTCTTTATTGAAAAAGATAACACCTTGACATATGACCTGAGCCATAAGGCTCGTCTGGTTGCCGCTGAGGACTACAGTATCCGTTGCTTCGGTTGCCTGTACGGCTTCATCGCCGGTATGTGCGCCGGTAACTATGATATCACCGACATCTTCGTGGATTCTACCCTGAAGATCGGCGGCGACGATCTGGACGAGCTGGCCAATTTCGTAGAGAAGCTGGCTAAGCTGGAGGCCAACATCACCCTGTCTGTTTCCGCCGCCAAGGAGGATATCCCTGCCCGTGTGGCTGACCTGGCTCAGGAGATCTGATAAGAGGCCGCTCTTCTGTACATAATAAAGGAAAACGCAGAACGGCGGGGGAGTTGTTCCCTCGCCGTCTGTTATGAATGGAGCGAAAACTATGGCATTTTGGTATGAGGGCAACCGCAATAACGAACAGAACCGCCGTGAAAAGGACGGCGTGACCTATTATATCCGCGGTCTGCGTGAGGTGAATGGGGTCCGCTATGAACGGTACGGTATCAAGACCCACTTTATCGAGCGGGGCGAGGACTATATTGAGATTTTGCAGCGTTACGTATCTCCTCTGTATCAGACGGGGGACGTGGTGACCCTGGGAGAAAAAGTTATTTCGATGTGCCAGGACAATACGGTGGAAAAAGCAGACGTGAAACTGAGTTTTTGGGCTAAGTTTCTGTCTAAGTTTGCCACCAGCAACAGCCACGGCATCGGTATGGACGAGCCTTACAAGCTGCAGTTGGCCATCAATATGAAGGGCCTGCCCCGGGTGCTGTGGGGCGCCTTTTGGGGTGCGGTGTGCAAGGTGTTCGGTAAGCGGGGTGTGTTCTATGAGATCGTGGGACAGGACGTGGCCGGTATCGACGGCTTCTACAGCCATTCCGCTTTCGAGACCTACCACAATTTAGCGGTGCTCAACCCCAAAGAGCCGGACAAGGTCTGTGCCGAGGTGTATGAGAAGCTGGGCATCTCCTGTATGCTGGTGGATGCCAACGATATCGCCGTAGAGATCCTGGCAAAATCCCCCGATCTGGCACAGGTGGCGGATGCCGATCTGGCGGAGCGGATTCGGGACAACCCTGCGGGGCAGGACGACGAGCTGACCCCCTTTATCCTCATACGCGATATCGGCGATGCCGAGGCGGAGGCTTACGTGCCGCTGGAGGCTATTGAAAAACCTGCCGACCACTGATGGGTGCGCCACGATATCGTGGATTATCACAACACCATTTCGCCAGCGGTTGCGGAAACTGTTAATATTCGTCAAAATGGGCGGAATTTGAAATTGTCTATTGACAAATTCCGCCTGCTCTTATATAATATCTTGCGTGACACTTGAGGTGAACTATGCTTTTGCAATGCAGATCACTGTTTGTGGGCGAGGTGAACAGCCTTCCCATCGACACAGAGTTGGACTTTTCACAGGTTGAGTTTCAGGGCGGTTGCCCCTTCACAGAGCCTTTGCGCGTGACCGGTGCGGTGACGGTGCGGGCCGGTGTGGTGCAGCTGTCGGCACGGGCGGCATTCGTATTCCACGGTGCTTGCGACCGGTGTCTGTCCCCCTATACCAAGACCTATGATATTCCCTTAGAGCATACCCTGGTGACCACTCTCGAAAATGAGGAGAACGACGACTATATCCTGCTGGATAACTATCAACTGGATCTCACCGATCTGGTGATGGCGGATATCCTGCTGGAATTGCCGTATAAGGGTCTCTGTCGGGAGGATTGCCGCGGCCTGTGCCCGATGTGCGGAAAAAACCTCAATGAAGGACTGTGCGGCTGTAACCGCAAGTCTGTCGATCCCCGTCTCGCAGTGTTGGGACAATTATTGGAGTAATATCACTCTGTAATCAATGCAAGGAGGTGCTGACATGGCGGTACCCAAGAGAAAAACATCCAAAGCCCGGCGTGATAAACGACGCAACAACCTGTGGAAGCTGAGCGCTCCCACCCTGGTAAAGTGCCCCCAGTGCGGCGAGTACAAGCGTGCTCATCGTCTGTGCGGTAGCTGCGGCTACTACGGCGGCAAGCAGATTGTCAAGGTCGGCGAATAATGATCGCCTACCCCGGTGCGAAATGAAAGTAGAGGAGGAGCGATCCCCCTCTATTTTTCTTTTTACGGATACTTTCGTGTCCGTAAAAAGAATTTCGCACTTTTTTCTTTACGCGCGGGTGTGCGTGTGTTATAATGATTATTTAGAAATGTGTGAGGAGGTGAGCATATGGCAGTAATCATCGCAGACGTGGAGAAAAAGAGTCCTGCGGCCAGAGCCCGTATTAAGGCGGGGGATACCCTACTGACCATCAACGGGCGGGAGATACAGGACGTGCTGGACTATCGGTTTTATATGCCGGACACGCGGTTGACCGTGACGGTGCAGACCCCCAAGGGGAAATGCCGTATGCTGACCATCCGTAAAAAACCTTATGCGGAACTGGGGTTGGTGTTTGACACCTATCTGATGGACAAGCAACGCTCCTGCCGCAATAACTGCATTTTCTGCTTTATCGATCAGTTGCCCGACGGGATGCGGGAGAGCCTGTATTTTAAGGACGACGACAGCCGTCTGTCCTTCCTGTTCGGCAACTACATCACTCTGACCAACCTCACCCAGCGGGACGTGGAGCGTATCATCGAGATGCACATCAGCCCCATCAACGTGTCGGTGCACACCACTAACCCCGAACTGCGATGCAAAATGATGAACAACCGCTTTGCCGGGGATTGCCTGCGGCATCTGTATCAGTTTGCCGAAGCGGGGCTGGACATCAACTGTCAGCTGGTGCTGGTGCCCGGGTACAACGACGGTAAGGAATTACAGCGGTCTATGGAGGATCTGGCGGCGCTGGCCCCTGCAGTACGTAGTGTGGCGGCGGTGCCGGTGGGGCTGACCAAGCACCGCGAGGGGTTGACTCAGATTCGCGCCTTCACCCCCGAGGAGTGCAGTTCGGTCATCGACCAAATGACCGCCATGGGGGATAAGATGTTGGAGGAGCACGGCAGTCGCATCTTCTATCCCTCCGATGAGTGGTATATCAAAGCGGGGCGTTCCATCCCCGAGGGGGATTTCTACGAGGAATACCCCCAACTGGAGAACGGCGTGGGTATGATCGCCTTGCTGCGGGAGGAGTTTATGCAGGCGGTGGAGGAATTCCCCCTGTTTGTGGAAACCGACCGTTTGGTGATCGCCACCGGTGTGGACGCCGCCCCTTATCTGCAGGAATTGATGGACTACGTCATGCAGAAATGGCCTGCCGCCCAGATTCAGGTGGTGCCGATTAAAAACGAGTTTTTCGGAGAAAGTATTACTGTGTCCGGTCTGGTGACCGGCGGTGATCTTATCCGTCAGTTACAGGGTGTGCCGATGGACCGCCTGCTGCTGCCCGCCAATATGCTGCGGCAGGAGGGGGACCTGTTCTTAGACGACGTGTCGGTGGAACAGGTGGAGGAAGCGCTGGGTGTGCCCGTAACCTTTGTACAGGAAACCGACGGTGCGTGTCTGTTTGACGCGCTGTTTACGATGGAAGGAGAGGACAGCTGATGGCAAGACCGGTTGTCGCCGTGGTGGGGCGTCCCAACGTGGGAAAATCCACCTTGTTTAATAAATTGATCGGACAGCGGCTGTCCATTGTGGAGGATACCCCCGGTGTTACCCGCGACCGCATCTTTGCGGAGTGCGAGTGGCGCGGCCGTAAGTTTATGCTGGCGGATACCGGCGGTATCGAGCCCAAGACCGATGACGTGATTCTGGCTCAGATGCGTAATCAGGCCCAGCTGGCCATTGACCAGGCTGACGTGATCGTGCTGGTGACCGACCTGCGGGCGGGTGTCACCGCCAACGACCAGTCGGTGGCGACTATGCTGCAGAAGAGCGGTAAGCCGGTGGTGCTGTGCGTGAATAAGTGCGATACCCCCGGTGCGCCCCCTGCGGAATTCTATGAGTTCTACAATCTGGGATTGGGCGATCCTGTGGCAGTGTCCTCGGTGCACGGCATGGGCACCGGCGACCTGTTGGACGCGGTGTTTGAGTATATGCCCGCCGAGGAGGAAGAGGAGGAGGAGACCGACACCATCAAGGTGGCGGTGATCGGCAAACCCAATGCGGGGAAATCCAGCCTCATCAACTGCATCGCCGGTGAGGAGCGGAGCATTGTATCCAACATTGCCGGCACCACCCGCGACGCCATCGACACCCATATCCATAACAAGCACGGCGACTTTATCTTTATCGACACGGCGGGTCTGCGCCGCAAGAGCAAGGTGGACGACGCCATTGAGAAATACAGCGTGCTCCGCGCCCAGATGGCGGTGGAGCGGGCGGACGTGTGCGTGATTATGATCGACGCCACCGAGGGCTTCACCGAGCAGGACAGCAAGGTGGCGGGTATCGCCCACGAAAACGGTAAGGCCTGCATCATCGCTGTCAACAAGTGGGATGCGGTGGAGAAGGACGATAAGACTATGGATAAGATGCGTAAGCAGCTGAGAGAGGATTTCTCTTTTATGCCTTACGTACCTTTCCTGTTTATTTCCGCTAAGACGGGTCAGCGTGTGGAGCGGCTGTTTGAGCTGATCAAGTTTGTCAGCGAGCAGAACTCCATGCGTATCAAGACGGGTATGCTCAACGAAGTGCTGGCACAGGCCACCATGCGTGTGCAGCCCCCCACGGACAAGGGTAAGCGTCTGCGTATCTACTACGTGACTCAACCCTCCACCAATCCGCCCACCTTTGTGTTCTTTGTGAATCGGGCGGAGCTGTTCCACTTCTCGTATCAGCGGTATCTGGAGAACCAGTTCCGTGACACTTTCGGTTTGGAGGGTACGCCGATTCGGTTTATTGTCCGTGAAAAGGGAGACCGTACTACCCAGTAAGGAGGTAGCAAGATGTTATCGTTTATTGCCAATAGTTGGCCGGCTCTGATACTGACCGCCGTGGGCGGTTATCTGCTGGGCAGCATCAACTGGGCTATTATTATCACCCGCTTTATCTTCCGCAAGGACATTCGCGAAGAGGGCAGCGGTAATGCCGGCGCCACCAACGTGCTACGCAATCACGGCCGCGGTCCTGCCATTATGACCGCCTTCGGAGACGTGGGCAAGAGTATGATAGCGGTGCTGTTGGGCGGATGGTTATTGTCCCATCTGCAGGTGGGGGAGCCCGCTCTGTCCGGCTACAAGGATTGGATTCAACTGCACCTGTCCCTCATCGGCGGCTACGTGGGCGGCTTTTTCTGCCTGCTGGGTCACGATTTTCCTGTATTCTATGGCTTCCGCGGGGGCAAAGGGGTGCTGACCACCCTGGGTATGTTCCTGCTGCTGGATTGGCGAGTGGCGCTGATCTGCCTGGCTATTTTCGCGGTGATCGTGGCCATCACCCGTATGGTGTCCCTGGGGTCCATTTTGTCCATCGGTTGCGGTATGCCTCTGTTGTATTTCCTCAATCGGTCAACGGATGGGGGCGCGGCGATTTTCTGCACGGTGATGGCGGCTCTGGTAGAGTTGCTCATCGTATGGCAGCATCGGGCCAATATCCGCCGCATCATCGACGGTACGGAGAATCGGTTGGGTAAACCAAAAAAGAACGACCCTACGGAGGAGAAATGATATGAGCCGAGTTACGGTATTGGGTGCCGGTGGCTGGGGTATCGGCCTGGCACTTGCCGCCACCCGTATGGAGCATACGGTAACCCTTTGGTCCTTTGATCCGCAGGAATTGGAAGAACTGCGACGGCATAACCAGAACCGTCTGCGTCTGCCGGGGGTGTTTCTGCCCCACGGTATCACGCTGACGGGGGATATGGCACAGGCCGCCGATGCAGATATGATCATTATGGCGGTGCCCTCCTTTGCCATCCGCTCCACTGCCCGTGAGTTGGCGGCGCATCTGCGCCCCGATACCATCGTGGTCAATGCGGGTAAGGGCCTGGAAGACGGCACGATGATGCGGTTCTCACAGGTGATAAAGGAAGAATTACCCACCGCCCATGTGGCGGTGTTATCCGGCCCCTCCCACGCGGAGGAGGTGGCCCGCCGTATGCCCACCACCATCACCGCCTCGGCGGAGGATATGAAGGTGGCGGCGGCGGTGCAAAAGGCTTTGAATCATCCCCGATTCCGCATCTATCTCAACAGCGATCTGGTGGGAGTAGAGCTGGGGGGTGCGCTGAAGAACGTCATCGCCCTGTGTGCCGGTATCGTGGACGGCATCGGTATGGGTGACAACACCAAAGCGGCACTGATGACCCGCGGCTTGGCGGAGATCGCCCGTCTGGGCACCGCCATGGGGGCGCAGGAGCGCACCTTTGCGGGACTCAGCGGTATGGGTGACCTGATGGTTACCTGCGGCAGTATGCACTCCCGCAATCTGCGGGCGGGTATTCTCATCGGACGGGGGACTCCCGTGGAGGATACCATCCGTCAGGTGGGCACCGTAGAGGGCTATCTGGCGGCGAAAGCGGCCTGGAATCTTGCCTGTGCCAATGGGGTGGATATGCCCATTACCGAGCAATGCTATTATGTGTGTTATGAGGGAAAAGACCCTCGACAGGCGGTGTTTGACCTGATGGAGCGTCCTGCGGGTGCTGAGGATGAGCCTCTTTGGATGAAGTAATTGATGCATTTGACGTTAGGAAAGGAGGAGAGCGCTATGCAAGAGATACGGCGTATTGCCGCGGTGAGTGACCTGTCCGGATTTGGGCGGTGCGCCCTGACAGTGGCTCTGCCGGTGCTGTCGGCTATGGGGTTTCAGGTTTGCCCCGTCCCTACGGCGGTGCTCTCCACCCACACCGGCTATCCCAACCCTCATATACGGGACTTTACCGATGATATGGAGGCCTATCTGGCCCATTGGGAGCAGTTGGGACTGACCTTCGCCTGCGGCTATACCGGATTTTTGGGGAATCAGCGGCAGGCGGCGATCTTGGAGCCTTTTCTGACCCATTTGAAAGAACAGGGGGCGATGCGGCTGGTGGATCCTGCTATGGCGGACCACGGCAAGCTGTATTCCTCCTGCAGTCCCGCACTGATCCCTGCCATGATGCGGCTGGTGTCCCTTGCCACCGTGACAACCCCTAATCTTACCGAATTGTGTCTGCTGACAGGGGAGGACTATGCCGCCGTGACGGCACAGGATGATTGCCGTCCCTGTGTGGAGCAGATGGCGCGGCGGCTGATGGCTGACGGTTGCGAAGCGCTGGTAGTCACCGGTGTGGCGAGGGGGGACCGCATTGAAAATTGTGTGTTGTCCTCTGTCGACGCTGACCCTGTATGGGTAGGCGGACCCCGTGTGGAGCAGAATTTTGCGGGTACGGGGGACTTGTTTGCCTCGGTACTGTGCGGATGGTTGCTGCGAGGCGTTGATCTGGTAGAGGCGGTGGAGAAGACCGCCGAATTTGTGTGTAAGGCTACTGCCGCCACCGCCGAGATGCAGGTGAATGAGCAGGACGGTATTGCCTTTGAGCCTTACTTGTGTGAACTTAGGTGAGGGGTTATTTATGAAAAAGCATTTGGTTTTGACCGGTTTGTTGGCGGCAATGATTTTCTTTACCACCGCGTACATACTACATATCCCCATCGTGGGAGGCGGCTACGTCCATTTGGGCGACACGTTGCTGTATATGGCGGCAGCTTTACTGCCCACCCCCTATGCCATGGCGGCGGGGGTGATCGGTGCCGGATTGGCGGATCTGCTGACCGGCGGGGCGATCTGGGCTCCTGCCACAGTGATTATTAAGGCTGTAATGGTGATCCCCTTTACAGCCAAGAAACCCCGATTATTATGCCGTCGCAACCTGTTGGCCCTGCTGTTGGCGGGGGCCGTGGGTGTCGTTGGCTATTACGGGGCGGAGATCGTACTGCTGTGTTTGTCCGGTACGCCTTTTGGTGTGGCGGCGGGGGCCGCGTTGGCGGCTGTGCCTTTCAACGTGGGGCAGGAATTGGCCGCGGGAGTGGCCTTTGTTCTGCTGGCGGCGGCACTGGACCGCTTGGAAATCAAACAGCGACTTGATCGTGTCAAATAATCAAAAAAGGACCGTTCATCCCGTGGGATGAACGGTCCTTTTTAGTTTTGCACGGAGTATAGAGCGGTTTGGCAATCCTTATCGTCAAACAGATGGTTGTATACCACTTTTTCGTAGGCGTCTAGTAAGTCGGAGTAGGGGGTCTTCTCCAATTCGTAGTGCGTGCCGGTGCTGTCCACGATACCCACGCCGTTGATCACAGGCAGGGTCTCGCTGAGTTTCAGCAGATACTGATTGTACAGCGGCATATCCACACCCGCCACCTTCATTACGTAGGAGGACAGGTAATTGGCGCTGAGCAGGGGGATGGTCTGCTTGGGGATGTCGTAGTTGGCCCAAATGACGAAGGGGGTGGTATACCGCGCCTGGGTTTGTTCCAGGGTGGTGTTGTACAGGTCCTTGACCCCCAGCAATGATTTGACGTAATCCTCTTCGATGCTGGGCTGGTGGTCACCGAAAATACAGATAACGGTGGGTTCCTCCTGCTGTTCAAAATAGGAGATCAGTTCGGCAATGGCTTCGTCGGAGTATTTGACCAAGGAGAGGTACTGATTGGTTTTGGGATAGGCGGTGGTGATGTCCTCTACCGGTTTACTGCCCTCCGGCAGACCGGTGAGGTAGACCTCGCCGTCAAACACATCGGGTCCGGCGTTGTAGCCGCCGTGGTTCTGCATCGTAACGTTGAACAGGAAGAAGGGCTCATCGGGATTGCGGGTCTCATATTGTGTGATAAGGTCCCGATAGTTGTAGCTGTCGCTGACGTACTGACGGAGCAGTACGTTTTCACCGGGATAGACATCCTCCACCAGTTGTTGTAACAGGGCGGTGGAATTGCCACCGGTCTGGTACTGATACAGGATGTTGGAGGGAATGATGTCCTCCAAGAAGCGGGTGCGGTTAAATCCAAAATGGTCATACACCGCCACCCGATTCCAACCCGCGGAATAGTAGGGGTGATAGGCGGTGGAGGAATAGCCTTGCTGTTCCAGCGCGGAGACCAGTGTCTGTTTGGGACTCTTAACATACAGCGTGTAGGCGTTGCTGCCGGTGGGGAAGAAGGCCATAGGAGTGCCGCTGAGGAACTCAAACTCGCTGTTGCTGGTGCCGCCGCCGATGACCGATACCGCCAGATTGCCGCGGATGGTGTTCTCGGTGAGGCTGTTGAGATAGGTGAGATAGGGAATGTTAGTCTGCACGTCACCCAGCACCGACAGGTCGGAAAGAGACTCGTTCATAATGCAGATAATGTTGGGGGTCTTTGTGGGGGCATCCACAGAGGGGATAAGGCCCAACTCATCCACGGTGGCGTTACCCACAGTGTCGGTGACGATGCCGGGAATCTCCTCGGCGGTGTAGTTTTTAGGCTCGGACACAAACAGGTATTTGGTGTTTAGGCAGAAATTCAGCACCACGCCGCTGCGGCGGTAGCCGCGGGCCTGATTCCAGTAATCCGGTTTTAGGCCTGCGTCGGCGTACATATTGGTGAACAGGTAGATGCAGACGATGCAGGTGGACAGAGTGCCGAAAAAGACACGGGTAGCCACCTTGAACTCCCAGCCCATTTTGGGGGTATGCAGACGGTTGCCCACAATGAGGATAAAGGCCAGTAACAGGATAGCGATCACCTGCTGATGGCTGAGGGAGAAATCATAGCCCGATAGCACCTGAGCGGCGGTGCCTGCGGAAAACAGGTCCATCGGCACGAAGGGGGTACCGCGGAACAGCATCACGTAATAGTTGACGGTGCCCAGCAGGAACACCAGTGGGTTGATAATCAGCATCGGCAGACGCAGGCTGCCGCTGAAGACGTATACGATACCGTAGAACACCCAGTATAATATGTAATTTAGAAGTAGGGTACGGGGGGACCAATCCCAGGTGAAGACGCCGTTAAGGGCCTCCACCATCGTCATAGCCACGATGGGCAACAACGCCGCTACACTCACGCTGATGCCGCCGGCGACGCGGGTATTGGGTATTCGCCACCGCAGGCAGGTGAGGACACCCAGCACGGCACAGGCTCCATAGCACAGGACGTACATTAGGGGACCTTGTTTGAGTTCCACGCGCATAAAGGATGCGGTATGCAGGGCAACCAACAGCACCGTCAGCAGTGTGAACAGACCGCCTGCAAGCAGACGGCGGGGGGTGGTGCTGATCTCGAAGATGCGCCACAGTGGGCGACGGAATAAGTCTTGATCCATCTGTCTGTGGGCGGATGAGGTACGGGAAATAGGCATATAATATACTCCTTAAGAAAGAAACAATAAGGGGTTTTATGCAGTGATTATACCACAGCGGTGTGAATAATCCGTGAATAAAGAATAACTACTTGATGAATATACTATAAATCCGTCCGAAATGCAATAAAAATCATACGAAAAAGAGGAAAATGGGTTGCTTTTCTTGTATGGGTGTAGTATAATGACATACAGATGATTAATATGGGTAGGGTTGGACTTTTTTTAGAGTGCAATGATACCCGAAAATCCCTGAATCGGAGGTAGATAAGTATGTTTTTAGCAGCCGATGTGTCTATTTTGAGTGATGCCGGTATCGTTATCGCCATTGGTCTGACCGTGGTGTTTATGGTGCTGTTGCTGCTCACCGGTGTGTTTAAGGTGTTCGGTGTGATTATGTCTGCCGGCGATCATGAGGAGGAGATCCCTGCCGCGACGCCTCCTGTCGCCCCTGCACCTGTGGCCGCCCCCGCCGCCCCCATCGTGGGCAACACCGAGACGGTGAGCTCAAAGCCGGAGGTGGACGGTGGTGTGCCTGCCGAGACGGTGGCTGCCATTTCTGCCGCTGTGGCCTCTGTGGCCCCTGTGGGCACCCAGTATGCCGTTAAGGGCATCCGTAAGCTGTAAGTAGGGAGGATACCGATTATGCAACAGTTTTTAGACGCTATCGTGGACCTGTGGAACGATTCCGGTATCGCCCGCCTGTGCAACTTTGAGGGTGGCGGCTGGAAGAATCTGATTATGATCGCCATCGCCTGTGTGCTGCTATATCTGGCTATCAAAAAGCAGTTTGAGCCTCTGCTTCTCTTACCCATCGCCTTTGGTATGCTGCTGGTCAACCTGCCCCTGGGCGGTGTGATGGACCCTCAGCGTAACAGTATGGTTGCCTTTACCGATGCGGAGATGCAGGCCTATATAGACGGTACATACGACCAGGTATATCCCGTGATGGAGGAGACCACCTCCATCAACTACAACGAGATGATACAGATGAACCAGCAGTACGGTCAGGAGATCTACCGTCTGGATACCATCACCAATGCCAATGGCCAAGAGGTGAAGGTTCTGTATGTCGAGGATACGATGTACAAGATTACGGACGTAGCCGCCGACGGTACCATCACCGTGGTGATCCCCTATTGGCAGCATTTTGAGCAGGGCGGTCTGCTGTGGTACCTGTATCAAGGTGTTAAGTTTGGTATCTATCCGCCCCTGATCTTCCTGGGTATCGGTTGTATGACCGACTTCGGTCCTCTGCTGTCTAACCCCAAGAGTTTCCTGTTGGGTGCGGCGGCACAGTTGGGTATCTTCGTTACTTACTTCGGCGCCCGTGCCCTGAACCTGTTGCCTATGGCGGAGGCGTGGGGTCTGAACTTTACCGAACGACAGGCGGCCTCCATCGCCATCATCGGCGGTGCGGACGGTCCTACGGCTATCTATCTGACCTCTAAGTTGGCCCCCGAACTGTTGGGTGCTATTGCTATCGCCGCCTATTCCTATATGGCTCTGGTGCCCATCATCCAGCCCCCCATTATGCGGGCGCTGACCACCGAGAAGGAGCGCAGCGTGGTGATGACCGATCTGCGCACCGTATCCAAGACCGAGAAGATCCTGTTCCCCATTATGGTCACCATCATCTGTGTTCTGCTGCTGCCCTCTGCGGCGCCGCTGATCGGTATGCTGATGCTGGGTAACCTGATGCGGGAGTCCGGTGTGGTAGATCGTATCTCCAAGACCGCCCAAAACGAACTGATGAACATTGTCACCATCTGTCTGGGTGTCACCGTAGGTGCCACTGCCAACGCCAATAGTTTCCTGCGTCCCACCACCCTGCTGATCATCTGCCTGGGTCTCATCGCCTTCTCGATGGGTACTGCCGGCGGTGTGCTGCTGGGTAAACTGATGTACTATGTCACCGGCGGTAAGGTCAACCCCCTCATCGGCTCTGCCGGCGTGTCCGCGGTGCCTATGGCCGCCCGTGTGGCCCAGAAAGAGGGCCAGAAGGCCAACCCTGCCAACTTCTTGCTGATGCACGCTATGGGCCCCAACGTGGCCGGCGTTATCGGCTCGGCTGTGGCGGCGGGTGTGCTGCTGACCTTGTTTGGATAATTTGTAACCACTGATGAAAAGCTTAGTTACCGTCCTCGGCGGTTGTTTTCTCGCTGATTTTGCCAAAAATACTCGTTAATACATACAGTATTAACTGCGTTTTTTGCCTTCTTCAGCAAAAAAACACCTCACCGATTACGGCAACCCGCTTTTATCAGCGGTTACGTATGCGTGTGATTTGCGCTGTGCGAAAAATTTAAGAGGCTGAACGGAATACCGTTCAGCCTCTTGTTATCGGTGAATATGAAAAGACAGCACCGCCGTCAATGCCCGCACCGCAATTAAGCGTAGATACGGTAGGCAATCCTGTCTCTATCACCACTGTAGCACAAAATGCGGGTGGTGTCAAGTGCGTATTGTCCGCACGAGGTCGGATAGGAAAAAGCCCTCCCTTTATATAGAGGACGCTTTCGTCCTATTCATTTCTCATTTCTCATTACTCATTCCTAATTCCTCATTATTAAGGATGGTATTATGTTAACACCTAACGAAATTGTAACATTACGGCGGCGGATCATTGACCGCCAGTTCTCCCGTATGAATCCGCCCCAGCGGCAGGCGGTGTATCACACCGACGGACCGCTGCTGATTCTGGCGGGCGCGGGTAGCGGAAAGACTACCGTGCTGGTCAATCGCATCGCCAATCTGGTGCGGTTCGGCAGCGGCTATATCAGCGAGGACGTACCGATGCTGACCCCCATGCAGGAGGAGAAGCTGACCCGCTGTGCGGCGGGGGAGATACCCTTGGACGGCGAACTGGTGGGTCTTCTGGCGGTGGATCCCTGTCCTGCGTGGCGGATACTGGCCATCACCTTTACCAACAAGGCGGCGGGGGAGCTGAAAGAGCGTCTGTCCCGTATGCTGGGGCAGGATGGCGAGGAGGTTGCCGCCGGTACCTTCCACTCCTTCTGTGCTAAGATTCTGCGTCGAGAGGGACAGCGGCTGGGGTATTCCAGTCACTTCACTATCTACGATACCGACGACAGTAAGCGCCTGATGAAGGCCTGTATGAAGGAACTGAATATCGACGAAAAAACCTTGAGTCATAAGGTGATTTTAGGCGAAATCAGCCGCGCCAAGGACGAGCTGGTGGATGCCGCCGAGTATACCGCACGGCATCAGAACGGCTTTGATATACGGCTGAAGCTGGTGGCCCGCGCCTATACCCTGTACCAGAAGAAATTGGCGGATGCGGATGCTATGGACTTTGACGATCTGCTGGGCAAGACGGTGGAATTGTTTACCAACTACCCCGACGTGCTGGAGCGGTATCAAAACCGATTCCGCTATCTGATGGTGGACGAGTATCAGGACACCAACCACGCGCAGTATCGACTGGTCAGCCTGTTGGCGGCTAAGAGCCGCAACCTCTGCGTGGTGGGTGACGACGACCAGAGTATCTATAAATTCCGCGGCGCCACCATCGAGAACATCCTCTCCTTTGAGGAGCAGTTTACGGGGTGTCGGGTGATCCGTCTGGAGCAGAACTACCGCTCCACGGGGCGGATTTTGGACGCCGCCAACGCCATTATCGCCAAAAACAAAGGACGCAAGGGTAAAACCCTGTGGACCGCCAACGCTGAGGGCGATCCGCTGTATCTGGTGACGCTGGATAATGCGGAGGAGGAGGCCAAATACGTGGCTGAAACCATCCTGTCGGGGGTCAGCGGGGGACGACGGTTTGCGGATTTTGCGGTACTGTACCGTGCCAATGCCCAGTCCAACGCCATTGAACAGGCCTTGGTCAAGAGTGGTATTCCCTACCGCATTATCGGCGGTCACCGCTTTAACGACACCCTTGAGGTGAAGGACGCCATGGCCTATCTGCGGCTGATCCAGAATCCCGGTGACGAGGTGAGTCTGCGCCGCATCATCAACCAGCCCCGCCGCGGTATCGGCGATACCACGGTGGACAACGCCGCGGCGATCGCCAACAGTTTGGGACTGTCCATGTACGAGGTGCTGTCCCACGCGGCGGATTATCCCGACCTCAGCCGTGCGGCGGGGAAGATCGGCGGGTTTATCGCCATCATTGAGGATCTGCGGCGGGAAATGGAAGACCCCGAGATCCCCCTGCATACCCTGTACGCGGATATGTTGGAAAAGACCGGCTATCTGGCTATGTGGCAGGTGCAGGGCGACGCTGAAGCAGGTCGCGTGGAGAACCTGGAGGAATTGTCCTCCTCCATTCGCCAGTATGAGAAAAATGCCGGCGACGATTATGCGGATCTGGCAGGATTCTTAGAGGAGCAGGCGTTGATGACCGACATCGACAACTACGACGGGGACGCGGATGCCACGGTACTGATGACGATGCACGCCGCCAAGGGATTGGAGTTCCCTGTGGTGCTGTTGCCCGGCTTTGAGGATGGTATTTTCCCCGGTTATCAAACTATGTTTGACCCTGTGGAACTGGAGGAGGACCGCCGCCTGTGCTACGTGGCGGTGACCCGCGCGAGGGAGCAGTTGTATATCACCCGCGCCCAGAGTCGTATGCTGTACGGTAAGACCAACCGCTATGCGCCTTCCCGATTCTTGGGGGATATTCCCCGTGAACTGGCGGAGGAGATCGACCGCACCAGCCATTCCTATGGGTTTGGCGGGGATTTCGGCGGCAGCCGCTATGGGCAGAGCAGTTACGGCGGCTATGGTGGCGGCTACGGCGGACAGAGCCGCTATGGCGATGGCGGTGGGTATTCCTATACCGCCAAAAGTCAGAGCCGTCCCGCACCCACTTTTACGACCTCTGCGGCGCACCGTCCTGCGGCGGCTACCCGTACAATGGCGGGTGTGGCGCCAAAGGCGGCTTCTGCAAACGGTGGATGTGCCTTTGCGGTGGGGGATACGGTTACTCACGCCAGTTTCGGCACGGGTAAGATTGTGAATAAGACCCCTATGGCGGGAGATACCCTGCTGGTAATTGATTTTGATAAGGCGGGGCAAAAGAAATTAATGGCGAATTACGCTAAGTTGGAGAAGGTATAACTCCCTCCGTCTGTGGCTAACGCCACAGCCACCTCCCTCGGAGAGGGAGGCTACGAGAAGAAAAGCC
>JAZNUN010000083.1:0-73256 GCA_045592345.1 Acutalibacteraceae bacterium | reverse complement strand
ACCACCACCACAACAACCACCACCGCCACGCCACCAACGGCTGCAGAGAAAGCCTACCGCATCCTCTGCGGGGACACGGTGGTCACCCTGCCTCAGCGGGAATTTCTCATCCGTACCCTGGCGATGGAGATGCCCGCCCTGTACCACGAGGAGGCGCTGAAAGCACAAGCAGTAGCGGCCTATACCTATTACACTCGCCGCCGCGAGCAACAGGCCGCCAAGGCGGACCCCGCCCTGCAGGGGGCGGATTTCGTCACCCCCCACAGTAGTTTTCCCCAAGACTATACGGAGGAGAAGCTCCGTGAGCGGTGGGGGGATCAATACGACACGTACTATCAAAAAATATGTACCGCCGTGGACGCGGTGGCGGGACAGGTCATCACCTATAACGGCGAACTCATCGACGCCTGTTTCCACGCCGTCAGCAACGGCACCACCGAGGACGCCGCCGCGGTGTGGGGCGCTTCTGTACCTTATCTGCAGGCGGTGGCCAGCGCGGGGGATACTACCGCCGCAGGCTACGCCTCCGAGCGCACCCTCACCCCCGACGAGGTCAAGGCGGCGCTGACCGCGGCGGGGGTGACGGTCAACCTCCCCGCCGACCCCGTCTCCTGGTTCGGTGCCCCCACCCTTTCCGCCGCCGGTACGGTTTCCTCCCAACCCATTGGGGACGCCACCCTGCCCGGCACCAAGGTGCGGCAGGTATTCGGTCTTCGCTCCGCCACCTTTACGGTCACCTACGCCGACGGCAAATTCACCTTTGCGGTAAAAGGCTACGGACACGGGGTGGGTATGAGTCAGCACGGGGCGGATTATCTGGCACGGCAGGGATACACCTACCAACAGATCTTGGAGCACTACTACACAAATGTTAAGATTGAATTAAGGCAGAACTAAAGCCTTGCTTTTTCCGCGGGTATGGTGTAGAATAAAGAGGAATTATGACAGAAAGGCGGGGTAAAGGATGGCCAGAAGCATCTTCCGACGCAAAAAACAAAAACGGCAGCGGCTGTTGGTCGTCGTGGCCTGCATCGCCGCCGCGGCGCTGGCAATCGGCATCATCGCCCTGACCTTAGGGCGCCACGGGGATGCTACCCCCGGCAGCAGCAGCGGAGAAACCGCCGCCACCACCGGTACCACCCGCCGCACCCTGCCCAAGTCCTTCATCGACACCAACACCTTCTCCCCCTACGTGGTACTGTACGACGTCACCGGCGAGCAGATGCTGTACAGCAAAAACGCCGATGCCAAGTGCTATCCCGCCAGTCTGACCAAGCTGGTCACCGCGCTGGTAGCACTGGACCACGTTCAGGCTGAGGAGGTCATCACCGTAGGCAGCGAGGTGAGTATGATCTCCGCCGGCTCCAGCCGCGCCTATCTTACCACCGGCACCCGCCTGACTATGACACAGCTGCTCCAGGCCCTGCTGCTCCCCTCCGGCAACGACGCCGCCTATGTCATCGCGGTGCAGGTGGGCCGCTCCATCGCGGGTAACCCCGATTTGGATCGCTACGCGGCGGTGAGCAAATTCTGTGAGGCGATGAACCAAAAAGCCGCCGCCCTGGGCTGCACCGGCACCAAGTTCGTTAACCCCGACGGCTACCATGAGGACGGCCACTATACCACCGCCAACGATATGCTGAAGGTGGCCCTGGCCGCCATTGACAATCCCCTCATCCGCGAGATCGTGGCCACCCCACGGGTGCAGACCAATCTGATCAGCGGACAGCGGGTGGATTGGAAAAATTCCAATTTCCTGCTACAGCCGGACACCGCCTACACCTACGAGGGCGCCTTTGGTCTTAAGACCGGCTCCACCGATGAGGCAGGGTATTGTTTGGCGGCCTGTGCCGAGCGAAACGGACGCACCACCATCACCATCGTAATGGGTGCCGAGGACGAGCACGGACGCTGGGACGACACCCGCGGCCTGCTGGACATCAGTTTTCAGTAACACGGATAACCCGAGTGCTCGTCAAGGTGCTCGGGTTTTCTTGTTCTTTTTGTAAAAAATGCTACGATAACATTAATAACACGGAATTCAGGTGACTCATTTTGATTATTCAAATGTTCAACGGTTGGTATTTCTTCTGGTTTTTCTTGCAGATTGCCGCTACGGTAGGGTTGTATTTCGCCCTGCGAAAAGCGGACGAAAAGGTACAGAAAGGTGTGCTGTTTGCTCTGCTGGCGGTGGGACTCCTGCTCCACTTCCTCAAAGCGTACATTCCGCCCTATTCCACCGACGAGGCCCGTATGCTGCGGGATTCCTGGTTTGTCAACATCTGCGGTGCCAACATCGCCCTGTTCCCCTTCTTTTTCTTCTGCAAGAATAAGTACATAAAGGACTATATGTTCTACATAGGGGTCATCTCCGGTCTGATCGTGCTATTCTATCCGCAGGAGCCCCTTGCTAAGGTGGACCAGCTGGCGGAGTTCTGGGATATTGTCCGTTTCTATTTCCACCATTGGATGATTATGACCGTGCCGCTGCTGATGGTGCTGTGGAAGCAGCATACTCTCTCCTATAAACGGATATGGGTGGCACCGGTAGGTCTGCTCTTGCTGATGCTATTCATTATCCTCAACCAGATCTTCCAGAGCGAATTAGGCTTCATCCCCCTGCGCGGAAACGATATTTTCGCCATCGGTTACAAAAACTCCTCTTACATCTGGGGCCCCGGCGAAAACGACGCCATCGGCGAGTTCTTGGCGCTGTTCTGCCCTAAGTTCCTCCGCACCATCCCCGTGGGCGAGTTTGCGGGGCAGGCCAAGTATTGGCCCTGGTTCTGGCTGTTCCCCGCCGCCTTTATTCTGCTGACCCCTCTGGCATTTCTCATTACCCTCATCTGGGATCATAAGCGATTTAAAGAGGACTTACACCACCTCTTCAAAAGGGAAAAAGCATAATATACCGAAAAAAGACGGCAGACTGCCGTCTTTTTTCTTTACATTTCCTTCCACCTGTGCTACAATACCCCACAGATACAGAGTAAATCCACAAGCGTAAAGTGTCGGCGGAACGGGGAGTTGTCCGTCGGACGAAAAGGGATACCCCTTGCGGTTTGTGGGTTGCATCCCGCTGTGAGATACCGAGAAAAGACCTCTTTTTTCTGTATACAGCCTCGGGCTATTCTGTACAGAAAAGGAGGCTATTTTTATGCAACAAAACCAATCCCCCCTTACCCGTCCGCCCATCCTTTCCGTCGCCTATTGGCGGGACGCCGCCGCCAACCTCAAGGATGTCCGTATGGTGGCATTGGCGGCCATGATCGTGGCTCTGCGCGCCCTGTGTAAGATGCTGGAGATTCCCATCGCCCCGGGCTTAAACATCAACGTGGCCGCCCTGTTTAATTCAGTGGGCGCTATGGTGTACGGCCCCGTGGTGGGTGTAGTGGGCGCCATTGTCAGCGACCCGCTGGGATACCTCTTGCACCCCGATGGCCCCTATTTCCTGCCCTTTATGCTGACGGATATGAGCAGTTCCTTGATCTTCGGTCTGTTCTTCTGGCGCCGTCGGCTCACCGTATCCCGTGCTATGACCGCCAAGTTCACGGTGAATATGATCAGCAATGTGATACTGACCTCGGCGATCATGAAATGGTACTATCTGGTGTTTTACGGCGTGGAAAAAGCCGAGGCCTACAGTCTTATCAACCTCACCCGTATCGTGAAGAACCTGGTGATGTTCCCCATTGAGGCCATCCTCATCGCGGTGGTGCTGGGGGCGCTGTCCCCCGCCCTGTACCGCCTGCGTATGCTGCCGGAGAAGCCGGATCTGAAGCTGAAGATACGCCACTATATCCTGCTGGCTGTGCTGACCCTGTTGGCCATTGGGTTGGTGGTATTTTACGTGGTATTCCTCAAGGATTTTGTCAAAGAACACAATTTCAAACTATGGTAACAAAAAGCCGAGGCGTGAGCCTCGGCTTTTTTCTATCCTCATTTCAGCAGTGCTTCCACCGCGTCCACGGCGGGGGCGATCTCATCGCACACCACCCGCTCGATCTCGCCGCTGTCGCACAGGGCGGCAATGTTCGCGTCCATAGGCAGCTTTGCCAGCACAGGCAGACCCATCTCGGCGGCAGCCTTCTCCAGACCCTGTCCGTCACCGAACAGGGGGATCACCTTGCCGCAATCAGGGCACTTGACACTGCTCATATTCTCCACAAAGCCCAATACGGGTACACTAAGCATATCCGCCATACGGTGAGCTTTGCCCACCACCATCTGCACCAAGGACTGGGGGGTGGTGACAATAACGTTGCCGTCCAGCGGGATGCTCTGATACACGGTCAGCGGCACGTCGCCGGTACCGGGGGGCATATCAATAAACAGCACGTCCAGGTCGCCCCACACCACGTCGGTCCAGAACTGGGTCACCGCGCCGGCCACCACGGGACCGCGCCACACCACGGGGGCGTTGGTGTCCTCCAGCAGGAGGTTAATGGACATCACCTTGATGTTCATATGGGTCTCCTCGGGGAGGATACCCAACTCGTTGGCCATGGCGTGACGGGTAATTCCGAAGGCCTTGGGGATGGAGGGGCCGGTGATATCCGCGTCCAGCACGCCCACCTTATAGCCGCGGCGGGCCATCATCACCGCCAGCATCGCGGTGACGGAGGATTTACCCACGCCACCCTTACCGCTGGACACCGCCACCACCTTTTTGATGGTGCTGTACTGGTTCAGCGGCTTACGCAGGTCCTGCTCACTGCATTTCTGGCTGCAGGAACTGCAATCGTGATTACAATCTGCCATATTCATACACTCCTTATGGAAATAGTTTACAGTTTACTCTCGTCATAGGTCGCGCGGACGCCGCCGATAAATTTGGGGCGGGTGCGGGCGCACAGGATCGGTGCTTCACCGATGGCTTTGACGCTCAGCCGTACCGGAACTGCCACCTCACGCAGGTGCATACCGATAAGGGTACCGCCGATGTCCAAACCCGCGTGGGCACGGATATGCTCCACCGCCACAGGGGTATCCATCCGCCCCCACACGGCGGTGGCGAAGGAACCGCCCGCCTTGGGTTGGGGCACCACGTTAACGGGATCGTAGCTATACTTCTCCGCCGCGGCGGACTCCAGTATCAAGGCGCGGTTGAGGTGCTCACAGCACTGCACCGCCACGTACACCCCCGCCTCTTTCAGCAGCGGCAGCACCGCATCCGCCAGGGCGGCGGCGGCGTCCACACTGGAGTGGGTGCCGATCTTCTCCCCCACCATCTCGCTGGAGGAACAACCGATAACGAGGATGTCCCCCGCCTTGAGATGGGACACCTCCAGCAGTTCACTGACGGCGGCAACAGCGTCATTTTTGATCTTGTCTAACATACTATCACACCTCTCGTATACCGATGGCTTCCTCCACGGCCTCCATCAGCAGTTCATACATAGGAGCCAGCGCCGCAAACCCCGCCAACAGGCGGTTGGGCAGGTCGGCATCCGCCACGAAATCCGCCCCCTCACAGCGGGACAGATCCACACTGCGGCAATCGTAGAAGGGGCGCAGTAATTCCGGCGTTTCCTCGGTGCTGCGTGGCTTGGCGTAGGGGCGTCCACCCAATTCAAAGCCACCCTTACGGGCAGTCTTTACCGCCGCTTCGGCGCGAGGAATGTCCGCCTCTACACGGCGGCGGAGCGCCCGCATCACCGCAGGTGTGGCGGAGTAAAAGCCCAGACCCCACTCGGCACGGGCAATGGAAAAATCCAAATAGAACGCGGGCAGGCACCAATCATACGCCCGCTTATCCCGCATAAACACGATCCACATATTCTCGCGGTACATACGCTTATCGTGGGTAAAGCGGTTATCCCGCCGCACACGGCTGACGTGACCGCCCAGGCGGGGGTCCACCGCCAGCATAGCGGGGGTCATATCCGCCACCAACTGCTTGAGGGGGTGTACCACCCCCTTATTAATGGCGGGTTTATTTTCTTCATAGAATGCCTTGCTGTCCTGAAAGCGATTCTCCGCCAGCAGGAACAGACTCTCGGCGGAAATACCTTTAAAATCCATATCTAAGCACCTTTCTTCTTTCGCGTAGGCAACTGGGCCAGAATCACCGCCGCGAACATCACGGCACAGCCGGTCCATTCCCACGCCGTCATCCGATCCCCCAGCAGTGCCACCCCCGCCAGCACCGCAAACACCGACTCAAAGCTCATCAGTACCGATGCGGTGGTGGGGTGGGCGTCCTTTTGGGCCACGATCTGCAGGGTATAGGCCACGCCGCTGGACAGCAGGCCCGCATACAGCACCGACACCCAGCAATCCGCCAGGGCGGTAAGCGAGGGGGACTCAAAAAGGAACATCAGCGGCAGATTCAGAATACCCACCGTGAAAAACTGGATACAGGACAGACGGATGCAATCGGTGCGGGGGGCAAAACGGTCCACCAGCAGAATCTGCACCGCGAACACGGGGGCACAGGCCATCACCAGTAGGTCGCCGCCGCCGATGCCGCTCTCCCCCTGCATACACAGCAGATACAGACCCGCCACCGCCAGCACCACACCCAACCAAGTATACAGGGTGGTGCGTCGCCCGATAAACAGACCGAACACAGGCACCAGCACGATATACAGGGCGGTGATAAATCCGCCCTTACCCGCCGTGGTGGTGGCCAGACCCAGCTGTTGCAGGTTGGTGGCGGTGAACAATGCCAGACCGCACAGCACGCCTCCCAACCACAGGGATTTTCTCTCCTCCGCGGTTTGGGGTCGGCGGGATAAGCCTATCCGATCCAGAAGGGGCAACAGCGTGAGCAGCAATCCGCCGCCCAGCAGAGAACGCACCCCGTTAAAGGTCAGACTGCCCACCGTAGCACCGCCCTCTTTCTGTGCCACAAAGGCCACACCCCAGATAAAGGCGGTGAGCAACAACAATAGGTTGCCCCGCATACGGCGGGACATACCGACACCGGACACAGCGGCACCCCATTTCACATAAGTTTCAGTTTATTATAAACCCACCCGCCGCAAAATGCAAGGTATCAACGGCGGAAATGACAGGAAAACAAAATTTTTCTTGCATTTTATCAAAAGTACGGGTATACTGGGCTATGTAAGTGCTTACAGAAAGGAGAACACGGTATGAATATTTATGATATTGCCGATAAATGCGGTGTATCCATCGCCACCGTGTCCCGCGTACTGAATAACAATCCCAACGTCAGCGCCGCCACCCGCGCCAAGATCCTGGCGGTGATGGAGGAGGCCAACTATACCCCCAGCGCTCTGGCACGGAGTCTGGGCAGCGGCGCCGAGCCCTCCGCCCCCGCCGTCTCCCTGCAGGGGGTGGGTGTTCTGTGCGCCGATATCCGTGATCCCTATTACGCGGATATGATCGCCTGTTTAGAGGAACAACTACGTCAGCGACAGTTGCCTATGATCCTGCGGAGCATCGGCAATACCCCCACCGAGGAACAGCAGAGTTTAGAAGATATGCTTAAAAGCGGTGTCACCGCCATTCTGTGTGTGGGTCCTATGCAATTTGAAGATCTGACCTCCTCCCCCATTGCCGAGGCCGCCAAGCAGGTGCCGATAATTCTGTTAGAAGGCTACGTGGACGCCCCCGGCGTGTACTGCGTCACCTGCGACCACCGTGCCGCGGTAGCCGAGCTGGTGGAGCTGCTGATGCGGCGTCAGCGGCGGCGGGTGCTGTTTCTGTACGGACGGCACAGCCACAGCTGTCAGGAGAAGATCGAGGGCTACAAGGCCGCTCTGGAGACAGCAGGCATTCCCTTTGACCCCGCCCTGCTGCTGCAGGTGGGTACCCGCCCCGAGGACGTCAACGCTTGTATTAAGAACCTGCTGATCAAGCGGGTCACCTTCGACGCCGTCATCGGCGCCGAGGATATACTGGCGTTGGGTGCCCAAAAAGCATTACAGCGCACCGGCCTGAATATGCCTGTCATCGGCTTTAACAACTCTCTCACCGCCCGTTGCGCTAACCCCGAACTGACCAGCGTGGACTGCACCCCTGCCGAGATGTGCGCCCGTGCCCTCGGCGTACTGGACGCCCTTGCCACAGGTAATACGGCAGAACCCCACATCGTTCTGCCCACCCATCTGGTGGAGCGGGATACTTTCCGTAATAACTGATCCTTTGCCGCCGTTCACACCGAACGGCGGCTTTTTATAAACAATTTTTGAACATTCGCCCCTGTTTTATTGACTTAAAAATGCATAAGGTTTATAATGGAAACGTTAGTTTTTAAGCATACACACGAAAGAAGGAATCCTATGTACAAGCGACTATTGAGATGCGTGCGGGAATACAAACTCCCCTCCATTCTCACCCTGCTGTTTATCGCTTTAGAGGCGGTGATCGAATGCTTCATCCCCTTCATCGCCGCCCAGCTTATCAACAGCGTGGAAAACGGCGCGGACCTGAACGACATCCTACGTAGTGGTCTGATTCTGATCGCTATGGCGATAGCGTCGTTGTGTTGCGGCGGTATCGCCGGCTTTACCTGTGCCAAAGCCTCCTGCGGCTTTGCCAAAAATCTGCGCCACGACATTTTCGAGCGGATCCAAACCTTCTCCTTTGAGAATATGGATAAGTTCTCCTCCGCATCGCTGGTCACCCGTATGACCACCGACATCAACAATGCCCAGATGTCCTATATGATGCTCATCCGCATCGCGGTGCGGGCCCCTCTGCTGCTGATCTTCTCCACCATTATGGCCTTTGTAATGGGCGGCAACCTGGCCTTTGCCTTTGTGGTCATCATCCCCCTGTTGGCGGGTGGTCTGCTGACGGTGGCACGGTTTGCCATGCCCGCCTTCCGCCGTGTATTCAAGAAATACGACCGTCTCAACGAGTCCATTGAGGAGAACGTCCGCGGCATCCGCGTGGTCAAGGGTTTCTCCCGCGAGAACTACGAGCGCGAGAAATTCCACGCCGCCTCCGACGACATCTGCAAGGATTTCACCAAGGCGGAGCGTCTGGTGGTGCTCAACGAGCCGCTGATGCGTTTCTGCAGTTACTTCAATATGGTGTTCGTGCTGGTGATGGGCGCGTTCCTCATTATCACCACCGACGGCACTGCCATCGGCGTGGGCGAGATCTCCGCTATGCTTACCTACGGCATGCAGGTGCTGATGCAGCTGATGATGCTGTCTATGATCTACGTCACCCTCACCATCTCCGCCGAGGCCATCAAGCGCATTGCCGAGGTGCTGGGCGAGGAATCCACCCTGCACAACCCCGCCGAGCCTGTGTACGAGGTCAAGGACGGCTCTGTCACCTTCCGCAACGTGAACTTTAAGTATTCCGCTAAGGCGGAGAACTACGCCCTGTCCGACATCGACCTGACCATCCGCAGCGGTATGACGGTAGGTGTCCTGGGCGGTACCGGCTCGGGCAAATCCACCCTGGTCCAGCTCATCCCCCGTCTGTACGACGTCACCGAGGGTGCCGTCGAGGTGGGCGGCGTGGACGTGCGGCAGTACGATATGGACACCCTGCGCGGCGCGGTGGCGATGGTGTTGCAGAAGAATCTGCTGTTCGCCGGCACCATTAAGGATAACCTGCGCTGGGGCAACCCCGACGCCACCGACGAGGAACTGGTGGAGGCCTGTAAACTGGCACAGGCCCACGATTTCGTGTCCTCCTTCCCCGATGGATACGACACCCACATCGAGCAGGGCGGCACCAACGTGTCCGGCGGTCAGAAACAGCGCCTGTGTATCGCCCGCGCCCTGCTGAAAAAGCCGAAGATCCTCATTTTGGACGACTCCACCAGCGCGGTGGACACCCGCACGGATGCCCTCATCCGCGGCGGATTCAAGAGCTATATCCCCGAAACCACCAAGATTATCATTGCACAGCGTGTAGCGTCTGTGATGGATGCCGATCTGATCCTGATGCTGGACGGCGGCCGCATCGTCGCCGCCGGCAACCATAACGAGCTACTGGCCTCCTGCGAGATGTATCAAGAGATTTACAACCAGCAAACGAGAGGAGGCGATGAGGCATGAGTAAACCTCCTATGAAGGGTCCCGGCGGTCGCGGTCCCATGGGTCCCCGCCCCAAAGTGAAGAAAGAGACCCTCCCCCGCACTCTGAAACTACTGTATCACTTCTATCCCAAGCTGATTCCCCTCGTGGTATTCTGCATCATCTTCGCCGCCATCGTTAACTCCATCCCCGCTATCTTTACCAAGAACATTCTGGATGTGATCGAGCAGAGCTTGACAAACCGCGTTTCTTGGGAGGCGGCACTGCCCCAGATTATGCCGCTGATCGGCGCCCTGATCGGTCTGTATCTGGTGTCCATCATCCTGACGGTACTGCAGTCTCAGCTGATGGCCTATATCACCCAGGGCTTCCTCAGCAAGATGCGGTGTAAGATGTTTGACGGGATGCAGAATCTGCCCATCAAGTACTTTGACACCCACAAGCACGGCGATATTATGAGCCATTACACCAACGATATCGACACCCTGCGTCAGCTGATCTCCCAGTCCATCCCCAGTCTGATGCAGGCGGGCATCGTGGTGGTCACGGTGCTGTTCATTATGCTGTATTACAGCGCCTTGATGACACTGGTAGTGCTGTTGGGCGTGATTGTTATGTTCTTTGTATCCAAGAAGATCGGCGGCGGCTCCGCCAAGTACTTCGTCCGCCAGCAGCAGGCCGTGGGCCGCACCGAGGGCTTTATCCAAGAGATGATGAACGGTCAGCGTGTGGTCAAGGTATTCTGCCACGAGGACGAGGCACAGCAGGACTTTGACGCCCTCAACGATGCCTTGTACGAGGACAGTTTCCGCGCCCACGCCTTTGCCAACAGCTTAGGCCCCATCATTATGAACATCGGCAACGTCTTATACGTGGCCTGCGCTATGATCGGCGGTCTGTTCTTAGTGCTGGGGGTCAACAACTTCAGTCTGTCCGGTCTGCCCTTGACCATCTCCGTAGTGGTCCCCTTCCTGAATATGACCAAGCAGTTCACCGGCAACGTCAACCAGGTCTCCCAGCAGATCAACCACATTGCTATGGGTCTGGCGGGCGCTGAGCGTCTGTTTGAGCTGATGGATACCGAACCGGAGGTGGATGACGGCTACGTAACTCTGGTCCGTGCCAATGTCGCAGAAGATGGCACCATCACCGAGAGTGCTAAGCGCACCGGTCGCTGGGCGTGGAAGCATCCCCACGGTGACGGCACCGTCACCTACACCCCCTTGCAGGGCGATGTACGGCTCACCGAGGTGGACTTCGCCTATGAGGAGGGCAAGCCCGTCCTCCACGACGTGTCCGTCTACGCCGAACCGGGTCAGAAGGTGGCCTTCGTAGGCTCCACCGGTGCGGGAAAGACCACCATCACCAACCTTATCAACCGCTTCTACGACATCGCAGACGGTAAGGTACGGTATGACGGTATCAATATCAACAAAATCAAAAAATCCGACCTGCGTCGCTCTCTGGGCATCGTGTTGCAGGAGACCAATCTATTCACCGGCACCGTGATGGATAATATCCGCTACGGCAACTTAGAGGCCACCGACCAGCAGTGCCGCGAGGCCGCTAAACTGGTGGGTGCGGATGACTTCATCCGCCGTCTGCCCCAGGGGTACGATACCCTGCTGACGAACAACGGCGCCAACCTGTCTCAGGGTCAGCGGCAGATGATCGCCATCGCCCGCGCGGCGGTAGCCGACCCGCCCTGCTTGATCCTGGACGAGGCCACCTCCTCCATTGACACCCGCACCGAGGCCATTGTGAGCCGCGGTATGGATAAGCTGATGGAGGGACGCACCGTGTTCGTCATCGCCCACCGTCTGTCCACCATTATGGACGCCGACGTGATTATGGTACTGGAGCACGGCCGCATCATCGAGCGGGGCAACCACGAAACCCTGCTGGCGCAGAAAGGTACCTACTACCAGCTCTACACCGGCGCATTCGAATTGGAATAAGATGCAAAAACAGACCTCTGCAACAAGCAGAGGTCTGTTTCTTATGTTACGCACAATCCCCCTCGGCTCCCCTTGTCAGGGGAGCTGTCCGAGCAACGCGAGGACTGAGGGGTAGTCAAAATCTGTACAAAGCCAAACTACCCCTCCGACTTTTGCCTACGGCAAAAGCCACCTCCCCTGACAAGGGGAGGCAAGACCAGACTGTGCGTAACAAAAAGGAGCAACCCATACGGGTTGTACTCTAAAGGACAGTTTTCTATAAACTCATTGTACCCGTGATGCCGAAACATCACGGGTATTTTTTATATACCTTTACTATTGACCTAAATTATGCTATAATAACACTAATCGGTAAATTTCGTTTTGAAGGGGTGACGGTCAATGAAAAAGTTGTTCATGCTTACAATGATAATTCTTGCGATTTTATCTTTATTAGGTTGCAATAAAACCATAACAAGCATTGAACGTGTTGAAAGAATTACTGGATATGATTTGCCGAATGATATGAAAGAATTATATCATTTTCAGGATGACACTTTTGTAGGTTGTGCAGGTCAATATTCTGTATATTCACTTGACGCAGAACCTCCGTGCTTTTCCGATGTTAAAGCATCTTCACCTATTACAGAAGCTGATATTGAAGGTATGCTGGATTATTTTGAAACTTACAATATACCTGAAGAGTATCATCCTGATTTCGAACAAGAATACACTTACATAACTGGCAAAGAAAACACTTTCATAATGTATTTTCCCGTAGAAAAACAGTTGAAAATATGGATGTTCGGTCATTGATAATCAAGCAAAAATCTATTCTGTCGAATAATTGATCTGGCAAAAACGGATTTTGGGTGCTCCTAACAAGGGGTATTTGGGCACCCAGTTGTCCTGCTTGTTTACGGTATTAGACAAAATTAAAATGCTGTGTAGAAAGTTTCTACACAGCATTTTTACTGTCATTAAAAGTACAACCCATACGGGTTGCTCCTTTTTTCATTCTTATTTACGCCTTGCCTTTGCTACCCTTAGCACCGAAGGTGGTGCCGGAGAGGATATTGCTCTCGTAGGTGAAGGTCAGGGCCTCCCGCTCACGCTGGCGCTTAAAGGCCAGGCGCACCAGCTCATCCATCAGGCCGCCGAAGGACAGACCCACCTCCTGCCACAGGTAGAAGGACAGGGACCCGGGGATGGTGTTGATCTCGTTGACCCACAGTTCGCCGGTCTCCTTATCGTTGAGGAAGTCGATGCGGGCCACGCCCAAACAACCCAGCGCCTTAAAGGTGGCGACAGCCAACTCCTGCACCTGCTCGGTCATACCCTCGGGCAGCTCCGCGGGACAGCGGCGCTTGAGGTCGGTCATACCCTTGGAGCCGCCGTTTTTACCGCCGCCGCCGGACAGATACTTATCGCCAAAGGTGAGGATATCCTCCGCGTTCAGCGGCTCCTCACAGGCAGAGGGACGGGCGTCCTCATAGTCGCCCAGCACCGCGCAGTTGATCTCACGCAGATTGGGCACAGCCCGCTCCACCAGCACACGGGCGGAGAAGGATACCGCCAGGTCCATAGCGTCCACCAACTCGGCGTGGTTCTTCGCCTTGGAGATACCCACGGAAGAGCCTAAGTTAACGGGCTTCACAATAACGGGATAGCCGATCTCAGACTCGATCTCAGCCAATACGGTGTCGCTGTCCACGGCATACTGCTTGCCGGTGTACTGCCGTGCGGGTAGCACGGGGATACCCGCCTGAGCCAGCACACCCTTCATCGCAAACTTATCCATACCCAAGGCAGAGGAGGTCACGTCACAGGCGGCGTAAGGCACGCCCAGCATCTCTAAGTAACCCATCAGGGTACCGTCCTCCACGTTGGTGCCGTGCACCACGGGGATGGCCACGTCAAAGGTAGCCAAGGTGTTATTACCAAACTTTTTCATAGGATAGCGCACCAGCTCGATGCCCTGCTCGCCGGGGACGGGCAGCACGCGGGTGGCCTGTGCCAGACAGGCCTTCATATCCCGATAGGAGGCGATCTGCCGCAGGTTCTCGCCTACGTAGAGGCAATTATCCTTGGAAATGTACAGAGGGAAAGTCTCGTATTTATCGGTATTCAGTGCGTTCAGCGCCTGCAGACCCGAGATGATGGACACCTCGTGCTCCACACTGTGACCACCGAAAATTACCGCAACTCTTGTCTTCATAATCTATGCCTCCTTAGAAATTATCGGGCAAATCATTTTCAAGCAGAACGATCCGCTCCCCCTCGCGGGGCAGGTTATTCACAAATTGAAGTCCCTCCTGCAGGGTGGCGGCTACGAAGATCCGCTCCTCGGGGAAGCCGCCCGCCAGCAGACCCTCTTTCAGCGGGGGGGCCTGCTTAAGCCCCACCAACACCGCCCAGTCACAGCGGGTGGCGGCATATTCGCCCAGTTCGCGGTTGAGGGCGTCCTGACGGTCGCCCAGCTCCACCATACCGGGGGTGACCAGCACCCGCTGGGCATCAAAGGCCGCCAGCGTATCCAACGCACTGCGGAAGCCTGCGGGGTTGGAGTTGTAGGCGTCGTCGATGTAGCCGTTGGGCAGTAACTGCAGACGGTGCTCCACCGTCTTAATGAGCCGCACGGGATACACCATCTCTTTCAGAGAAATGCCCAACGTGTGGGCCAGTGCCATACAGCCTGCTAAGTTCTGAATGTTATGAGCACCCAACAGATGGGTGGTGTAGCGGCAGGACTCCCCATCGGGGGCGGTCAGGGTGAACTGACAGCCGTGGGTGTCCACCGCCATATCGCTGTAGCGATAGCCGGCGCCGCTGTCCGCGTCACCATAGGTGACGGTGGGGACGGTCACGGTGCGGGAACGGATGTACTCATTATCGTAATTGAGGATGGCAAATCCGTCCTCGGGGATGGCGTCTGCCAGCTCAAACTTAGTCGAGATAATGTTGTCTATCGACCCAAAGGTCTCTAAATGCTGTTCACCTATGGACGTGATGATACCGTACTTAGGGTGAACTAAGTCACAGATTTCTTTGATATCTCCCGTCTGTTTGGCGCCCATCTCGGCAATAAATATCTCGTGGGAGGGGCGCAACATCTCACGGATGGTGCGTACCACACCCATGGTGGTATTGTAGCTGCCGGGGGTCATCAGTACGTTGTACTTAGCCGACAGCAGTGCGTTCAGATAGTTCTTCACACTGGTCTTGCCGTAGCTGCCGGTGATGCCCACCACCGTCAGGTGGGGCATTGCCTCCAGCCGCTTGGCGGCGTCCTTGACAAAACCCTTGGCAATGGCGTTTTCAAAGGGGATATTGATGAGATTGGCAACGCCGGTAAACAGCCACACCACGATGTTGGCTACCCCGATCAGCGCCACGCCCCGATAGGCGGGGAGCAGGACGGTGCACAGCAAGGCGGCGCACAGCACCCCTTGAGTGAAGAACAGCCGCCGCACACGGGCGGTGACCACCAGCGGCTTTTTGGCCTTTCGGGGCCAATTTAAGATGGCGGTCAACGACAGCACCGCGGCGCATACAGCGTAGAGGATCCACGCCTCCACCTTACCCGCCAGCCACAGGCTGAGCACACACAAAAAAGGAAGCACACGGGGGACGGTGACCAGTTTTTTATCGTTGTCGGTGCACCATTTCTTGTATCGCTCGGGGCGGTAGGAATTGAGCTGGAGCATATGGGTAAAATACACCGCCTGCACCGCAAAATTCAGCGTGGCGGCGGCTAAAAAAGCAATTTTGAACCACAGTTCCATCCTATTACACCCCTTTCAAAAAGGAATCCAGTACGCGGCTGCACAGACCCCACTGCTGGGCAAAGGCGAAGTGCCCCGCCCCCTCCAGCACCACCAGACCCGCGTCGGGAATGAGTTGCTCCATCTTCTGTCCATCAGACAAAGGGGTGGCGGTATCCGCCGAACCCCAGATCAGCAGGGTGGATACGGGATTGTCTTTGAGCAGATGGGTCAGGTCCTCGTTGATGCACCGCACCATAGTCTGCCGCATCAGCGGCGAGGCGTTGCGGTAGTCAGCCGACCCCGCCTTGCCCTGCCGTTTGGCGGCCAGTTTGGGAAACAGCTTTTTCATCGCTTTATAGCTATACACCTTGGCGTAGTAGGATAATCCCCGCTTGGGCAGGATGCCCGCGGCATCCATAAACACCGCCTTACGCACCCCAAAGGGCAAGGGACGCTGTGCCAACAACTTAATGCTGATACGACCGCCGAAGGAGTGGTTCATCAGAATCACCTCGGTGAGACCCAGCGCAGCGGCAAAAGCCACCGTCCAGTCCACGTAATCGTCCACGCACCAAGGCTCACTCGGCTCGGCGGAGCCGCCGAAGCCGGGCAGATCGGGGGCCACCACGCGGCAATACTGTGCCAAGTGGTCCAGCATCAGCCGATAGGTCTCGGCAGGGGCGCCCCAACCGTGGAGGAACAGCGCCGCGGGGAGATTTCGCTCATTTTGAGGGTCGGTATCAATATAGGACACGGTGCGCCCCTGTACCTCGATGGTCATCGCCGCTCCTCCTTTCTGTGTTTTTGTTATGAATTAACCCTGATAAGTGGTAATCTCAATAGAGGTAATCTTCACGTCGGTCTTAGGTTTATAGTTCGAGTTAGCGGGGTCCACCACCTCCACGGCGGCGATGGCATCCACCACGTCCATACCCTTATACACGTGGCCGAAGACAGTATGACCGCCGGTAGAGCGCCAGGCACCGTCCAGATGGATGTTGCCGCCCACCTTGGCGTACAGATCCCATACCTCGTCGGGCACCAGACGGCTGTCGGGGGAAATGCCGCCTACGTAACCGTCAATAAAAGAGGTTACATCGGGGAAAGTAGCAGTAAATTGCTCACCATACATAGTAACGAACTGCTGATAGTAGCCCTCATACTGCTTTATTTGAGTTTCGTAGTCGAACTGCTTTTTCATTTCTTCAGCAGTGCCGGCAGGCTTCGCCTGATTGATGAAGAACTGGCTGCCGTTGGTCTTGGGGCCGCTGTTGGCCATAGCCAGAGAGCCGCGGATGTTCATCAGCTTCTTGTCAAACTCATCCTCAAAGCCCTCGGTTTTCCAGATGTTCTCTCCGCCGGTGCCGCCACCCTTGGGGTCACCGCCCTGGATCATAAAGTCCCCCATCACGCGGTGGAAGGTCAGGCCGTTGTAATAACCGTTCTTGGCGTGGGTGGTGAAGTTCTCCACCGCCTTGGGGGCCGCCTCAGGGAAGAAACGGATATAAATATCACCCATGGTGGTGTGCATAATGGCTACGGTGTCGCCCACCGCAGGCATCTCCTGCTGAAAGCCGTAGGCCTTATCGGCATACTTGTCGGTGACCGCGGTGTTGGGCTTGGGTTCGCTGTAACCGTTGTTCGCGCCGTCGCCGGTGGTGGGTTCCACGTCGTCGCCGCAGGCGGCGCACAGACACAGGGTCATCAGGATGGCCATCAGCAGGGCCAGTTTCTTAATCAGTTTCATAGGTTTATACTCCTTTACGGTTTTCTTCTGGCAATAGGCGGACGTTCCTTGTCCAAACCTACCAAACGATTTAATTCGTCGATCTCGCGGCTGTTCTGCCGCAAAAACGCGGCGCAGACAGGGTCCTCCATCAATATCCGACCTGCCATACGCACGGCACGGACGAAGTCTCTGTCCAGCGGTACGTGGGCACACTCCCGCACCAAGGGGCACATACGGTACCCACGGGGGTCGTACACCGCTTTGATCCGACCCTCCTCAGTAAGGTAAGGGAACAGCGGGAAGATACGGCAGGATAAGGGGCGGCGGGTGCGGTCGCATCTGCCACCGCAGGTCAGCAGATAACCACCGTCGGCAGGACGAATGGTATAGCCGTCCTCCGCCAGCAGGGTCTCCTCACCGGGGAACAACAGCATTCCTTCGCTGTCGGCAGATTCCTGACAGCAACGCCCGTCACATACCGCGCCGCAATCGGTTGTCAGCGGCGTCAGTTCCTCTAACAGAGCATACGCCCGCTCTAAGCAATTATTCATAGTCGCAGACATCAATGGACAGGATGGTTACGTCCTCCAGGGGCTTGTCGGCGCCGTTGGTGGCCACGTTGGCGATGGCATCCACCACGTCCATGCCCGCATACACCTGACCGAAGACGGTGTGACGGTAGTCCAGATGGGGGGTGCCGCCTACCTTGGCATAGGCCTCGGCACACTCGGGGGGATACGCCTCTGCCAAACGGGGATCCTTCATCTGCTCCAGCAGAGAGGGATGGACGCTGTCCGCCTGGACGATGAAAAACTGGCTGCCGTTGGTGCCGGGGCCCGCGTTGGCCATAGACAGGGCACCGCGGAGATTGTGGAGCTCGGGGGTGAACTCGTCCTTAAAGTTGTGGCCCCAGATGCTCTCGCCGCCGCAACCGGTGGCGGTGGGGTCACCGCCCTGGATCATAAAGCCCTTGATAACGCGATGGAACACGATGCCGTTATAGTAGCCATTCTTCGCGTGGGTGGTAAAGTTCTCCACAGCCTTGGGGGCGTGGTCGGGGAACATACGAATAGAAATATCGCCCATATTGGTGTGCATAATCGCCACCGGATCACCGGCGGTTGGAAGTGCTAACTGGTTCATAGTTGTTACCTCGCTTTGTTAAAGTTAGGAGTTAACTCCCTCAGTCACGGCTGTGCCGTGACTACCCCCTTTACAAAAGGGGGCCTTTGCCCTATATTAGTACGCTTTGCCCCAGTAGATGAGGTGCTTGGCAGGTTTGCCACAGCAGATGCAGGTGTCGGAGATCTGCTCCTGCTCCAGGGGAATGCAACGGGAGCCCACGCCGGTCTTCTCCTTAACCTCGTCCTCGCAAGCCTCGTCACCGCACCACATACCCTTGATAAAGCCGTCGCCGTTCTGCTCCAGAGCGGTGATGATCTCATCCATGGTCTTGCAGGCGTAGGTCTTCTTCTCGCGGTTCTCCAAAGCCTTATGGTAGATGCCGTCGCGGACAGCGGTCAGCAGCTCGGGAATCTTCGTCTCCAGCTCGTCCAAGGACACCACGATCTTCTCACGGGTATCGCGGCGGACGATGACACACTGGTTCTGCTCGATGTCGCGGGGACCGATCTCCAAACGCAGGGGCACACCCTTCATCTCATACTCGGCAAACTTCCAGCCGGGGGACTGATCGCTGTCGTCCAGCTTGACACGGGCCACCTTGGCGATCTTATCCTTGATCTCAGCCGCCTTTTCCAGCACGCCGGGCTTATGGGCGGCGATGGGCAGCACCACCACCTGAATGGGGGCCACGGCGGGGGGCAGTACCAGGCCGTTGTCGTCGCCGTGGGTCATAATGATGGCGCCGATGAGACGGGTGGTGACGCCCCAAGAGGTCTCGTGGACGTACTGCTGTTTATTGTTCTTGTCGGTATACTGGATATCGAAGGCCTTGGCGAAGCCATCGCCGAAATAGTGGCTGGTACCCGCCTGCAGCGCCTTACCGTCGTGCATCAGCGCCTCGATGCAATAGGTGGCCTCGGCACCGGCAAACTTATCGCTGTCGGTCTTACGGCCCTGCACCACCGGCATAGCCAAATACTCCTGACAGAACTTGGTGTAGATGTTCAGCATCTGCTCGGTCTCGATGATAGCCTCCTCGGCGGTGGCGTGGATGGTGTGACCCTCCTGCCACAAAAACTCGCGTGAGCGCAAGAAAGGACGGGTAGTCTTCTCCCAGCGCACCACGCTGACCCACTGATTGTACAGTTTGGGCAGGTCGCGGTAGGAGTGAACAATATTAGCAAAGTGCTCGCAGAACAGGGTCTCGGAGGTGGGGCGCACACACAGGCGCTCCTCCAACTGCTCACTGCCGCCGTAGGTGACCCACGCCACTTCAGGGGCGAAGCCCTCTACGTGATCCTTCTCCTTCTGCAATAAGCTCTCGGGGATGAACATAGGCATATTCACGTTCTCGTGGCCGGTAGCCTTGAACATACCGTCCAGAATGCTCTGAATGTGCTCCCAAATAGCGTAGCCATAGGGGCGAATAACCATACAACCCTTAACGCTGGTGTACTCGATCAGCTCCGCTTTTTTTACAATGTCGGTGTACCATTTGGCAAAATCCTCGTCCATAGAGGTGATGGCTTCTACCATTTTCTTATTGTCTGCCATATTAAAAGACCTCACTTTCCGCGGTTTAGAAAACCACACAAAAATACAGAATATATTATACATTACTATTACGGATTTTTCAACCTTTATTACCAACTTGCCCATATATTTTTTCCGCCCGCAAAAGTCGTAAGGGGGGTATAACTTTTTGTATTCTTTTTTTGCGACATTTACCGACCGAAACCGATAACTTTCACAGTCCAAATTTTGGAAATCTCCGTATAAATCAATGGTTTTTCACATTTTCCACCGAGTTTTCCCCCATTTTTGGGGAAGTTCGTGTGAGATTTCCACAAGTCCAACATTTACAAATTGTAATATTTGCATAGCGGGGGTGGGGACGGAGATACTATCCGGTGATGAAACGGGAAAGGAAGATGATGGATGATCAAGGGCGTACATCGGCAGATGATCGAGGTGACCCACACCGGCAGCCCCTATTTTGAGAGGGCTTTTTTGGTGGTGCGGGGCGGTGAAATGCCGGAGGAGGGCAAACTGCATACGCTGGCGCAAAAGGTGGTGGAGCAGGCCGGAACCTATGCGGGACTGCGGCGGCAACGATGGCTGTGCCGCCTGCGACTGTGGGGAGGTGCCGCCGCCTGTGCCGCCGGAGGCGCCGCGGTGATGTGGGTAATACAACAGATCATAGGCTGATGAACATGCGAAAAGGACTGCCCGTAGGCAGTCCTTTTTTAACATTGTTATTCAGCATGACGGCCCTGTATAAAGGCCTCCAGCAGTGCCATACAGTCCTTGTGGAGTTGCTGTGCTTCGCCGGCGGTGCCGTGGGTGTCACGCACGCCGAACAGCAGGGTGTCAGGGAAGGCCTTCAGCGCCTCGGCACGGGGATCACCGGACCAGTTATACAGCAGTCCCTCTCCCTCTACGCCGGCTACGGCGGGCAGCGGAGTCAGGAAGGTATCCCCCTCCTCCATCGCGTTATCAATGCCGTCCATAACCAGCTCGTAGGCGCCCTCATCCCACACGAAGAACAGCACGTCCCCCGCCATTAGGTGGGCCTGTACGATCTGGAAGCCGCTGTTTTGCTGTAGGCCGGTGTCCTTATCAATGCGGCAATTCTGGATGGCTACCTCCACCTTGCCATCCTCGTCCAGATCCTGTCCGTATTGGGCCAAAAGATTTTCCATCGCCTCGATGTCCGGGTCCAGATAGGCCTGCTTGGTCATCAGCAGGACGTGATAATCCGGCAGGTCACGGGTGACCAGCTGGACCACCAGAACGGTGGCCACCACCACCGCAAACAAGCCACCCAAAAAGGCCCATTTGTGGTGATACCAAAAGTTCTCCAGCCAGCCCTTAGGGGTAACGGGGGCGGCAATCTTTTCATCGGGTTTCAGCTCCTCGGGGTCCACGCCCCGCAGCAACCATTCTCGTGCCATAAAGAAACGTCCTTTCTTCCGCAACACTCTAACACAGGTATTATATCACAATTATTACCGCGGTGCAAGTGAAAAGAGCCGATGTTCACACATCGGCTCTTTTGAATGTCTTATTTGCCGTTCTTGACGCACTTGGCGTGCCAAATACGGTCGTTATAATCGCGGATGGAGCGGTCGGAGGCAAAAATGCCGCTGCCGGCGGTGTTGAGCAACGCCTTGCGGGCCCAAGCCTCGGTATCCAGATACAGACGGCCGGACTCCTCCTGAGCGCGGGCATAATCCTCGTAATCGGCCAGCACCATATAGGGATCCTTATTCAGCAGAGAGTTGGCAATCTCGCTGTAGTTGCGGCCCTCGAAGCCCTGATACATAAAGTCGATGGCGCGGCGGATGTCCCCATTGTTCTCATAGTGCCAACGGGGGTTGTAGTGGGGCTTGCGCTGCTCCACCTCGGGGGTACGCATACCGAACAGGAACATATTCTCCTCGCCCACAGACTGGCAGATCTCCACGTTAGCGCCGTCCAGAGTGCCCAAAGTCAGGGCGCCGTTCATCATCAGCTTCATATTACCGGTGCCGGAGGCCTCGGTGCCGGCCAGCGAGATCTGCTCGGAGATGTCGGCGGCGGGCATCAGCAATTCAGCCAGAGTGACGCGGTAATCCTCGATGTAGACTACCTTCAGCTTGTCACGGACGGCGGGGTCGCTGTCAATGAGCTTGGATAGGTTGCAGATAAACTGGATGATCTCCTTAGCCAAACGATAGCCGGGGGCCGCCTTGGCACCGAAGATGTAGGTGCGGGGGGTGAACTCCATATGGGGGTTCTCTTTCAGCTTGAGATAAGTGATGAGGATGTGCAGAGCGTTCAGGTGCTGACGCTTATACTCGTGCAGACGCTTCACCTGTACGTCGAACAGAGAATCCACGTTCAGCTCCACGCCGGTCTGCTTCTTCACATAGGCGGCCAGACGCTCCTTGTTCTTACGCTTGATAGCCATAAACTCGGCCAACGCCTCTTTATCGTCCACGTAGGCCTCCAGCTTGGACAGCTCGGCGGCATCCAGCACGAAACCGTCGCCGATACGGTCGGAGATAAACTTGGTCAGGTCGGGGTTGGCCTGGCACAGCCAGCGGCGGTGGGCGATACCGTTGGTGACGTTCGTGAACTTCTCGGGGAAAACACTGTAGGCCTCGGGGAACACCGTCTCCTTAACGATCTCGCTGTGCAGCTGGGACACACCGTTGATGGAGTGGCAGGCGGCCACGCACAGATTGGCCATCTTAATAACGCCGTAGCTGATGATCGCCATACGGCTGACCATATCGCGGTTGCCCATAGTGGCGGCCATCATCTCGTCGCTGTAACGTCTGTTGGTCTCCTGCACGATCTGGTAGATACGGGGCAGGCGCTGGGCGAACAGGTCCTCGGGCCAGCACTCCAGAGCCTCCGCCATCACCGTGTGGTTTGTGTAGGCAAAGGTGCGGTGGACGATATCCCAAGCCGCCTCCCAGCCGTAGCCGCACTCGTCTAACAGAATACGCATCAGCTCGGGGATCGCCAGGGTGGGATGGGTATCGTTGATATGCACGGCGGCCATTTCAGGCAGGTTATCCATAGTGCCGTATTTCTCCAAATGGCGCTGAACGATATCCTGCACCGAGGCGGATACCAGGAAATACTGCTGGCTCAGACGTAGGCTCTTACCCTCGCGGTGGTTATCGGCGGGGTACAACACCTGGGTGATGACCTCGGCCATAGCCTTCTGCTCCATAGCCCGCATATACTCGCCCTGATTGAACAGGGTCATATCCATACCGGGGGCGGTGGATTTCCACAGACGCAGGGTGGACACGCCGTTGCCGTTTTTACCCGCCACCATCAGGTCGTAGGGCTGGGCAATCACCTTGGTAGCGCCGTTGTGCTCTACGTGATGGAAGCCGTTGTTGTCCCACCACTCGTCAATATGGCCGTCGAAATATACTTCCTTAGCCAACTCGGGGCGGGGCAGCAACCAGCACTCGCCGCCGGGCAGCCAGAAATCGGGCATCTCGGTTTGCCAGCCATTGTCCAGCTTCTGGCGGAAAATGCCCAGCTCGTACAGCAGAGAATAGCCGATGGCGGGGATGCCATTGGCGGCCAGACCGTCCAGGAAGCAGGCGGCCAGACGACCCAAGCCGCCGTTGCCCAGACCTGCATCCGGCTCCAGCTCGAAGAGGTTGTCCAGCTTAGCACCGTAGCCCTTCAGCACGGCGGCGGCATCCTCGGTCAAATTCAAGTTATACAGGGTATTCTTCAGGGAGCGACCCATCAGGAACTCCATACTCATATAGTAGACCTGCTTGGCATCCTGCTTATGAGCGTTATGGATATATTTCACACGCTCGCGGCGCATACGGTCGCGGAGCACCAGCACCAGTGCGTTGTACAGGTTGGCGTCGGTGGCGTCCTTACCGCCCACGGAGAACTGCTGCTGCAGCTTTTCCTCCAGGTCCTTCTTCAGCTGACCACGGACGTCCAACTTGGGTGCGGCAGGCTTCTTCGCCGCAGTCTTTTTAGCGGTGGACTTAGTGGTGGTTTTGGCGGCAGGCTTCTTTGCCGCGGTAGTTTTTTCTTGACTCATAGGGAGATCCCCTCCTGTTGATAAATGGAGTATACGCTACTCCTACAATACATAGTATATACCGCAACGCAAAATATTGCAATAGTTAATTAAAAATGACTAAATCTTTTTCTAAAAATGGCTAAAATCTCGTTTCTTTTTGTGCGTATTGCACAAGAAAAGGCGGTTTTTAAAGCATAAAGGACGCCGCATCATCCCGTTAGGATGATGCGGCGTGATTATTTCTTATTCCGCAGGGGATATTTTCTCAGAATCCGGCAGGGCGGGATCGGTTAATTCCGGCAGGAAATGCCGCAGCAAACGACCGCTGCGTCCCTCACCCCGTCGACGGATGTAAACATAGCCGAGAATACTGAACACCACCGCGCCGAGAAAATTCACAAACAGATCCGCCATGGTATCGTGCAGACCGATGTCCAAATACCCCTCCTCGGGGGAATGGGTACCCAGAGCGCCCACGGGGATAACCTGCATAACGGTATCCTTCTGCATATTGGTATGGAATATCACATCCATACCGTACTCAAAGAACTCCCACAGCACCCCCACCGTCATAGAAAAACAGAAGGCTACCAAAGCCACGTACAACGGGGACAGGCGGAACTTCTCCTGCTTATTGCGGGTGAGAATATCCACCATAGAAAAACCAAAGGCGGCACACAAAAAGCCGTTGACCGTGTGCAACATGGTATCCCAATATTCGTACTGGGCGTAATAATTGGACAACTCCCCCAGTATCTCCGCTGCAAAAATAAACAGCAGAATAATGATCTCTGTCACAGAAGGGATGTCAACACGCAGTTTGTGCTCCAAAAAGGAGGGCAACAGGAACAGAACCAGTGACAACCCACAAATGAAAGCGCTTTCATAACTCCCCTGAACCACATTGATCACCAGTATAGCCGCAACGATCAGCCGCAAAATAAAGTACACCGCCGTTAATACGGGATGGGCCCGCATTTCTTCCTCACTCTTTTTCCACCATCTCTGTTTAGGATGGCTCTCTCTCATCGTACACTCACCTTTCAATGAATCAATGTAATGGCATCCCGCCGATTGCGGATGCAAAGGGTGTCGCCGCCGCTCCCCCACTCGCCGTCCAGCGTCCAATCCATAGCGGGGTCGGCGGTAACGACAAATTCCGAGCCGCTCATAAACGTGATCGCGTCGGTGTCATACCGCTGTTCTGCCAAGGCGCGGACGCACTCGCTGAGTTCGGTGGCGTTGCGAGGCATCTTGACCAACAACAATTCCAGTCGCCCGTCGTTCATATCCACCGCGGCGGGGTCCATCTTCAGCACCCCGCCAAGAGAAGTGGCATTGCTCACCGCACCGAAGAGGTAATCCCCCTCCACCGTCTGACCGTCCACCTCGAACCGCAGGTGCCACGGACGGATATTGGAGAGTTCTTTGATACCCTCCAGCAGATAAGCCAGATGACCCAAGGCGTTTTTCACGTTTTGGGGTGTAGTGTAGGAGGTGCGGGTGAAGATGCCGAAGGAAGCCACATAGGAGAAATAACGGTCCTCGAACACGCCCACGTCGTAGGTGTGAGGGGTGCCCTCCAAAATGGCGGCGGTGGCCTCCGGAATAGTCTTTTGCAGACCGATGCCGGCGGCAAAATCATTGGTGCTGCCACAGGGGATGTAGCCAATCGGGGTGGTGTGTCCCGCGTTCAGAAGACCGGTGACCACCTCGTTAAAAGTACCGTCGCCCCCCAAGCACACCACCAGGTCCGCCTCGCCGCCGTGGGCGGCGGCCAGCCGACAGGCGTCACCGCGGGCAGTGGTGACAAACACGGTGGGAATATATCCGCCGCGGCAGAACCGCTCCAGCACGTCCGCCAGATGCCGCTTACCGGTCATCTTGCCGGAAATCGGGTTGAGAATCAGTAACAGTCGTTTTTCCATAGCGACACCTCCTTTACATTACAGTATAGTATACCGCGGCGATGGTAAAAATACAATATTTTCCGTTAAAAGTTCACGAAAAAGTAAAATGTGGGAGGACGGGTGGGACGATGTGGGCATCGTCCCCACGGGCTCTATCCGAGGTTGGTGCGGGTGTAGGGGCGATTCAAGAATCGCCCGCGGGCGCATCGTAATGCGCCCCTACAGTGTCTATCGGAGTCGGTGCGAATTGTAAGAACAACACCCTGCCGTTTGCATTCAAAAAGGCACCCCTGCAGGGGTGCCTTTTACCAAATTAATTAGGCAGAACCAATTCCACATCCCAACCATTGAGATAGCGGATAAGCAGAACCAAATCCTTGTTGTCACAGGCGCCGTCGGCGTTTACGTCGCAGACAACTGCATCCAGTTCCTCATCCCAGCCGTTGAGATAGCGCTGAAACAGAGCAACATCCTGTATGCTCACCTCGCCGTCTCCGCTGGAATCACCGGGGATTACGGGAGAAACATCCCAGTTATAATGCCACGTAGCATTGCTCAGTTTATTGTTACTATAACCAATGTCTATTAATTTTCGTTCCTCTTCACTTCCAGCATAATATACCTCTTCCAAACTACGGCAATCATAAAAGGCTCCTTGATAAATCTTTACAATACTCTTTGGCAAAACTACAGAAATCAAACTTTGGCAAGAGCCAAATGCATTTTCACCAATAGTTTCAGCACCATCACCAATAATAACTTGCGTCATACTACCACCATAGAATGCCCACGCTCCAATCGCTGTATTGCCTTCAATATTTACTAAAGTCAAACTTCCGCATCCTTTAAACGCTTCTTCTCCTATAGAAATAACACTTGTCGGCACATCTACCCTTAATAATCCACAGTACTTAAATGCAAATTTTTCAATAGTCAGCACACTTTTCGATATGCCAATATATTTTAAGTCTTTACACATGTTGAAACTGCTCTCTTGAATAGTAGTGACACCTTCCGGAATCATCACCGATGTTAGAAAGTCACGATATTTAAAAGCATCCTTTCCTATCACCGTGACGGGGTAGCCGCCCAATTTAGAAGGAATAATGACATCGCCGCCGGCTCCCACATACTTGGTGATGGTTACCTCGCCGTCGGTGATGGTGTATTTAAAATCATTCTCCGATGCGGCAGTATAAGGGGTCTGGCTCAGAATACGCAGGATGCCGTCGTTATACTCCACCTCGTATTTGTTTCCGTAATCGTCCAAGGATGCTATGCGATAATATCCCTCGGGGCCGTTTTCATACACTTTACCGTCATAGGTGTAAGTCATAGGCCAATGCAGTGCCTCCAGCTCTGCCTGCATCTCGGGAGTCATCGGCAAAAAGTCGTAGGTGATATGCTGATAAAACACGGTGTATCCATTCTCGGTAGTCAAATACCGCTGATACTGACGCTGGGGCAGATCGCCACCGAAACCGCCGACAAAGAAGATATTATACATTCCCGTCTCGGAATTATAGAAAGGATAATAGCTGTTGGTTTTCCAATCATACAGCTGATAACTGCGGAGATCCGCCAGCAGATCCACAGCAGGGGCAAAATAGCGGTATAGAATCTCCTCAAACTCTGCGGCGGGCATAGGCTGGTCGGCAAAGTCATTAGCCTCTGCCAACTCCCAGTCATACAACATACCGCACAGCTTTTGAGCCATAAACTCCGGCCCCAGGGTATAGTACTGGTCCAGGAAATTCAGATTACTCTGAAACACCTCTTCTAGGTCCACCTCTTGGTCAGCGGCAGACACCGACACCATCCCCAAGGGCAGGGCGGCAAGCAACAATACAACGGATAGAATAACAGCCAAAATACGTTTCATTATCCTCACTCCTTTGGAATAGTTTTCCGTCTTTTAGTATACAGCCTTCCGGCAGGTTTGTCAAATATATATGCATCCGCCACACAAAAACGACCACCCCGCAGGGTGGTCGTTTGGGAGTATCTTATTTGCCGCGGTGTTTCTGCAACAGGGCCTGGATCTTATCGTGGGAGTCGATGAGCTCGCTGATGGAAATGTTGTGGTTCAGAGCGGCGATGTAATAGGCCACGTACTTGGAGCAATCCACCTCGTGGAACCACTCGCGCTGCAATAATTCGGGGGTGCGGTAGGTCAGATTGGTGCCGAACACCCCGTCGATGATGCCGTCGGCATAGGCCTGGTCAAACTTGTCCAGACCGGCGGTGAAGATGGCGTAGGTGGCATAAGCGAAGATGCGGTTGGCCTTACGCTTTTTCAGCTCATAGGCCAGATCCAGCATAGACTCGCCGGAGGCAATGATGTCGTCGGCGATAAACACGTCCTTGCCCTCAACAGAGGCGCCCAGATACTCATGGGCCACGATGGGGTTGCGGCCATTGACAATACGGGAGTAGTCGCGGCGCTTGTAGAACATACCCATCTCAACCTCCATATTGGCCGCGTAGTACATATTGCGGTTGAGGGCGCCCTCATCGGGGCTGATGACCATCAGATGGTCGCGGTCTACGGAGAGGTCGGGGATGCTGCGGAACATAGCCTTCATCACCTGATAAGAGGGCATCAAGTTATCAAAGCCCATCATGGGCACCGCGTTGCACACACGGGGATCGTGGGCGTCAAAGGTAACGATGTTGTCCACGCCCATAGCCTGCAGCTCCTGCAGAGCCACGGCGCAGTCCAGACTCTCGCGGTAGCTGCGGCGGTGCTGACGGCCGCCGTAGAGGTTGGGCATGATCACGTTGATGCGATGAGCCTTGCCGCTGGTGGCCTGGATGATACGGCGCAGGTCCTGATAATGGTCGTCGGGGGACATAGCATTTTCAAAGCCGTACATATTGTACTTGCAGCTATAGTTGCCTACGTCCACCAGAATGTACAGGTCGGTGCCGCGGATAGAGGACTTGATCAGACCCTTACCGTCACCGGAGGAGAAGCGGGGACAATCCACCTCGATAGAGAAGCTCTCGTCCTCTTTGCCGCAACGGTGGGCCCACCGCAGCAGATGATCCTCGATCTTCTTGCCCAATTCCTGTGCGCCGTTCATCGAAATGATGCGCAGGGGAGCCACGTTGGCCTCCAGATTAAAGACGTTAGCGCTGGTGATTTTTTCCATTTTTGCTATCCCCTCTCCCGTATTTTACGACTTCACGCCGCTTTTGGTTCATTATAACACACATTTTTGCATAATGCTACACCGTACCACCATTTTCGTGACAAATTTTTAATAGAAAAATTTCCCCAATACTGGAAAGGTTGCACAACTGCCGTAATTTCTCTTGCTGAATGCCGAAAAATGTGATAGACTAAGGAAAATACAACAAAGGAGGTGCCAACACCCATGGAACTGCACGAAATACAGCAAGACGTGCCGGAGCGGGTACTGCTGGTGTCGGTAGACACCGGCGAATTTGACTGCGACGTATCCCTGCAGGAGTTGGCGGAGCTGGTAGCCACCGCCGGCGGCGAGGTAGTGGGCACCGCCACCCAAAAGAAAGAATCCCCCGACAAGGCCACCTGTCTGGGCAGCGGGCGTGCGGAGGAAATTGCTCTGCAATGCGAGGCGGAGGACATTGATCTGGTGGTGATGGATCGGGAACTCTCCCCCACCCAGTTGCGGAATTTAGAGGATATTTTCCCCTGCCGTCTAATTGATAGAACTATGCTGATATTAGATATTTTCGCGGGACGGGCGCGATCCGCCGAGGGCCGTCTGCAGGTGGAACTGGCCCAGCTGCAGTATATGCTCCCCCGCCTAACCGGTCAGGGCGCGGCACTGTCCCGTCAGGGCGGCGGCATCGGCACCCGCGGACCCGGCGAAACTAAATTAGAGAGCGACAAGCGGCACATCCGCCGCCGTCTGAGCGCCATCCGTGAATCATTGGAAAAGGTGGAGAGCCAACGAAAACTCCGCCGTGACCGCCGTCGCAAGGACGGCATACCTACCGTGGCGTTGGTGGGTTACACCAACGCGGGCAAATCCACCCTGCTGAATCATCTTACCGACGCCGGGGTGCTGGCGGAGGATAAGCTGTTTGCCACCCTGGACCCCACTGCCCGCGCCCTGCGTCTGCCGGACGGCAGAGAGGTGATGCTGGTGGACACTGTCGGCTTCGTGCGGCGGCTCCCCCACCAGTTAGTCAGAGCCTTCCACTCCACGCTGGAGGAGGCGGTGGAGGCAGACGTGATACTCAACATCTGCGACGCATCCAGCCCCCACGCAGCGGAGCATCTGCAGGTGACGGGTGATCTGCTGGCGGAACTGGGGTGCGGCGAGACCCCCGTACTGCAGGTGATGAACAAGTGCGACCTTGCCCCCGAACTGGGGGATAATCCCCGCTTTATCCGCATCAGCGCCCTGTCGGGTGAGGGCATCGACGCCCTGCTGGAGGCGGTGGCAGAGGCTCTGCCCCCCGACCGCAAAAAGGTGCGGCTGCTACTCCCCTTTTCCAAAGGAGCACTGGCAGAGCAATGCCGCAAGGACGGACAGGTGGAGTATGAGGAATACGTGCCCGAGGGATTGGCGATGACCGTCACCCTAGGTGCCCGCCTGCTGGCGGAGGTTGAACCGTATATTGTGGAAGAATGAGCAAAAGAGCCTGTGGCGCATGCCACAGGCTCTTTGTTCTTTTATAGAGTTTTAGTTTTTCCGTGCCGCCTCGCAGGTGGCGATGGCTTCTTCAAACAGTTGGTCTATCATGTCATCCGTTTCACCGTAAGCAAGACACCTTACCAGCAAATCCCCCACTTCGTCTCTGGCAACCGAGGAGCCGACAAAAGCGGGCGAGGTATAATAACTATCCAAATTGTATATGCTCACCTGTGTCGCATAAGCGGACAAGTTATTATAACCGTCAGCGGTATTCAGCCATTCAACAAAAGAGGGATGTTCCAACGCCGAATGAATTGCCGGCATATAGCCTACCATCATACTAAATTCTGCTTGAAAATCTGCGTTGGTGCACAGGAATTTCATAAACAGCCAGGAGGCCAGCACCTGCTGATCGGTGGTGTTTTCGCCCCGCAAGATGCACAGATTGGGACCTTGAGAGATAGTTTTGGGCTGGTCCGCATTATACTGGGGGATGGGAGCTATGCCTACCTCGGTTTTATCATCCCAAAAACTATTATATAAAGCGCCTCCGGTGGAACCGATGCTCATATAACATCCCTGTTCGGTGAACAGCCCGGATGTATAGCCGCCATACAATTGTTGAGTCGTGAAATACCCTTTTTTGTAATATTCGCGCAATTCCTTCATAGCGGCTTTGTTTTGGTCGTTATTGAACAGATACTCCCCGCCGTTTTCCACAGAAATATAACCGCTCCCCATCTGTTCACACAGGGTGATGAACCAGTTGCTTTCGGAGTCAGCGCCCAAAGGAGTGCAGTTTTTATCAATGGCTTTGATTTGGGCACATACCTCCCACATTTCTGCCCACGTGGTAGGTACGGTCAGATTGTGTTCATCAAAAAAGGTTTTGTTGTAGTACAGCACCTCAGTAGACCGGCTAAGGGGCAGGCTGTACATACGGTCGTCGCCGTAGACCTTGCCGGAGGCATACAAGCTGTCCACAAAATCGTTTTGTTGCTCCTCGGTCAGTCCCAGCGTATTGTGGGCGACCAGGTTATCCAGCACCACCGTGACATCGGCGGCGTTGTAATCTGCCACATGCTCAGGGTGGCAATAGGCCAGATTGGGCGGATTGCCATCGGTGATCTCATGGCTGATTTCCTCCGGCAAATCGTACCATCCGCCATACATGGAATGCTTAACGGTGATATTAGGATAAATTTTATTGAACTCAGCAATGTGCTTATTCAATATGTCTTGCAGGTTTCTTCCCATCGTATGAGCAAAGGTAATCTCCACCGGCTCATTCATATTGAAGCCGCCCTCCGGCACTTCGTAGGCGTCGTCGATACCGGTATTCATATCCGCGCCGCCGTGCTTCAGCTCTACGTCCCAGCCGTTGAGGTACTGCTGTAACAGACCTAAGTCCTTAATGTTAATCTTATTATCGCCGTTGACGTCAGCGGCGGCCTCAATGACCTGCACATCCCATCCGTTCAGATGCTGTTGGAGCAGACCAAGATCCTTGATATTCACCTTTTTGTCTCCGTTGACGTCGCCGGGGGTGTAGGTCACCACCGATACACCGCCGCTGACAGCATCCATAGACACGGTGTCCATAGCGTAGTTGAACACATCGTCGGGATCGGGAATGCTGACGGTCAAGGGGTAGGACCCCGCGCGGGCGTCCTCTGCCACCGCAAAGGTCAACAGAGCCAAAACGCCGTCATCGGTAACATTAGGATTAATGGAATCCACCCAATTGACGATAATGGGATTACTCTCCAAGGGGCTGAAAGCCGCATCGGCAAAGTCCACGCCCTCGATATTCATCAAAGTCAGCACGGAGCTATCGTATGCCAAGGTGGCGCGCAGGGCCACGATGCCGGGGTTGTTCTGCACCCGCAGAGCCACCTGCACCGTCTGACCCGCCGGAGCGGATACACTGTCCGCAACAACAGCGGGGGCGTCACCGCCGCGTCCGGTGGATACCACAGAGGCCGCGTCGGCACGAAGCGTCATACCCACCGTGCCAACGCACAGCATAGATACCAGCAGCACCGCAGACAGCAATAAAGGTAACAGTTTTTTCATCTGAATTCCTCCTCGCAGAGCATATACTGACTAAAATATAGCACACCCGCCAACCAAAGTCAAGAAAACCACCAAAAATACCCAAGTGCTCTAACGAACACTTGGGTATTTATCAATCGTTACATCCAGGGGGTCCAGTACTCCAGGTTGTGACCGGTGAAGGCGATGCGGGCAGTGCCCTCGGGCAGGGTGATGGTGCAGGTGACGGTGTCTCTGTATTCCAACGCACCCAAAACCATGGTGCCGGTGCCCAGCTGAGTGCCGTCCTCATCATAGCACGCATAGGTGATCTGGCTATACTCGGGGATCACCCACTCTTTGCCGTTATCTTTACTGATGTTCTTGAAGGTAAAGTCGACCTTGACGGTGGCGTTCTCATAGAAAGCATCAGAGGAATACACCACAATACGGTTTCTGCCGTCGATATCGTAGCCGGCACCGGGCATATCCACCTCCGGCTCAGCGGGAGTGGTAGGCTCAGTGGTAGGAACCGTGGTAGGCTCAGTGGTGGGAACCGTGGTGGGCTCGGTGGTAGGAACCGTGGTAGGCTCAGTGGTGGGAACCGTGGTGGGCTCAGTGGTGGGAACCGTGGTGGGCTCGGTGGAAGGAGTGGTAGGCTCCTCGGGCTCAGTAGGCTCAGTAGAGCCGCCGAAAGAGGGGCCGCCGGGCTCCAGCTCTACATCCCAGCCGTTGAGATGCTGCTGAAGCAGACCCAGATCCTTCACATTGATCTTATCGTCGCCGTTGACATCCGCGGCGGCCTGGGTGATCTCGACCTCCCAGCCGTTCAGGTGCTGCTGGAGCAGACCCAGGTCCTTCACGTTGACCTTGCCGTCGTTGTTCACATCGCCGGGGATGTAGTCGCCGGGAACAGAGGGCTGGGTGGGGTCAGTGGGGTCAGTGGGAGGAGTGGTAGGCTGAGTGGTGGAGTTGTTCTCCTGCTCATTGATCTCCTCCCAAGTGAGGAACTTATCCTCCTCGGCAATGGTGGGAACCGCCACGTTGGAGCCCATATAGATGGTCACGGTGTCGATAGCCACGTTCCAAGTGCAGTCGCCCTGGTCGTTGCAGGGGTTGAACTGGATCTTCAGATACTTATAGCCGGTGGGAATCTTCTGGGCGTTCATCAAGGTGGAATTGAACCAATAAGCCTGATGCCAACCGGGGTAAATATTCTCGTCAAAAACATACTTGGTAGCCTGAGTCTGTACCTGAGCCCAGCTACCCTCGACGCCGGTCTTGGAAATGAAGACAGTGATGTCCTCCAGCGGGTCGCCCAGACCGGCACAGCACATCACGGAAAACTCAAAGCCGGCGATGTTCTTGGCCATCTTGTAGGTAACGTACTCGGTGTGGGAGGGATCGCGGTCATTATCCTGCTTGAGCAACAACGTAGCGCCCAGTTCGGCATTGTACTCATAAGCTACGCGATGGCCGGGGGTGCCCAGCTCAGTAGAGCCGTAGCTGGAATAATCCACGATCTCGGGAACGGCAAACTCTGCTACGATCTCATCCACAAAGGTGCCTGTAACGGCGGCGCTGGCAGAGAATGCGCCCAAGCACAGAACGGATACCAGCAACAAAACCGCCAGTATCAATGCCCAAATCTTTTTCATATTTATTTCCTCCTAATCGTCTAGAGTGCTAAAATGTCACGATAAGTATACCAAAAACGCAGTTCCGTGTCAACCATTCTACAGAAAAAGAGCCGAGGTGTGTACCTCGGCTCCCGGGGGCAAAATTACTCGTTACGGCAGGAATAAATGTAATACACACCGTTCTGCATCTTCAGCGTATAGGTCTGGAAATGGGTGGCCATCTCGGGGGTGGGCTCCACCTCGTTACCACGGTCGTCCAAGCCGATGTCATTCAGCGGGACGAAGCCGATACGGATCTCGCAGGAGGACATACTCCGCTTGACGTAGTCGATCACGGGACGGGACACATTATTCAGCGTCTCGAAGGGGACGTAGTAGCAAGCGTCCGCCTCACTGTAGGTCAGGCTACTCTCCTCGATGGAGCGGTGGGTAGGCATGGCGTCGGCGCCGAACATAATCTGATAGGCGGTGACAACCTCCTCCACCGGCACGGCGATACGCCCACTGTCATCCACGGGATAAGCACAGGTCTCGTCCTTCTCCTTAAGCATACGGATCTGCTCTGCCTGCATAACCCGATAGGCGGCGGCATTCAGAAAAGCGTCCTGCTCCTCAGCCACTCCCTCGAAGGGGGCGGGAGAATACATCAGCAGCGGCTCCAGGAAGTAGTACACGTCCTCGCCCAGTTGGGTGGTGTCGGTGGCATTACGCACCGCGCCGATGCCGGACACCACGATGGCGACCACGCCGATAATGCTAAGCAAGGAAATGAGCATACCCAGCGGGGCGGCGTAGGCATATTTGCCAACGCGGCGGCCTCTCTTATTATAGCGGCGGGTGACAGGACGGGGGGATGCCGCGGGGGTAGGCTTTTCGGTCACCGCGGGGGTCTCCTCCTCGGTGACCACGGCGGCCACTTCTTCGGTATTATCAATGGTAGGATCGTATTGATTCATACAGATATCCTCCTATTACATAAGTTTACTCTTATATCATATCATACTTTTTGCCGTTTGCCAACCCCCAAAATCGGGAAAGGCAAAAGCCGCTATCCCGTAGGATAGCGGCTTTTTTGATTAGATTTATACTACCGATCAGCGACGATCTCTGCGGGGACCGCGGCCGCCGTCACGGCGGGGGCCACCCTCGCGGCGGGGAGCGGGAGCAGAGGCATAATCATCGGGGTTCAGACCCTCCATCTTAATGATGGCGTCCTTGCGGGACAGGTTGATACGGCCCTGCTCGTCGATCTCGGTGACCATAACGGCGATGGTGTCGCCCACAGCCACGGCATCCTCCACCCGCTCAACGCGGTTCAGATCCAACTTGGACACGTGGACCAGGCCCTCCTTACCGGGGGCGATCTCCACGAAAGCACCGAAGGTCATCAGACGGGTAACCTTACCCTTGTAGATAGCGCCGATCTCGGGATCCTTAGCGATGGTCTCGATGATCTGCAGAGCGCGGTTGGCGTCGGCCAGATCGGTGGACAGGATGGTCACGGTGCCGTCCTCCTCCACGTTGACCACGCAGTTGCAGTCAGCCTGGATCTGCTGGATCACCTTGCCGCCCTTACCGATCACGCCGCCGATCTTGTCGGTGTCGATCTTGGTGGACAGCATCTTGGGAGCGTACTTGGACAGCTCGGGACGCACCTCGGGGATGGCCTTGAGCATCACCTCGTCCAGAATGTGGCAACGAGCGGTGTAGGTCTTGTCCAGAGCCTCGCGGATGATGGCGGGAGTCAGACCGTGCACCTTCAGATCCATCTGAATGGCGGTGATACCCTTCTTAGTACCGCCCACCTTAAAGTCCATATCGCCAAAGAAGTCCTCCAGACCCTGGATATCAACCATGGTCATAAAGCGATCGCCCTCGGTGAACAGACCGCAGGAAATACCGGCAACGGGAGCCTTGATGGGCACACCGGCGGCCATCAAGGCCAGAGTAGAGCCGCAGATGGAAGCCTGGGAGGTGGAGCCGTTGGAGGACAGCACCTCAGACACCAGACGGATGGTATAGGGGAACTCCTCGATAGAAGGCAGAACGGGCACCAAAGCACGCTCGGCCAGAGCGCCGTGACCGATCTCACGACGGCCGGGGCCACGGGAGGGCTTGGTCTCGCCTACGGAGTAGGAGGGGAAGTTGTAGTGATGCATATAGCGCTTCTCACGCTCGTCATCCAGACCGTCCAGCAGCTGGGCGTCCTTAGCACCGCCCAGAGTACAGGTGGTCAGCACCTGGGTCTGGCCGCGGGTGAACATACCGCTACCGTGGGTACGGGGCAGCAGATCAACCTGAGCATCCAGAGGACGCATATCGTTGATGCCGCGGCCGTCTACGCGCTTGCCCTCGTCCAGCAGCCAGCGACGAACCACGAACTTCTGTAGCTTGTACAGGCACTCGTCGATCTTCTCGATCTGCTCGGGGTACTGCTCGTCAAACTTGGCGTGTACGGCATCGTACACGGGCAGCAGACGCTCGTCACGGATACGCTTGTCATCGGTGTCCAGAGCGGCCTTGACATCGTCAATGGCGAACTCCTTGATAGCCTCGAACATAGCGGGATCGGGATCGTTGGACACGAAGTCGAACTTGGGCTTGCCGATCTCCTTAACGATCTCGTTGATGAAGGCGACAACCTGCTGGTTGGCCTCGTGACCCTTCATAATGGCGTCAAACATGGTATCGTTGTCGATCTCGTTGGCGCCGGCCTCGATCATAGCCACCAGATCGGCGGTAGAGGCCACAGTGACGTGCATCTCGGAGCGCTTCTCCTCCTCGGCGGTGGGGTTGATGACAAACTGGCCGTCAACCATACCCACCACAACGCCGGAGATGGGGCCGTCCCACGGAATGTCGGAGATGGCGATGGCGGTGGAGGCACCGATCATAGCGGTGGTCTCGGGCTGGCAATCGGGGTCGACGCTCATCACGGTGCAGACCAAAGTCACATCATTACGCATATCCTTGGGGAACAAGGGGCGGATGGGACGGTCGATCACACGAGAGGTCAGGATAGCCTTCTCGCTGGGGCGGGACTCGCGGCGCTGGAAGGAGCCGGGAATCTTACCCACGGAGTACATCTTCTCCTCGTAGTCCACGGACATGGGGAAGAAATCCACGCCCTCACGGGGCTTGGCGGAAGCGGTGACGGTGCACAGGATGACGGTCTCGCCATAGCGCACCAGGCAGGAACCGCTGGCCAACTGAGCCATCTTGCCGGTCTCGATGACCAGGGGACGGCCGGCCAGGGTGGTTTCAAACTTACGGAAAGTCTCGAACATAGTGTTTACCTCCTAAAATTTTTAGCATATTCCAAACGGAGAGGTAACCGGTTTTAGCAATGAAATCAGTCTCGAAAACGCCTTTTCGGGACTCATTTCGCTGCTAAAAAAGGCCGTTCTCTCCGTTGTGGTGCGGGAATAAAGGGTGTTAATTTCGCAACACGAGGCAGGAGGGGTAAAACCCCGCCTGCCTCAAGTGAGCAAAATTATTTACGCAGACCCAGCTTCTCGATGATAGCACGATAGCGGTTGATGTCCTTCTTGGTCAGGTAGTTCAGCAGGTTACGGCGATGACCAACCATCTTCAGCAGACCGCGGCGGCTGTGGTGATCCTTCGGATGGTCCTTCAGGTGCTGGGTCAGGTCGTTGATACGCTTGGTCAGGACAGCAATCTGAACCTCAGGGGAACCGGTATCGCCCTCGTGGGTAGCGTACTGCTGCATAATAGCAGTTTTCTCTTCGGGTAACATCATAATACATACACCTCTTCTAAAATATTTCCGTGAATCTCAGTGTCGGGAAAGGGTGTCTCCCCAATGGGGCGTCCTCCGCGATCCGAGAAACCGAATGCCATTCACAGGCAGAATATACTATACCACAGTTGCTTTCAAATGTAAAGTTATTTTTTTGTGACGGCTTTTTTTCTATATATATAACAAAAACCGCCCCCTGTGAATGGGGGCGGTTGTGTGTTATGGCAAGAGACGCTTACGAAAAATCATTACAGGATGCCACGTCTACATCGCTGTAGACGGTGACCTGCTCGCCGCCTACTTCAACAATGTAGTAGGGGCGTGTGTAAACATCTATTCTTTTCATCTCGTCGGGAATGTCGACGACACGCACCGCAAAAGCACAGTGATCCGCGGCGACTTCCTGCAAATAGACGGTGGGGACATTCCGCACATCGGTGCCGTTAACGGCGGCCAACGTGAAATCGCCTGTGCCCACGGCGGCATTATTGGTCACAATGGCACCAAAGCCCACCAGCCTGCATTCCACGCCCAGATAGCTTACGGTGGCCCCAGTCATATCCACTTGCTTGTCGCCGTCCACGGTCACGCCGGAGGCGTACATCGTAAAGCGGAACGCCAAGCCGTTGCCGGCCGCGGTGTCCATCACGCTGTGAGCAACCTCATCGGAATAGCGATTGGTGGGACAATGCCACTCTGCATCCAGAAGAGCGTCGTTGTTCACACCGATGTCAATGGTCTCCCACTGAGCCACACTGCCGGGGTAATGCACCTCGGTCAAGCCGTCACATCCAAAGAACGCATTGGCACCGATGGCGGTGATGCTGTCAGGAATGAGAATGGAGGTCAGACTCTCGTTAAGGGCAAACGCCCAAGGGTCGATGGCGGTGACAGGATAGCCCTCCACCGCGGAGGGGATCATTGCCTGAACCGCACTCACATCCAGCCACGCAGTAATGGTGGCTTGACCGTCCACCACGCGATAACGGAACTGCTCGGTAGTGCTTTCGGTTGCCCTGATGTTGCCCGATGCCACCGTATTGGCGCCGATGATTTGAAAACCGCTGCCACCCACGGCAATGTTATTGGTGATCACATTATGATCCGTAGCACGTATCTCACATATCGCATAGCGGGAGGGAACAGTGATCTTACAATTGGTCACGATGCAATTCGTCCGATCCGACAAAGTGACCGCATGGGTACCCAAATCCGCTTCGGTATACAGCACCAACCCGTCAATGGTACAGTCGCTGACCGCACCGATAACGCGATTGACTTTACAGTTTTCAATCAGAGTGGCGCTCTGGATGCTGGTATAACCGGAAGTCTCGGGCTGCTGAATCAAGGTATTCTTAACTGTCTGTACCATCTGAAGGCCGCGTTTATTCCGGCAATCCAACAGCACGGTGTTGGTCACCTCACAACTGCCGCCCGAAGTATACTGGGTGATGGCACCCGAAGTGATTCCGCCGGCCAAGCCCGTGCCCACAATCCGTACGCGGTCAATTCTTGTACCCGTACCGGCATTGTATACAGCACGGTTCTGCGAATTACTGATGGTGGAATTCCGGATGATCGTATCGGTGCAACTGGGAGAAATAATATTGACACCGCAAGAGGAAAGCGTATCCATGGTGCAGTTGTCAATCAGCGTAAGATGCTTATTGGCACCATCCACGAGGATGGCGGTGGATGTTCTTGAGATTTGGGTATTGGTAATGCTGACATTCGTGGTCTGCCCGGTACCCATAAAACGAATGCCGCCTTCGTTGCAGTTGGTGATGCTATTGTCATCAATCGTCACGTCAGCAATGATGCCGTTGGGCGCACCGAGGTTGATACCATATCCTTTCATATCGGCGATGATGTTGCCGGTGATGGTAATGTCTTCTACCGTTTCCGTCAGTGCTTCCACCGCAATGGCCCAGTTGATCTTGCCGGCAATACTACCGGTCACCGTGTTATTGGTGATCCTGACGTTTTTGGAGCCGTCACCCACCGAAATGGAGCCGCCTGCACCACCTGCACCGGGACTGTTCTCCACCACGTTGTCGGTCATAACAGAATCAATACAGTGGGACATATCAATGGCTTCGTCACCAACATTGGAAACCTTACAGTTCTTAATGGTGGCACGCTTGCAGTATTGGATGTTAAAACCGTGAGTCTCCTCGGTGGCGGGATCGCCATTGTTTTTATTCCAAGCGTGTTTCTCGGGGGCGGTATCGTATATACCCAAATCCTGCACCGTGATGTCGTGGAGGTACTGGTCCTCGGATTCGGGCGTGATTTTGGGCAGAATACGCAACGCCACCCAAGAGCCGTTGTTGGTCCACTCGTCCAGATAGACGATGGTAGACTTATCCGCGCCGTCACCCTTGACCGTCAGGTTGCCATAGCCGCGGGGCAGATAGATATACATACCTCCATTCAGCAGGCCGTACTGACCCTCCGGGAAATATACGGTAACCGGAATGGCATCCACCATATATTCGGTGAGAGCAAAGTAAAATGCCTCCATAATGGCGGTACGGTCGTCCGTTTTGCCGTCGCCGACGGCGCCGAAATCCTTTACATTAACAATGACGGTGTCCTCCTGTGCCCGCACGGGGGCAGCAAATGCACCCATCGGCAACAGCGCCAATATCAGCGCTACGGAGCATACCATTGTCAACCATCTTTTCATAACAGACATCTTCCTCTCGAAACGCAATAAACATCCTCTATGACATAAAGTATACACTATGCTCCCCTTTCCCGTCAAGGACACAAGCAAACAAACAGACATAAAATAACCGCCCCCGACAAGCGGGGACGGTTATACTTTTATACTTTAGCCTTGCGGGCCGCCAGAGCGCGGATGCCCATAGCACCCAACAGCACCAAATAGGCCGCCAGTGTAAAGCCGGCTACATAGATGATAAAGCTGAGGGGGTTGGCCACACCCAGAGCGTTCTGTACGTCTGAGTACAACGGCAGATGGGGATCGGCGTGGGGGCTGAAATAGAACATATTGAAGAAGTGATCCTCCAGCATACCCGTGCGGAACGCCCACTCATTGAGCACCATAGCGATAACCACCGCCGCACAGAACACCGGCAGGGCGCGGAGAATCGTTTTGTGCTCGGCCTTCACATAGCCGCTGCCCAGCAGATAGATGCCGATAGACAACATCGAACCGTGGCAGATCATAGTCTGAATATTGATGCCGATGGTCTCGATAAATACGTCGTTGGGGTAGATCATCACGCACAACCCTGCAAACAGCGCGTAAGTAGCTAAGTAAGCGCACAGGCTGTGGTGCACCCGTCCGCGGCGGAAAAGACCCACCAGCAGGCCCACGTACATCGGCGTGGAGCAGAACTGGAACGGGAAGGAGCTCCACGGAAAAGAATAGGAAATCCCATTCTCATAGGAGAATCCGAAATTGATCATCTTATAGATTTCCAACACAAACACCACGACAGCGGTGATAAACACCACCCGCGGCGCGTATTTCTTGGTATCCTTACAGTACACGCACAGTAGCACACCGCCGGCGATGGATAATGCGAAAAACAGCAGATGGAACCACCCATAGGAGGTGGGTCGGGTCATCTGGGCATCTAAAATCTCCAACACACGTTGCCAAAACACGGTATTTCCCCCTTTTTCGCCAATGACACCGACAGTATAGCATCCTTTTTGTAGAATAACCAGTTACAATTTTGTAACCTTTTTAAGTCACACCGTAAAAAAAGCACCCCCGCGGGGGTGCTTTTTACATTAACCGATAACGTAGATATTCAGATTGCGGCGGCCGAAATTGCACGCCTCTTTGTAAGAGCCCATATACAGGTCGGCAATGGTCTTGCCGCTGTTGACAAAGCCGCCGGTGTCCGCCGCGATGGCGTAGCCGTATACGAACTTGCCGTCTGCCGATGTGATCCACAGCTTAGTGCCGTAGGGAATCTGCTTGGGATTCACCGCCACAGTGCCCACGCCCAGCTTCATACCGCTGGCGCCGCGCTTGCCGGTGGCATAGGCGGTGCAACTGCCGGAGAACTTCTTGGTGTACTTAACAGGCTGTCCCTTTTCATCCAGCTCGATATCAAAGGGGGCGGGAGAAATGGGGGTGCCGTAGCTGGAGCCTTTCAGCACCACGGTATCCACCGCCTGCTTGACGATCTTCTCCCCCACCTTTTCGGTGGTGGTGGCCTTGCCGTTGACGATGGTCTTGCGGTAGGTGATCACCTTTTCGCCGTCGGTGCCCGCCTTCTCGGTGCGGGTTTTACCGGGTTTCAGCACCGCGCTATAGCGGTACTTAGTGCCGTGGGGGATGATCTCGGTGACGGTGTACTCTTCGTAGGCCACACGGTCCACCACGATCAACATACCCTCCGCCACGTCGGCGGTCAGCTTCTGGCTGACGGTGTCCTGGGCGCCCACGGAGATACCCGCTTTGCTAATGGCTTCCTTAACGGTGCCCTCGGTCAGGTGCACCAGCGTGGACAGGCCGTCCGCCTGCACCTCCACCGCCATAGCGCGGTCCACGTCGATGACCGCACTGTCGGTATCCACCGAAATGGCATCGTGCTCCTCTAACTGTACACCGGCGGTGTTCAGCACCCGATAGGGGTCCTGGTGAACGGTGACCACGACACGGCTCTCATCGCCGTCGTTGACAGTGACCACGTGGGAATTCACCGAAATACCCAGCACCATAGATACGGTGACCGCGCACATCACCACCGCGGCAAATACGCGGCGGGACACCACGCGACAAACGCCGGACCAAACGGTGCTCACAGTATTCTTAAATCGTTCCATATTGTCTTCCTTTCTGTCGGGACGGTTTGTACAGGACAGGTCGGCAAGTTGGATTGACCTATCTTAGTGTGGCGTATCGTCCGTAAACTTATACAGCCACCCCCTCGGCAACTCCGAGGTCAAACCGAATCCGTGCTTCCGAGGGGTATCAAATGATACCGCCCATCGGGACGAAATTGGGTCAAATCTGGTACTGGGCCTATTATACCCGCACAAATTGACGCTGTCAACCAAAGTAAAGGGGGTCTGCTTTGGTGGTTTTGCACAAAAGAAAGCGGTTTCTATGCTCATAAGCGGGGTTGTCCATCCCTTCCAAACGACGCACCTGCTTGTCCTAACCAAAGTGGCAAAAAAGTGACTTTTTTATGAATTTTGTAAAGAAAAAAGCGGCTTTTTTCGAAAAAACGGGGCGTTTTGGGTACATAATTACCATTTATTTGCATTTTTGGTAATTTTTTTGCAGATTTTGCGTTTGGGCCAAAATTTTGTGCAACCATCCGAAACAGGGCATCCAAAAAGGGCCGAAAACGCGGATTTTGGACCGTTTCGGGAACGAAAATCGAGCTTTTTCGCATTTTTGCGAGTAAAAATATGCTTTTTTTCGTATGAATATACGAAAACGTGAAAAATACCATTTTAGGCAAAGGAGAGAAATTGCCGGAAATCTATTGACAAGGGGGTACCGCGAAGGGGCAGCGGGAGTATGGCGGGACACGGCACAATCTCCTTCCTCCTTTTGTCTACAACGAAATCCACCCCTTTTGAGAGCGATTTTGGGATGGGTGCGATGCGTAGCAAGTGGGAAATGACAAACAAAACGGGAGTCGTCCGCACATCTGCAGACGACTCCCGTCGTATGACCTATATATATTATAATGTAATATAAAGTTATGCCTCTTGCTCCGCCTCGGCAGCCAGTTCGGCGGCTGGGCGTAGGCGGCTCTCATCGTCAAAAGCCATCTCGGTGGCCTCCGACTTGGTGTACTTGAGAATATCGCGGATACGGTATTTATCCGCGTCGGTTATAAAGGTGTAGGCGGCACCCTGCCGCTTGGCGCGACCGGTACGACCGATGCGGTGCAGGTAGTACTCATTCTCGTCGGGGATGTCGTAGTTAAACACCGCCTCCACATCCTCCACGTCAATGCCGCGGGCGGCTACGTCGGTGGCGATGAGCATCTCCAGCTTGTTATCTCTGAACTTCTGCATCACCTTATTCCGCTGGGACTGGGGCATATCGCCGTGGAGACAATCCACCGACCCGCGGCGGCGCTGGATGCGCTCGGTCAGCTGTTTGACCGATACCTTCATATTGGCGAACACCATCACGCGGTGGTAATCCTCCTGCTTGATGATATTCAGCATATCCTCCATACGCTGTGAGCCGGAGGAACGGATAAGGTATTGATCGATCTTGGGACGGCTGTCGCCGTGGGCGGCCACCTGGATCTCAATGGCGTCGTGCTGGTATTCCCACGCCACGTCCATCACCTCGCGGGACATAGTGGCGGAGAACATCACCACCTGGGTATCGGTGGGGGTGGCGTTGAGGATGCGGCGCACGTCGCGGATGAAGCCCATCTTCAGCATCTCGTCCGCCTCGTCCAAGACGGCGGTGTACAGGTTACCCAGATCGGCGTGACCGCGACCCATCAGGTCCAGCAGACGGCCGGGGGTGGCCACCACAATGTGGGGATGCTTCTTCAGGGCGTCGATCTGGCGGCCCATAGAGGCGCCGCCGTAGATGGAGGCGATGCGGATGATGGGGTTATACTTCACCAGCGCCCGCAGGTCGGCGGTGATCTGCTCGCACAATTCACGGGTAGGGCACAACACCAACGCCTGCAGATCCTTCATATCGGGGTTGAGGCACTCGATCAGCGGGATGCCGAAGGCACAGGTCTTGCCGGTGCCGGTAGGCGCCTTGGCAATGACGTCGCGGCCCTCCATCACCAGCGGGATGGTCTCCTGCTGAATGGGGGTGGGGTCGTCAAAGCCCATGGCCTGTACCGCCCGCAGGGTGGGCTCGCTGAGCCCCAGGGCGGCAAAGCCGGTCTTTTCAGTAGACATTAGGTTCATTCCTTCCTTTTACACAGGGGATGGCAACAAAACACCCTATGTCCTATGGCATAGGGTGTTTGGGTATCAATTGGGTTTATCGGGCATCACAAAGGCCGCAACGATGTAGGCTAACACGCCCACACCGGCACACAAGACGGCCAATGCCAACGCCAAACGGATGATGGTGGAGTCTATACCCAGATACTCGGCAATGCCGCCGCAGACACCCGCCAGTTTCTTATCGGTGCTGGATTTGTACAGTTTTTTCTCCATTATTACACACCTCTTCTATTGGATTAATCCAAGGGTTTCATCGTGGGGAACAGGATGACCTCGCGGATGGTGTCGGCACCGGTGAGCAGCATCACACAACGGTCGATACCCATACCCATGCCGCCCGTGGGGGGCATACCGTACTCCAGAGCGGTGAGGAAATCCTCGTCCAGCATCTCGGTCTCATCGTCGCCACGCTCACGCTGCTCCACCTGCTTCATAAAACGCTCACGCTGATCCAGGGGGTCGTTCAGCTCGGAATAGGCGTTGGCCAACTCGCTGTGGCACACGAACAGCTCGAAGCGCTCGGTCAGACGGGGATCCACAGGGGACTTTTTGGTCAAGGGGCTGACCTCTACGGGATACATGGTGATGAAGGTGGGCTGGATCAGCTTCTCCTCCACACGCTGATCAAAGCAGGCATACAGAGCGTTACCCCAGGTCTTCTCGGCGGCATCCGCCAGCTCCACGCCGATGGCGGCGGCAGCGGCCACGGCCTCGGCATCGTCGGTGATGGCACCGAAGTCGATACCAACATACTCCTTAACCGCCTCCACCATAGACAGGCGGCGCCAGCCGGGGGTCAGATCGCTCTTCTCGCCCAGCCACTCCACCTCGTAGGTGCCCAGAATCTCCTTAGCGGCACCGGAAATGATGCCCTCAGCGATGTCCATCATATCGTGGAAATCCGCATAAGCCTCGTACAGCTCAACGGTGGTGAACTCGGGGTTGTGCTTGGGATCCATACCCTCATTACGGAAGATACGGCCGATCTCGTACACGCGATCCATACCGCCCACGATCAGACGCTTCAGCGGCAGCTCGGTGGCGATACGCATATACATATCCAGATCAAGGGTGTTATGATGGGTGATAAAAGGACGGGCCGCGGCACCGCCGGCGATGGTGTTCAGCACAGGGGTCTCTACCTCAATGTAGTTGCGGTTGTCCAGATACTCACGCATATACTTGATGAACTTGGAGCGGATGATGAAATTCCGCTTAACCTCGGGGTTGACGATGAGGTCCACGTACCGCTGACGGAAACGGGTATCGGTATCCTTCAGACCGTGATACTTTTCCGGCAGAGGACGCAGAGACTTGCTCAACAGGGTGATGCCGGTGGCGTGAATGGAGATCTCGCCCATCTTGGTACGGAACACCCAGCCGGTGAGACCGACAATATCGCCGATATCCCACTTCTTAAAAGCGGCATAATCCTCCTCGCCCACGTCGTTGCGGCTGACGTACACCTGCATACGGCCGGTGGCGTCGTGGAAGTCCACAAAACTGGCCTTACCCATAATGCGGCGGTTCATCATACGTCCCGCCACCGATACGGTGATAGGCTCGGCAGGCTCGAAGCCCTGACCCTCCTCAATAGGGCCGTGCTCGGCAATATACGCCGCCTCGATCTCCTCAAAGCGGGCACGGATGTCCGCATTGTGATCGGTGACGTTGTACTTGGTGATAACAAAAGGATCCTTGCCGGCCTCCTGCAGGGCGGCCAGCTTATCCATACGCACCCGAACCAGCTCGTTTACCTGCTGCTCGGTCATAGGGGCGTCGGGGGTCATATTCTGATTGCTCATAGAGGGCACTTCCTTTCAGGGGTCGTCTTACTTACTGATCTCCAGCACGGTGTAGATCACGGTGCTGCCGTTGGGCAGGATGGCCTCGCCCTTTTCGCCCACCTTCAGGCCCACGATGGCGTGACCTACGGGGGACTCATCGGAGATCTTGCCGTTGAAGGGGTCGGACTCAGTGGCGCCGGAGATGGTGTAGGTGTACTCCTTACCGTTGGGGTCGGCAATACGCACCTTGGAACCGATGTGCACGTGCTCGCTGCTCATCTCGGACTCATCCAGGATGCGGACATGCTTGAGCTGAGCCTCCAGCTCGGCAATGCGTGCCTCCAGAGCGGCCTGGTCGTTCTTGGCCTCATCGTACTCGCTGTTCTCGGACAGGTCACCGAAACCACGGGCTACGCGGATCTTCTCAGCGGCCTCGTCACGGCCCGTCGTCTTGAGATATTCCAGCTCCTCCTGCATTTTCTTAAAACCTTCGCTGGTCATAATAACTTCTTTCATTCTTGTCACTCACCTTTCGGAGTATTTGTTTTTAGGGCGCATATACCCTTATAACATAACTAATACATTATAGCATTGTTTTTCAGATTGTCAAGGGTGGTTTTCTGAAAACAACGCACAGGCATAAGGGGAATTACCTGTTTTTTGTTCCGGAAACCAACGGTTCATATTCCTTTGCGGAGGTGGTCCTGCTTTTGGGTGAAATTGGAAATTGTCATTTTTTATTCGTCATTTTTAACGAAAATATTTCTATTTTTTCTACGATTAATGCATATTTGACGAAAAACCCAAATTTGAGGTAACACGTATCCAAAAATGCGACCTTTTCAATTATGCGTCTTTGCTATATAATTGAAATGTAATAATGCCGTGTGAAACCATCGCATAGGATTATGTACACTATTCAGAAAGGTGTGAACAGCGTGAAAAACACAGCTAAAAAAATTCTGGCACTGGTTTGTTGCCTGGCTATGTGTGTATCCGCTATTGCTACCACGGCTCTGCATGCTGTGGCAGATGGCGAATACTTCACCATTACCGAGGACAACCGCAACCTATTCGTCAACGTTGATCAGGATATTAAACTGAGCGATATCTCCGTCTTCCTGAGCGGCGCTGATATTGATGCAGAGGGCGTTACCGTCCCCGGTAATACCGTCTACTGGTATCAAAGCGATGCCGAGGTGCTCATCGGCGGCGGTATGATGACCGTCACCGCCAAGGGTACCTATTACGTGGACGTAGAGGATGACGACGGTCGCTACGACTACGTCACCATCGTCGCCAAAAACGCCGACGAGGATACCTTTGAGTTGGACGGCGAGTCCATCCCCGCCGCCTCCCTGCCCAGCAACCCCGACAACTACGTACCCACCGAGTTGGATCCCGCTCTGGCCGTGTATCAGAGTCAGAAGATCGGCGTTATGTCCGATATCCACCTGCAGGTGGGTGCCACCGCCGGCGACTATGCTCTGAAGGCGGCTCTGACCGAGCTGAAGGCGCAGGGCGTTTCCGCCGTGCTGTTCACCGGTGATCTGGTTAATACCGGCATCGCTGAGGAGTACGCCAAGTTTAATGCCATTTGGAACGAGGTCATGGGCGGCACCGACATCAAGATGCTGACCATCACCGGCAACCACGAGTTCGAGGGCGTATATTTCCGCAACGAGAAATACGACGATCTGCTGCAGACCTATCTGAATGCCTTCGGCAAGACCCAGGCCAACTTCCACGAGGTCGTTAACGGCATCCACATCATCGGTCTGAACTCCGAGAACCACATTGTGGACGGCACCTACACCCTGAAGACCATGAGCTATCTGGAGGAGCAGTTGGCCGAGGCGGCCGCCGCCGATCCCTATGCCCCCATCATCGTGATGTGTCACCAGACCCTGGCGAACACCACCTACGGCTCCGAGTGGGGCTCCAGCGGTACCGGTTCCCTGTATGACGTGCTGCGTTACTATCCCCAGGTGGTGTATCTGGCAGGTCACTCCCACTTCGACTTCACCAATGAGAAGTCCATTATGCAGAAGAACTTTACCTGCATTGACGTTCCCTCTATGCAGTACACCGCCGCCGAGGACGGCAACGGTGGTTCCTCTGCCGCCTGCTACGACTATCAGAACTATCTGATTCTGGACATCAACGGCACCTCCAAGACTATGGAAGTGAAGCGTATGAAGTCCTATGAGACGGAGTCCGCCACCCACGCCTACGAGAGTGTGCAGGTCAAGGATTCCTGGGTACTGAACCTGCCCATCACCAAGAAAAACTTCACCTATACCGCGGACCGCGCTGAGGATCGTGTAGCCCCCACCTTTGCCGCGGGTGCCGCCGTCACCGTGGATAACGTGACCTACAACTCCGCCACCGTGAAGTTCCCCGCTGCCAGCCACGACGACTACGTACACGCCTACAACGTCACCGTGACCGACACCGCCGGCGAGGTTTTGGTGAGCAAGTATATCGTTTCCGACTTCTACAAGCTGGAGGGTAAGCAGACCGAGTACACCGTGGAGCTGGACGGTCTGTTCTGCAACACCAAGTGTGTGGTCAACGTCACCGCTGTAGAGTCCTTCGGTAAGGTGAGCGAGGCTATTATCGGCGAGTTCACCACCGCCCCCATCACCGATCCCAGCGCGGCACTGAACCGCGCCGATTTCATGGACGTGAACATCGCCGCAGGCTTTGCGGATAACTCTCCCTACCGCCGTCAGTTCAACCTGTACGTCAAATCCCACCCCATCAAACTGCTGGTCGACGGGGAGCTGGGTCGTCAGGTGGCTTCTATGAACGGTTGGGTCAACTACGCCACCTCCCTGGGTAGCCTGAAAGAGATTACCGACGCCTTATCTATCGAGGTCGCTTTCAAGACCCCCGCTAATTTCGATCCTCAGCCCAAGGAAGACGGCACCCCCGGCGAAAAAGAGGGTCAGACCATCTTCGGTAACCGCGAAAACGGCGGTTTTGCACTGGAGTTCAACAAGGACGACGCCTTCCAGGCCTCCGTCTTCATTAACGGCGAGGAGAAGATCATCTCCGCCGGTGCTTTAAAAGCCAACACCTGGTATTATGCGGTCCTCACTTTTGACGGCAATAAACTGGTGCTGTATCTGGACGGCGCCAAGGTGGGTGAGCTGGAGGCTCCCGGCGCTATCACCTACGACAACACCATCTCCCACATCACCATCGGCGGCGACGTCAGCAAGAACGGCACCGGCGCCCGTGCGTACGCCGGTTCTGTGGCTCTGGCCCGCATCTACACCAAGGTGATGGACGAGGCCGCTATGAAGGCCGCCTACAGCGCCTACAAGAACGACAATGCCTACAACTATCTGTATCAGAAATACCTGGCTCTGCAGGAGCTGGACACCACCGGTATGAAGGCCGAGGACGTTGCCGCCATCGAGGCGCTGATCGCCGAGGCTGAGGAGCTGCTGAACAGCGCCGACCTGACCGTGGCAGCCGCCAATGCCTGCTCTCAGAAGGCCTACGATCTGCTGCAGGCTCTGGCTTCCTACAACAAGCAGAACGCTCTGATCCTGTTCGAGGATAAGTTCGACGACTTTACCAAAGTTTGGGAGAGTTCCGCCTATAATGGTCTGCAGTGGGAGAACAACACCGAGATTAAGAAGACCCTGATTTCCAAGCAGAACAACGAAGACGTCTACAGTTTGATCTATAAGCTGCCCGCCAACGTCAAGCGCATTGAGCTGGACGCTCTGGGCATCACCGTGTACGATAAGTTCTATATCAACGAGGACATCGTCTTCTTCGTGTCCAAGGACGGTAAGAACTGGACCGAGGTGAAGTACACCGCTACCGAGCCTACCGTGGATGCTCTGTCCGCCTACTGGGCCAACAGCACCCTGTCTGCCGACGTCAGCGGCGAGTACACCTACGTGAAGGTGCAGATCAACAAGTTCGGCACCGCCATTGCCGAGACCGGCGAGGTGGTGGACCGCGTGAACTGGACCACCGTTATGGACGGTCTGCGTATCTGGCACGAGGATGCCGGCGTGCCCGCCATCAACAATGGCGGCGATAACGGCGGCAACAATGGTGGCAACAATGGTGGCGGCAACAACGGCGGTGGCAACAATGCTAACCCCGAGGGCGGTACCAAGCCCGGCATCGGCGACGACAAGCCCGGCAACACCGATAAACTGGGTGAGGATATGACCCCCGTTACTGTGGCTGCCATCCTGATGCTGGTATCTGCTGCGGTGGCTTTCGTCACCTCCAAAAAGCGTATCGACAACTAAATCGTATTCCCTGCCCGCCCGACGACGGAAACCGTCGGGCGGGTTTCTTTTTTGTCGAAATATGGTGACGCCCGCGGCTTGTTCCAAAATCGGGTCGTCCCCCCGGCAAATTGGCTATAAATCCATATAAAAATCCCACTTTTTGCGTAAAAATTGGTGCAAGAAGCCAAAAAAGTTGTCGGTTTTAAATAAGAATACAAAATTGGGATAACAACCAACCAAATGATAGACCTTGCAAAAACTACCATACCTATAGTATAATGTATCTGTAGTATTGGTGGTTGGCCTGTCCGCCACCCAAATCAAGGAGGAAATCACTATGAAAAAATGGTTTACCCTATTACTTGCTATCGCTATGATGCTGACCGTTGTTGCCCCCGCCTCCGCCGCCGTCACCGGCGAGTGGACCGACCCCACTCTGGAGATCAAGGGGCTGGTGGGTACCGAAGCGGATATCAAGAAACAAGTCGAAGAAAAGGTCAAAATGGAAAAGAACGGTGAGATCGTGGATTTCTCCACCTTCGGCTCCACTGACGAGGGTACCGAAGGACACCGGATCTGCTATGAGTACAATATGGAACTGGAGAACACCCTGCTGCTCAAGCAGGATAACGACCGCAATCCCAACCACACCGAGTATATCACCTACAAAATGACGAAAAACATTGGTGGCTTTGAGCTGCTGACCCAGTGCTGCGCCGGTATCGGCGACCCCCGCGAAGATATCTCCGTCTTTATCTCCAAGACCGGTGCCGCAAACAGCTGGGCACAGGTAGAGACCCAGGCCACCTATTATGAGTTTGACCCCAACATCTACCTGAAGTGGGATAAGGCCTACTGGTTTATGTCCACCGTGACCAACGCGGATGTCATCCCCGCCGGCTACAAGTATCTGAAGATCCAGTTCAACCCCTGTAACGCGCAGGGCGACGTGCCGTGGAACATCGCCGTGGACTCTGTGAAGATCATTATGGGTTCCAATGTGCCCGTAACCGAGATCCCTGCCGGCAAGAAGCTGACCCAAACCTGGGACGAGATCAATGCCGAGCGCGACGCCACCAAGACCACCACCGGCAACAATAACACCACCGCCGGCGGCAAGAACACCACCGCTGGCGGCAAGAACACCACCACCCAAGCCGGTGGCAAGAACACCACCACCCAGGCAGGTGGTAAGAATACCACCACCGCCACCAATGCTCAGGGCGAGGTAATCACCAACCCCACCACCACCGCTACCAACGAGAACGGCGAGGTGATCACCGATCCCACCACCACCGCCACCAACGAGAACGGTGAGGTGATCACCGATCCCACCAACGCCGACGGTGCCGTGGACGGCAACGATAATGCTTCCAACGGCACTGCCGCCGACCCCGTCAAGAAGGGCAATGCACTGCCCTGGATCATCGGCGGCGGTGTTGTGGTGCTGGCCGGTGTGGCCGCAGCCTTCATCCTGATTCGCAAGAAGCAGGGCTAATTTCGTTATCTTTTGATTTTTCTCCCAAGCCGTCCGCTATGAGCGGCTTGGGAGAGCCATTCAGTCTAAAGGAGGTGATACCGTGCCCACCAACGGAAAACGATTCCAATTTGATATGCTGTACCATGGCAAGGAGAGCGGCGAGGTCCGCCGTCTCGGTGCCATTGATCTGTATCAGGCAGGTGACCTGTCCTGCGTGCGGGGGTACGATATTCCCTCACACACCCAGTGGTGTCACGAGATCAGTTACGTTATCAGCGGCGAGGGATACTTCACCACCGATAATGAGACCGATCTGCTGGTGGAAGGGGATATTCATTTCTGCCCCGCCGGCAAGACCCACGCCATCCGTACCGCTAACGGATCGGATCTGCGTTACGCCTACATCGGCTTTTCCTTCAACGAAAAGGCCGATGAGAACGAGGAACTGAAAAAGCTCAAGGATTACTACGAGCAGTTAGCTTATTACAAGGTAGCGGACGCCCACAATCTGGTGGTGCCGCTGTTCCGCAACCTGGACGAAATGTACGGCCACGAGGAGTTCCACAACGTGATGGTGGAGTCCTATCTGCTGCAGATGCTGGTGCTGGTGTACCGTTGCTTCAACGCCCAGCCCAGGCGGGAGTATTTCCCGCCCGTGTCGGAGAAAAACGTCAGTCAGTCTATGTACGCCGTGGCCAAATACATTGATAAGCATATCTTCGAGAACATCAACGTGCAAAAATTGGCCCAAGAGATCGGCTATAACTATTCCTACCTGTCGGATGCCTTCTGCCGCTGTAACGGCATCACCATCCGCCGGTATATCAGTAACCGAAAGATCCAAAAGGCCATTGAACTGATGTGCTGCGGCAAGCTGTCTGTGGTGCAGGTGTCCAACCGCCTGCAATACGCCACCGTACAATCCTTCAGCAAGGCATTCAAACGCACTATGGGATGCTCTCCCACCGCGTTCCTGCGCCAAAAGGCCGAGGGGAAGGCTCCCAACGGACCCATTATGCCTGAGGGATTGGAAGAATGCGATACCGAACCTGAGATAAAGGAGTGAGAATGATGCGTATCTGTAAACGGAAATTGTTATCGCTGTCCTTAGCGGCGGCGTTGCTGTGCACCTGCATTCCTGCGGCGGTCACCGCCGAAACGGCAACGGATTTGGCCCCCGCCACCTCCGTGGATACGTTGTCCCTCCCCTCGTACTATGAGTACCAAAAATCGGTCACCGCGGCACAGGCCACCACCCCCATCCTGCTGAATGCGGATAGCGCCGCAATCTCTGCGGAGAATGCCCAAAAACTCACCTATCTGGATAAGGCGGCCATCCGTCTGGCCTCCGGCGGCTATGCCGAGTGGACGGTCACCGTGCCCGCCGACGCCACCTATATCGTGGTGCCCCAATACGCGGCCGAACAGGGTATCGGCCAGACGCTGGAGCTGATGCTGACGGTGGACGGTGCCTATCCCTTCCGCGAAGCCGCAGGTTTGGAACTGAAGCGGCTGTGGAAGGATGCCACCGCCATCCAGCAGGATTCCAAGGGTAACGATCTGGTACCGGAGCAGGTAGAGGTATCTGCCTGGCAGACCGCCCCCCTCAACGATACCACCGGATATACCAATAACAACTATCAAATCGTGCTGACCGCCGGCACCCACGTCATCCGTCTGACAGCAGGGGACTATCCCCTGTATCTGGCAGAGGTGACGCTGGGTATCACCCGGCAGCCGGACAGCTATGCCAACGTGCTGGCAGGCTGGCAGGCGGAGGGTCTGACCCCCGCAGATGCCGCAGTGTATCTGAAATACGCCGCCGAGACCACGGCGCTGAAATCCGATCGCACCATCTATCCCACCTATGATCTGGGTAATGCCGCCACCGAAACTGCCAACGCCGAACCCAACACCCCCGGACTCACCAAGCGTAACGTCATCGGCGGCACCAACTGGAAGGCAGCGGGCGAATGGATCGAATACGAGGTGGATGTGCCCGCCGACGGTCTGTATTGTTTGACATTTAAATACCGTCAGAACATCTCTATGGATATGACGGTATATCGTGATATCTACATAAACGGCGAGATCCCCTATGCCGAACTGAAAAACGTAGGATTCCCCTTTGCGTTCCGATGGAACAACGTGACCCTGCAAAACGCCGACGGCAGTCCCCTATATGTCAAGTTGAAACAGGGCAAGAACACCATCCGTCTGGAGACCACCACCGGTGCCTGGGCCCCCATCCTGCTGGACGTGGATGCTCTGGCCATGGAGATGAACGATCTGTACCGCCGCATCATTATGGTGACCGGTACTTCCCCCGACCCCTACCGCGATTACTTCCTCACCGGTGAGATTCGCGGCCTAACCGATATTCTTGCCGATCTGGCCAACCGCACCAATGCCTGCGCCGACGAGTTCGAGCGCATCAACGGCGGTGTGTCCCAGCAGTCGGCGGTACTGCGTACCGTAGCGGATCAGATGTATATCTTTGCTGATAAACCTGCGAAGATTGAGGACGAACTGGCCACCTTCCGCGAGAAGATCACCGCCCTGACCGACTGGCTGCTGAACAACAAGGAGCAGCCCCTGGAACTGGATTATTTTGTGGTCCACGCCGCCGATGCGAAGATTCCCTCCGCCCGCGGCAACTGGTGGAAGAATCTGATGTTTAAACTGCGTCAGTTCCTAGCCACCTTCTCCAAGGATTATGCCTCTCTGGAGGAGTTCAGCGCCGACGGCGAGCAGAAAGTGATCACCGTCTGGATCAGCGACGGCCGCGACCAAGCCACCATTATGAAGGATATGATTGCCGACACCTTCACCTCCGAGACCGGCATTGCGGTCAACGTGAATCTGGTGCAGGGCGGTCTGATCGAGGCCACTCTGGCGGGCACCGCCCCCGACGTGGCTATCAACGTGGCCCGCGGACAGCCCGTTAACCTGGCATCCCGTGGCGCCTTGATGGACCTGACCCGCTTCACCGAACTTTCCTCGGTGGCGGAGCGCTTCACCGACGATGCGCTGGTCCCCTATTCCTACAACGGGGGCGTGTACGCCCTGCCCATGACCCAGACCTATCAGACCATGTTCTACCGCACCGATATTTTTAAGGAGCTGGGTCTGGAGATCCCCCAAACCTGGGACGATTTTATGGACGTTGCCGCTGTGTTGCAACGTAACAATATGAAGGTGGGTCTGCCCTATACCGCCATCACCGCCACCGGCGCTGTGGAGGTGGGTGTGGGTGCCAAGGACCTGTATCCCTCCCTGCTGTTACAGAATAAGGGCAGTTTCTACAACGACGGCTTGGATGCCACCGCCCTGAACAGCCAACAGGCGTTGGAGGCTTTTGAAACCTGGGTCAGTTTCTATACCGACTACGGTTTTGACCTAAGCTACGATTTTGCCACCCTGTTCCGTAGCGGTGAGATGCCCTTGTGCATTACCGCCTATCCCATGTACGGCACTCTGGCGGCTGTAGCCACCGAGATCCGCGGCTGTTGGGAAATGACCACCCTGCCCGGCACGATGCAGGAGGATGGCTCCATCGACCGCAGCGCCGGTGCCTCCGGCTCCGCGGCGGTGATCCTGCGCGACGCTAAGGACCCCGAATCCTGCTGGCGGTTCTTAGAGTGGTTCACCCGGGCCGACACCCAAGCGGACTACGGTAACCGTCTGGAAAACCAGTTGGGCGAGGCCGCCCGCTATGCCACCGCCAACCTGGCGGCAGTAGAACTGCTGAACTGGAGCAGCCAGGAAAAAGCAGTGCTCCGCGCCCAGCGTGAATGGGTGCAGGAGATCCCCGAGATCCCCGGAAGCTATTACACCTCCCGTTGTTTGGACAACGCTTTCCGCAGCGTCATCTACGACGGCGATAATCCCCGCAAGGTGTTTGAAAAGCAGGTCAAGATCATTGACAGTGAGATCAAACGCAAACTGCTTGAATTACAATGAGAAATCATAGAAAGGAGTGAGGAATAATGGCCAATATCCAACGGCGTCCCCGCCGATTGATGGCATCCCAAGTGGCGATCAATAAGACTGCCTATGCCATGATGGCCCCCTATATGATCCTGTTCCTCATCCTGACGGTCATCCCCGTGATCACCGCCATCGCCTTGAGTTTTACCTACTTCAATATGCTGGAGGCACCCAAGTTTATCGGCTTGGAAAACTATGCGCGGATGTTCCTGGATGACGACGTCTTTCCCAAGGTGCTGAAAAACACCCTGCTGTTCGCTCTGATCACCGGTCCCGTCAGCTATTGTATCTCGTTCCTCAGCGCGTGGCTGATCAACGAGTTCCCCCCCGCCATCCGTTCTTTCTTCACGCTGGCGTTCTATTCCCCCACCCTGACCGGTAACCTGTACTTCACCTGGACCTACGTGTTCTCCGGTGACCGTTACGGTATTCTGAACAGTATTCTGCTGAATCTGGGTCTGGAGGATGCGCCGGTGCAGTGGCTGAGCGACCCCAAGACGATGATGGGGTGTCTGATCATCATCCAGTTGTGGTCCAGCTTCGGTGTCAGCTTCTTGGCGTTTATCGCCGGATTCCAGAATATGGACCGCAGCCTGTCCGAGGCCGGCGCCATCGACGGTGTTCATAACCGCTGGCAGGAGCTGTGGTATATCACCCTGCCCTCTATGGCTCCCCAGCTGATATTCAGTGCGGTGCAGCAGATCGGTGCCTGTTTCTCTGTGGGTCAGATCGTGCAGGCTCTGGCAGGTTTCCCCACCACCAACTATGCGGCGGATACCCTGCTGACCTATATGCTGGACGTGGGTACGGTGCGCTTTGAGATGGGCTATGCCTCTGCCATCGCCACCTTCCTGTTCCTGATGATGGTGTTTGTCAACTTCATCATCACCCATCTGCTCCGTCGTTTCAGCGCAGGCTGATGGGCGGCGGATACCGCCCCATCGGGGCGCAAACCTATAAATTAACGCTATTCTATATGAAAGGAGGAGGTTTGGAATGAGTGACGTCAAACTGCGGGTCAAAGCCAAAAAACTGAACCGTTCTTTGGGCGGTAACATCGTTATCTTTATTCTGGTGGCGCTGATGTCGGCGTTTATGCTGTTGCCCATCGTATATACCACCAGCACCGCATTTAAGCCCATCAGTGAAATTTATGTATTCCCGCCTCACTTCTTCCCGCACAGTCCTACCCTGGAAAACTTCCTGCAGATCAGTCTGTTGTTGGAGGATTTCTGGATTCCCTTCTCCCGATACGTATTTAACACGGTGTTTATCTGCTCGGTGGTCACCTTCGGTCATCTGTTGCTGTCCAGCCTGGCGGCGTACCCGCTGGCGCGGCTGAATTTCACCGGCCGTGGCATCATCAGCAGCGTGGTGCGTCTGTCCCTGCTGTTCACCACGGCGCTGATGCTGATCCCCCAGTATATCGTTATGTCCAAAATCCATATCATCGACACCTACTGGGCGTTTATCCTGCCCCAGGCACAGTCTGCGTTAGGTCTGTACCTGATGCAGAACTTTATGATGCAGGTGCCCGAGGCTATGCTGGAGGCCGCCCGTATCGACGGTGCCAACGAATTCAACATCTACTCCAAGATCGTGATGCCCAACATCAAGCCCGCCTGGCTGACGGTGATGATCTTTGCCTTCCAGACAGTGTGGAACTCCAGCGGTGCCACCATCAGCACCACCCTGATCTACGACGATAAGATCAAGATGATCTCCTCGTTGCTGTCTCAGGTGGTGGCCGGCGGTACTGCCCGCTCCGGTGTGGGCTCCGTCATGGGTCTGATCCTGATGATTCCCCCGCTGGTGCTGTTTATCTGCTGTCAGAATCAGGTGGTGGAGACCATGTCCACCTCCGGTATGAAGGATTGATAATTCCTATGAAACAACTATACCGAAAGGAGTGGATCGGAATGAAACAACTGAAAACACTGCTGTCCGTGCTGCTGTGCTTGATTCTGATCGGCTCGGGCGTGATGGTGTACGCCGAGGGCACCTCCAACTCATATGTGTACGATTCCTGGGATAACGCCATGTCCGTATCCGAGCCATACACGGCCATCGACTATCTGGTAGGGGCCGAGACCTACGGCGGTACGGCACTGAAAAATCCCACCGATATTTTCGTACTGAACAACAAGGAGATATACATTCTGGATGCCGGTAACAACCGCGTGGCGGTGCTGAACGCAGAGGGTGTCTATCTCCGTGAGGTGCGCTTTACCAAAGGCGGTCAGCCCCTGGCATTCGCTGATGCACAGGGTCTGTTCGTCACCGCCGACGGCAACCTCTATGTTGCGGATAAATCAGCCTTTGACGACAGCGGTGTGGTATACGTAGCCGACGCCCAAGGTGCTGTCTTTGGCGAGATCCAGGCGCCCCCCGCCGACAAGGTGGAGGAAACCTTTAAGTACACCCCCATCAGCGTGGTGGTGGATACCGCCGGCATCATCTACGTGGTGTCCGACGGCTCGGAGAACGGTGCTCTCCAATACAGCGAGACCTACGAGTACTTAGGCTATTTCGGCGCTGAGCAGGTGACTGTCACCGCTGAGGTGCTGATTAACGAATTGTGGAAAAAACTGCTATCCGAAGAGGCCACCGCCGGTCTGAAACGTAACGTGCCCACCTCCATCAAGCGGCTGGACATCGATTCCGGAAACTTCATCTTCACCCTGAAAAGCAGTGAGATCGACGCCGGCGTAGGTCAGGTGCGTAAGCTGAATACACTGGGTACCAACATTATGTTCAACTCCAATAAGGAATTGGCTCAGTTCGGCGATCTGGACACTTGGTTTGACTCCACCAACAATATCACCGTCACCTCTGCGCTCATTGATCTGGTGGCGGAGGACGACGGCTTCGTCACGGTGCTGGACCACACCTATAAGCGTCTACTCCAGTACGACGAAAACTCCAATCTGCTGTACGCCTTCGGCGGCAACGGTACCCGCTACGGCAACTTTAACTCCCCCGTAGCCATCGAGACCTGCAACGGCAATCTGCTGGTGCTGGATCAGGACAACGGCTCTGTCACCGTGATGTCCCCCACCGCCTTTGCCCGCAACGTCCGTGCCGCCACCGTACTGTATAACAACGGTCTGTATACCGAAGCCGGTCCCTACTGGCGGGAGGTGCTGAAGACCGATACCTACTACGAACTGGCTAACGTGGGTCTGGGTGCCGCCTATGAGGCGGAGGGCGACCGCGAGACCGCTATGCGGTACTACCAGATCGGTAACGACAAGGCCAGTTACTCCGCCTGCTTCGCAGAGTTGCGAGACGAGTCGGTACGCGCCAATTTCCCGTGGATTCTGGGCGGCGTGGTACTGCTTCTGTTAGGCGCGGTGGTGCTGACCAAGTGGTCGGAGCGCCGTCAGGTAAACGAGTATAACATCCAGGTCAGCAAATGGCGGTATCCCCTGTACTGCCTGATGCATCCCTTTAAGGCGTATTATGAGCTGAAGGTGGAGAAAAAGGGTTCTATCCTGCTGGCCTGTGTCAGCCTATTCCTGTTCTTCTTCTCCGGTGTGGTAAAGGAGCAGTTCACCGCCTTCCATTTCATAAACGGTGTAAAGGAAAACTTCAATATTTTCCTCACTTTAGGTACCACCTTAGGACTGTTCCTGCTGTTTGTGCTGTGTAACTGGTCGGTGAGCACCCTGGCGGACGGCGAGGGTAAGCTGAAAGAGATCTTCGTCTTTACCTCCTACGCCCTCATCCCCTATTCCATCTGCACGTTGGTTATCACCGGTCTGACCCATATGTTTGCCCTGGAAGAGGCCGCCTTTATCGGTGTGATGTGGGTGGTGGCCTATGCTTGGACCGCGATACACATCTTTATGTCCACCCGTGAGGTGCACCAGTACACCTCCGGCAAGACCGTGTTGCTGTTGGGCGGCTCGGTGCTGGGCATTTATCTGCTGTTGTTGCTGATCACCATCGGCTACAGCCTGTTCGCCCAACTGCTGACCTTTATCAGCACCCTGTACAGTGAATTCAGACTACACTAATTATCCTTATAATGAAAGGAGGGGATCGGTATGAAAAAGTTGAAATGGCTTCCTGTCGCCCTTCGTATCGGCGCCGGTTTAGCGGCGGTGGCTCTGGTGGCGGTGATGCTGTCCCACGCCTCAGATACAGCGGATCTGGATGCCGTGCAAAAAGAAGAGAAGACCCCGATCTCCTTTACCCAACAGGTGGGTACCGTAGACCAACTGCAGAAGATGGCGGAGAACGACACCTACATTCTGTACGCCAACCTGTGTGACCCCGAAATCCGTTTGGAGCGTAAAGCCGACGGCGCCGTGGTGAGCAGCCGCCCCTTGGGGATGGATGATATGACCGACCTCAAGAACAAGGAGCGACAGGAGCTGTCCTCCCTGCTGAATTTCCGCTACGCCAACCGCGATTCACTGAACACCTTGGTGTACGGTTCTACCGGTAGTGTGGCCCGTAAGAACTTTGCCGCCAAGGCAATCGAGAACGGGGTGCGCTTTGATTTCTATTTCGCCAACGAGGGCTTTTTGATCCCCTTAGAGGTGACCCTGACCCCCAACGGCCTGAACGCATCGGTGCCGCTGGCGGATATTCAAGAGGCGTCGAAATCCAGTAAGCTGACCGAGATCCTGCCCCTGCCCAACTTCGGCGCAGGTATGGTAGGCACCGGCGGTTATGCGCTGGTTCCCGACGGCAGCGGTGCTATCATCCCCTTCGCCTACGGCCAATCCAACTATAGCCAGCGCATCTACGGCGAGGATGCCGCAGTGGGTAAGACCACCGGCTCCGCCCCCACCCAGATCGCGCGGTTGCCCGTGTTCGGTGTCACCGACACCAAGGCGGCGGTGCTGGGCATCATCACCTCCGGTGACGCCCGCGCCCGTGTATCCGCCCTGATGCCGGACAGCCGCAATCCCTTTACCTCCGTGGGCGTAGAGTTCATCTATCGTGAGCGTCTGATGGTGGAGATCAGCCAGCAGACCTTTGACTCCACCCAGGCCAATATGTTTGAGCCGGAGCACTGCGCTCTGGAGAAATTCACGGTGGAATACCGTATGCCGGCTACCGCCGACTACGTGGGTATGGCCAACACCTACCGTCAGTATCTGATGGAGGAAAAGGGTATGACCGCCGACGCTTCCTCCTCTGCCCTGCAGGTGCAGGTGGTGGGCGGCGTGATGCACGAAGAGAATATTCTGGGTATTCCCGTCAATCGAGTGCTCCCCGTTACCTCCTATGAGGATACCCTCTCCCTCATCGCCGCCCTGAAAGACCGCGGTGTGCAGAGCCTGTCCCTGGACTATCTCTATTGGGATAAGTTCGGTACCCAGAGCCGTCTGACCGCGGATATGAAGGCGGAGAGCCGCCTGGGCGGTAAGTCCGGACTGAAAAAACTGCTGGATGGTCTGACCGACGGCACCAAGGTATATTTTAATCTGAACTTTACCGATCTGATGCAGAATCAGAAGGGATATACCACCCTGTATTCTACCTCTCAGAACGTAAAAAAAGAGCCGCTGATGCGGCAGAACTTCTACATCAGCACCTACCGCGCCAACGGCAAAGCGGATAAGGTGTTCCTGCTGAGTCCCTCTAAGCTAACCGACCTGGTCAGCCGCTGGACCAAAGCCTATACTAAGTGGCAGTCCGCCGGTATGAGCGGTCTGGCACTGGGCAGTATGGGCGAGGAGATCTACTCCCACTTCGGCGACGAGCCTATTGACCGTGGCTCTGCTCAGGCACTGTGGGAGAAGACCATCGCCGATGTCGCCGCGCAGAGTAAGGACGGTCTGCTACTCACCGCGGCTAACGCTTACGCACTCCCCTATACCTCTACCGTACAGAGTGTTCCCACCGAGCACAGCCGCTATCTGTGCGAGGAGCGCGCCGTACCCTTCTATGCCATCGCCCTCCACGGTTTGGTGGATATGAGCGTGGCCCCCGTCAACGACGCCGAGGGTAACATCCGCGTATTGCAGGCGGTGGAGAACGGTATCGGACTGACCTATACGCTGGGATGGCGCAACACCGACCGGCTGAAAAATACCGCCGGCGAGCAGTATAACTACATCAATGCCGCGGATTGGCTGGACGTGGCCGCCCAGCAGCAGACCGCCATTGCCCCCTATTTGGCGGCGGTCAGCGGCAAGGCTATCACCAACCATACCCAACTGGCCGAGGGTGTCTACCGCACCGATTTTGAGGGGGGCGCCTGGGCTATCGTGAACTATACCGACACCCCGTACACCGCGGACGGTATCACCGTATCGCCGAGCGATTATATCACCGGCGGCTATTAATCCACACGAAAGGAGGACGACTCCATGAAAAAACAAGGATTCCGCTCCCTGGAAAAACAGCGCACCCGTTGGGGTTGGGTCTTTTTGGCCCCGTGGATCGTAGGCATCGCCATCTTCTTTCTGTGGCCTATGATTCAAACCGGTATCTACTCATTCAGTAAACTGACGGTGGGCGGACGCGGCTTTGAGACCACCTTTGTGGGCACCGCCAACTATCTGGATTTCTTTAAGGATGCTCTGTTCCTGCAGGATCTGGCCACCGCTATGATCGAGACGATACCTAGCACCCTGCTGATCATCACCTTCAGCACCATGATCGCCCTGCTATTGCGGCAGGAGTTCCCCCTGCGGGGCTTGGCCCGTGCAGTGTTCTTCCTGCCTGTTATCATCGCCTCCGGCCCTGTTATCAGCATCCTGCAGGATCAGGTGATGATGGGCGGCAGTGCCACGGCGGCTGCCGAGGCCGGCGCATCCTATATGTTCCAGGCACCCGATCTGACCCTGGTGTTCGCCGATCTGGGTGTGCCGACAAAGGTGCTGGAGAGCATCACCACCATCATCAATGAGATCTTTGACCTGATGTGGAAGTCCGGCGTGCAGATTCTGCTACTGCTGGCCGCCCTGAACAGCATCCCCACCAGCTTCTATGAGGTGGCAATGATGGAGGGTGCCACCGGCTGGGAGAAATTCTGGAAGATCACGCTGCCCACCATGTCCCCCACTCTGGTGGTGGTCATCATATATACCCTCATCGATTGCTTTACGGATTATGACAACGTCATCATCCGCACCATCAACTACTACTATTCCAACAACAACTACTCCTACAGCGCCACGGTGGGTGTTATCTACTGTGTGTGCGTATTGGCAGTGGTGGGACTGGTCAGCTGGATTATGTCCCGTGTTGCATTCTACTCGGCTGAATAAACATCCGGAAAGGAGGAAAGGCCCATGGACCGTTCCAGACGATCTGTATTACTAAAAAAACGGTTGTATAAGGCAGGCGGCGGATTTCTCCGCACCATCTTCCTGCTGGGTGTGGGTTATGTGACCCTATACCCGATGCTGCTGATGATCTCGTCCTCGTTTATGTCCGTATCCGACACGCTGGACGCCACCGTAGTGTGGCTCCCGTCAGGGCTTAACTGGTTCAACTTCCAAAAGGCGTTTGAACTGATGAAATACGGCGAGGCACTGAAGAGCACCATCACCATCGTATTGCCCTGCGTGGCACTACAGGTGGTATCCTGCGTGTTTATCGCCTACGGCTTTGCCCGATTCAAGGTGCCCGGATTAGGGGTTCTGTTTGCCATCCTGCTGTTCAACATCATCGTGCCTACGGACTGCTACATCATCCCCGTATACGTGCTGATGAGCAAACTGAAACTGGTCAACACCGTATGGCAGTTCTACATTCAAGCACTGTTGGGCGTGGGCATCCGCTCTGCGCTGTACATCTTCATTATCCGACAGTTCTTCCGCACTATGCCCAAAGAATTGGAGGAGGCCGCCTTTATCGACGGATGTAACCCCTTCCAGACCTTTATACGGATCATGGTGCCCAATATCAAGCCTGCCATCCTCACCGTATCGGTGCTGTCGCTGGTGTGGTATTACAACGATTCCTCTACCATCGGTATGCTGCTCAACGGCAACTATCCCCTGTCCGTGGCGGTCACCTCGGTAGGCGCCGCTCTGGAAACCAGTCTGCAGTACCTCACCGGTCAGTCGATCAGCACCGACCTGAAACTGCTGAAGGGATCCATTTTGGCAGCTGCCTGTCTGATCATGGTGCTGCCCATCACCGCCATCTACATTCTGGTGCAGAAGCACTTTACCGAGGGTATCGAGCGCACCGGTATCGTGGGGTGATGGCTATGAAACGCGCACTGGCGGTGTGTCTGGCCTCTGTGCTGCTGCTGACCTCCTGCGGCCCTGCCGCAGGCAACGGAAACAGTAGCGATGCCACCACAACCACTACGACCACAACCAAACCTACCGTCCGATTGGAGGCGAGCGAAGTGGCACGATACCAAAACATCGTGGATACCGAGAACCAATGGCTGGCGGATATACAGCTGTCCAACGGCGCTATGCCCATGACCCCCATTAGCGACGGTAGGGTCAAGGTGACCCCTTATTTTTCGGATTTTGCGGCGCTGTCCCTGCTCAATCAGGCTGACAAATATGCCGCCAACGTTAAGGCGTATATGGACTGGCACTTTGCCCATCTCAATACCGCCGACACCGACTATAACGGGGTGGACGGCACTATCTATGACTACAACATTACCGTGGAAGACGGCACCGTGGTCAAAGAGGAGATCCTCTACTTGGATGGTAAACAATCCTACGACTCCACCGATTCTTACGCCGCTACCTTCCTGATGGTGCTGCAGAAATACGTGGAGAAGACCGACGATAAAGCCTATATCCTATCCCACGGGGCGGAGATCGACCGCATTGTGGATGCCCTATTCGCCACTATGGTAGGCGATCTGACCCTGGCCAAGCCGGACTATCAGTTCAAATACCTGATGGATAACTGCGAGGTGTATGAGGGTATGCTGGCCGGCGCACAGTTGTACGCCGACGTGTTGGTTCCCGCCGACGGAGGATATGCCGCCACCCGCGACAAACTGAAGAACGGCGCGGGGCGGGTAGCCGACGCCATCGAGGAGCATATGTGGAACGGCAGCTTCTACCACCCCGCCTTAGACCCTAACGACGAGGTGGCGTGGGAGTTCTCCTGGTCCGAATTCTACCCCTCCGCCACCGCGCAGACTTTCCCCATTATGCACGGTCTGATCGACCCCTCCTCCCAACGGGCGCAGGACCTGTACGACGGGTTCTGCAACGCCTTTCAGTGGGAGACGATGGATATCCCCGACCAATTCTATTGGGGGTCCAACGTCTATACCGCGGCGCTGATGGGGGACGTGGAACGGGTCAGCACCTATATATCTCTGTATGAGACGGTAATGAAACGCCACATCTTCCCCCTATATAATGCCGATGCGGCAAAAGTTTGTATGGCCGCCTATCTGATGACTCAGATGGGTGAATGATAAACGAAAAAGGAGCAATCACTATGAATTTCAAGCGTGTATTAGCAATCCTGTTGGCAGTCCTGATGACGGTATCCCTGTGCGCCTGCGGAGGCAACCCCGACACCAGTACGGACGGCAACCCCAGCGGCGGTTCCGACAGCATCTCCAACCCCGATCGGGATGCCAAGATCAAGGCGGAACCCAATGAGATCACCTTTATCACCATCGGCTATGACGGTAAGACCGAGAGCAGCCCCTACTACAAGGCTGTGCAGGATATGAAGAATCTGTATGGCAAGACCGTCACCCTGATCCAGGCCAGCGGTGAGGAGACCTGGAACCAGAAGGTAGCCGCCCAGGTGGCCGCCCAGGATCCCATTGACGTATTCTACTTCAATGACCAGACCTTCCTGAATATGTATCTGAAGGGCTATATGGCTCCGGTCAACGATTACATCGATCTGACCCAGCCCTGGCATCAGCTGTCCATTATGGACGACTATATGAAGTTCGACGGTAAGTACTACGGCGGCCGTATCACCGCCACCCCCTATGTCATGTACTATAACCGCGACCTGCTGATCAACAACGGCTATTCCGCCGACTATCCCCAGGAGCTGTATCAGAACGGCGAGTGGAACTGGGATAAGTTCGTGGAGATCTGCCGCGAGTGCACCGATACCGAGACCGGCATCGTGGGTCTGCAGAATATGTACGACGAAGTGTTCGAGGCCTCTAACGCCTGCCGCATCGTGGAGTTTGAGGACGGCCAGTACAAGCTGAACATCAAGTCTGCCGCCACCCGCAAGACGCTGGAACTGGTGCAGGATATCTTTAAGAACAACCCCATCTGCGGTATCGGCTACACCAAGGGCCAGAGCCAGTTCCTGATGGGCCGTTCTGTGTTCCACGGTGCCTTTGCCTATGAGGAGGCAGTCTTTACCGAAATGAAGAACGCCGGCGACATCAGTATGGATTTCGGCGTAGTACCCTTCCCCTACGGCCCCAGCAATACCGATAAGAAAAACTACGGCGACGCCAGCGGCTTTGCCATCTCCAGCGGTACCGACGCCCCCTACACCGCCGGTATGTTCATCGATCTGATCGGTAAGTATCAGCACGAGGAAGAGACCGCCAAGAACGATCTGCTGCAGCCCGGCAGCAAGGAGTTGTACGAGGAGCTGGGCAAGAATCTGTTCTTCCCCAACTACACCTCCGGTGTACTGGAGCAGGGCGAGGGTGCCTTCTACCTACTGTACTACGTCCGCACCGGCGCCGATATCAATAAGGAAGTTGCCAAATACGAGACCTACTACCAGAAGATGATCGACGACGCCAACAAGGAATTGCGAAAGGACTAATGCCCTATGACGAACCAATGCTATTTTACTCCGGTTCCCTCCCGCCGTATTTCCAATAATGGTCGGGTGGAATTCCGTCTGGCCGCCAACGGCTGCCGACGGGTGCGTGCCGCCGCCGTATTTGCGGACGGTCGCCGCGTGGAAGCAGGTGTGTTCGACCTGAAGCCTGATTTGGAATTGGTGAAGGCCTATCCCAACACCGACGGTCTGCTGGGTCAGTTTACGTGGGAACTGTCCTTTGAGGATGAGAACGGCGCGGTGGTGGAGACCCTGTGCGAGAATTACGAAATTATCGCATCGGACGTCCACTCCACCTGTTTGCTGGATGGCTGCTGGATCTCTATCCGCCACTGGAGTCCCACCGAGTCCCGTTGCTTTAAGGACGGTCTGGAGCTGATGACCGACGAGGATTGGCGTCAGCACGTGTTCTCGATGCATAAATTGGGCATCACCACCGTACTGATCCAGAACGTATTTGACAGCGAACACTACGTCAATCAGCACGATCTGACCGCTGATACGTACGACGGTGTAGCCTTCTACGACAGTACGTTGGCACCCCGCCGCCCCGGTATGCTGGAGATGGACCCCTTAGAGGCCATCCTCTCCGCCGCCGACGAGTGCGGTATGGCGGTATTCCCCGGTGTGGGTCTGTATGCCTGGTTTGACTTCTCCCCCGAATCGCTGAAATGGCATAAGCGGGTAGCCACCGAATTATTCGAGCGCTACGGTCACCACCACTCTTTCTACGGATTCTATATCTCCGAGGAGATTATGGGTGCCCTGTACTACGGCTATCCCCCTGTACCGGACGAGAAATATAAGGATATTCAGAATTTCTTTAAGGAGTTCTCTGCCTTTGCCCACAAGCTGGCTCCCACCAAGCCGGTGGCGCTGGCCCCCAACAACATTGATATGCATCTGTATCAGGATGAGTGGAAGGGCATTATGCAGAACCTGGATATTCTGATTCCCTTTGCCTTCGCCCGCAGCGAGAACAATATCCCTCAGATCACCGAGATGTGTAAGAAGTGGGACGTTCACTTCTGGGTGGATATGGAGATCTTCCGCTTCCCCTTTGACGAGGGGGCACTGGTGCCCAAGGATTTCCCTGCCCTGCTGAAGGAGATCCACGACTACGATATGTTGGAGCAGGTGTACGGCTATCAGTACACCGGTATGCTCAACGAGCCCGGTAAGAACGAAAAGCATCTGGGCGGTCCCGAGACCGAGGTGCTGTACGAGGAATTTTACAAGTATCAGCTCGAACGCCGCGGCCTCAGCGAATAAGAAGCATAGAAAAACCCGCTTACCCCTCGGGTAAGCGGTTTTTTGTTGATTATTACAGCAGGGGCTGCATATCCTTGCCCTCGGCGATCCAGCCCAGCAGGTGGTCGCACAGCATCAGGGCGCGGGGCAGGTGGAAGGGGCCCTTCCACATAGAACCCTTTTGGGTGTGGGACACAGTACCGTCGCGGTGGAGGTAGCCGTACCATTCGCCGTGCTCGGTGTCCTTAAAGTGGGAGAAGGCGTACTCGTGCACCAGTTCAAAGCGCTCCCAATATTTCTCATCGCCGGTGAGACCGTAGGCCATCAGAGAGGCGATCAGCACCTCGTTGTGCACCCACCACAGCTTCATATCCCACTCCAGCTGCTCGCAGGGGCGGCCGTCCACGTCCACGAAGTACAGCATACCGCCGTGCTCCTTGTCCCAGCCACGCTCAAAGGCCCAGTCAAACATATTCAATGCCTTGGCCAGCACGTCCTTGTCGCCGGTGTAGACAGCCTGGCTCATCAGGAACCAGGCATTTTCACTGGCGTGACCGGGGTTGATGGTGCGACCGGCAGGATTATCAATGTGACTGCCGTCGGGCAGGACGTTCTCCAACGTAGCCTTCAGCTCAGGATTGTAGTGATAGGTGAGAATGTCATTGGCCATCTCCTGTGCCACAGCGGTGTAATACTCCGCCTTGGCGGGGTCGCAACGGCGCAACACCTGAGCAGAGGAAACCAGCACCATAGGCACGGCGGCGGACCGCTCGTTGCGGGTCTCGGCGTAGCCCTTGGGAGTGATCTTAAAGGGATCGGCGTTTGCATCGTGATACATAGCCAGCATCTTCTCAAAGCAGGCCTCAGCCTTAGCAATGGCATCGGGGTCGTTGAAGGCCAGACCATACTCGGCCATAGCCACCACATAGAAGCTCTCAGAGAACATATAACGGCGCTTACGCAGGGGCTTGCCATCACGGGTGACGGTGAAGAACATACGGCCGTCGGTATCGGTGCAGTATTTCTCTAAGAAAGGCTTGCCGGCCTCAGCGGCCGCCTGCCACTCGGGGCGGATGCCGTAGCGGTTGCACAGCATAGAGAAGGTCCACAGGCAACGGCCCTGGAACCATACCGACTTATCGTCATTGTAGCAACGGCCCTCCCGATCCACAGAGGAGATGTAGCCGCCGTATTCATTATCCACCAGATCGCTGTTCAGCCAGAAGGGGATCACGTCGCTCAACAGTTCGTTGCGGTAAAATTTTTGATATTCCGCCGCTTTTGCTTGAATATTGCTCATAGTAATAGCCGCCTTTCCGTAATTTTTCATTCTATTCCATATTATACCAAGAAAAGTCGCGGGGGGCAACGCCTTTTTTTTGGATTTCACTTGTCCTTTTATTGGGTGTGCAATTTACGCAAGAAGTTTTAGTGCTTTAACTAAGTAAATTGCTAAAATTTTGTGCACTTTTTTACAGAAAAACTATTGTCAATAACGCTTTATTGTGGTATAGTGCTAATATGTACCAATGTATACACGCGGAAAGGCAGCGCATAATTGCCCTGCTCCGTTTGATAAAGGAGGATGAACCTATGAAATTGACCAAGAGAATTATCAGCATCCTGCTGGCCTGCCTGATGCTGATGGGTATGCTGAGCGTGGGCGTATTCGCCGCCGACGGCACTCAGGATGACCCCATCAACGCTAATGATAAGTGGTTCGGCTACGGCGTGGACTGCTATCTGCTCAACCCCACCTTCGCCGAAGGCGACACCGATGGTATGTGGTATGAGTTGACCGTGGAGCAGGAAGGTATTCTGTATCTGGAGCACAAGTATAAGGACGTAGACTACACCATCACTCTCACCACAGAAAACGGTCTCGCCTATGAGGGTGGCTGTGTGGACGGCGTGATCAACAACGGTCCCATCATGACCCTGCCTGTGCAGGTGGGCGACGTGGCCACCGTTCAGATCGTCACCAAGGACGCTGCTGCCGGCACCGTCTATGCCAATATGAACATCTGCGCCGGTACCTCCACCGACCCCATTAAGGTCAAGTCCGGCGGCATCACCGTCTATGTGGGCACCGGTGAGACCGTGTATTTCCAAGACGATACCCTAAACGCCAACTACGCCACCAAGGGTCTGCTGGTGGACGGTAGCGTGGACGAGACCGTCTTCTACACCGTTGCGGTGAACAGCACCTCCGGTGCCGTGACCAAAAAGGCGTTCACTGATAGCGATGGAGACAACACCATTGAGGCTAAGCTGGGCGGTAGCCTGGGTTCTGCCGGCGCACCCCCCGTCAAGCCCATGTGGGCCATCGAGAATAACTCCACTACGGGTATCGGCACTGCCTATTCCCTGACCATCGTGGACGATGCCCACGAGTGCAACTGGGACGACGACACCGATGCCGACTGCAACACCTGCGGCGCCACCCGTGAGATCATCCCCGCCTGCGAGCACGAGTATTTCTATCCCTGCGACAAGGTTTGCATGCTCTGCTATGAGGAGACCCGCCCCGATGCCGAACACAACATTGTTGCTGTAGAGGCTGTAGAGGCTACCTGTGCCGATAATGGTAACATCGCTCACTGGTACTGCTCCGACTGCGGTTGCGTATGGGCTGACGAAGCTCTGACCCAGCAGACCAACCGTTTCAACGTAGTGATCCCTGCCACGGATAATCACGCATATGCAGACCCCTTTGACACCGACTGTAACAATTGCGGTGAGGTCCGTGAGGTTCCCGGTATCACCGCGGTCGGTGACTCCGTCTCTGAGGATGTGAACGGTCTGGCTATGCGGTTTACCCTGCCTGTCGAGGGTATGAAGGTCAACGGTACCACCGCCATCTATGACAACGCCACCATCGGCGGCTATAAGCTGATCGGTATGGGCGCTATTGTGTGGGCTGACAGTGCCGATCCCTACAACTTGGAGGATGCAAACGGTAAAAATGTGCTGAACGTCCCTGCCGTAAGACTGTATGACAAGGATGACAAGACCGGTACCGTTTCCTATGCCATCCGTGTTATCAACATCCCCGACGAGCATAAGGACACCCCCATTCACTTCCGCTCCTATTTCATCTATGAGGATGAAGCAGGCACACAGCACATCGTGTACGGAGATATCGCTACCGGTACCTACAACGGGTGTATCTGATCGCGATCCATTGATGCTATATAACGCAAAACGGCCGTCCCTTGGGGGCGGTCGTTTTTTATGCAATCAGCATAATATTCTATAGGCGTTTTTAGATCCGTAAGGACAACAACTTTCAGAGATTTTTGCTATAAACGCCACAGAATCAAAACAAATATACACAGATTCTGTAAATATACATAATTTATGCATAAAATGTGAATATTTAGAAATATTATGCAAAATGTTTTACAAAACCTCTTGACAAAAGACACACTTCCCTATATAATGGGCACTGTTGTGCAAAGCGGCTACAGAATTGTCGCATAATTATTCAATTTTTCAAGGAGGCTCTTGTGATGAATAAAGAGAACATTAAAAAAGTGGTTTTGGCCTATTCCGGTGGTCTGGATACGTCCATCATCATCCCCTGGCTGAAAGAGAACTATAACAACTGCGAGGTTATCGCCGTGGCCGGCAACGTGGGGCAGGCAGACGAGCTGGACGGTCTGGAGGAGAAGGCCATCAAGACCGGCGCGTCCAAGCTGATCGTGGCAGACCTGACCGACGAGATGGTGGACGACGTGATCATCCCCGCTCTGAAGATGGGCGCCAAGTACGAGACCTATCTGCTGGGCACCGCCTTTGCCCGCCCCATCATCGGTAAGGCTCTGGCCGAGATCGCCATCGCTGAGGGCGCTGACGCCATCTGCCACGGCTGCACCGGTAAGGGTAACGACCAGGTACGTTTTGAGTTGGCTATCAAGCGGTTTGCCCCCGATATGCCCATCATCGCCCCCTGGCGTGAGTGGGATATTAAATCCCGTGACGAGGAGATCGACTACGCCGAGGCCCACAACGTGCCGTTGAAGATCAACCGCGAGACCAACTATTCCAAGGATAAAAACCTGTGGCACCTGAGCCACGAGGGTCTGGATCTGGAGGATCCCGCCAACGAGCCCGATTATGACAAGCCCGGTTTCCTGGAGATGGGCATCTCCCCCTTCCAGGCTCCCGACGAGCCCACCTACGTCACCATCGACTTTGAGGCAGGTGCTCCTGTGGCTCTCAACGGCGAGAAGATGAAGGCCAGCGCCATCATCGACGGCCTGAACAAGATCGGCGGCGCCAACGGTATCGGCATCATCGACATCGTGGAGAACCGTCTGGTGGGTATGAAGGACCGTGGCGTCTACGAGACCCCCGGCGGCACCATCCTGTACTTCGCCCACGAGCAACTGGAGATGCTGACCCTGGATAAGGACACCCTGCATCTGAAGCAGAAACTGGCCATCGACTTTGCCGACCTGATCTACAACGGCAAGTGGTTCAGCCCCGTCCGCGAGGCGCTGTCCGCCTTCGCTGACGAGTCCAACAAGTTCGTCACCGGCACCGTAAAGCTGAAGCTGTACAAGGGCAACATCATCCCCGCCGGTATGACCTCCCCCTACACTCTGTATTCCGAGAATCTGGCTACCTTTGACGAGTCCGACTACGACCAGAAGGATTCTCAAGGCTTCATTAACCTGTGGGGTCTGCCCACCAAGGTGCAGGCTCTCCGCGAGCAGGGTAGACTGAAATAAGATTAAGTCGGAGGCCAAG
>JAZNUN010000082.1:0-3158 GCA_045592345.1 Acutalibacteraceae bacterium | reverse complement strand
CCACCTCCGGCAAGGATATGACCTACTTTGACCAGGAGAAGAACGAGCATTACATTCCCTACGTGGTGGAGCCCTCTCTGGGTGCCGACCGTGTTACCCTGGCCTTCCTGGTGGAGGCCTATGACGAGGAAGTGGTGGACGCCGAGAAGAACGACACCCGCGTGGTGATGCGTTTGCATCCCGCTCTGGCCCCCTTCAAGTGTGCCGTTCTGCCCCTGAGCAAGAAGCTGGGCGATAAGGGCCGCGAGATCCAGGCGGAGCTGAGCAAGTACTTTATGGTGGATTACGACGATGCCGGCTCCATCGGTAAGCGTTACCGCCGTGAGGACGAGATCGGCACTCCCTACTGCATCACCGTGGACTTCCAGACCGTGGGCGACGATAACACCCCTGCAGACAACGCCGTCACCGTCCGTGACCGCGATACTATGGAGCAGGTGCGCGTGCCGATTTCTGAGCTGAAGTCTTATCTTGAGGAGAAACTGTTCTATTGATCCCAAAAGGTCTGCGGCGCCGCCGCAGACCTTTTATCTTGCATAAAAACCGTCGCTGTGGTATACTCTACTAAGAAAGAGGTGGGTAAAATGGCTGTACGACTGAATGAAAACAAGGAAATTGTGGAACGCATCAAGGAGGGACTCAAAGCCAAAGGCGGCTACTGCCCCTGCCGCCTGCCTAAAACAGAGGAATTCAAGTGTATTTGCAAGGAATTCCGTGAGCAGATCGCCGACCCCGATTTTGAGGGCTATTGCCACTGTATGCTGTATTATAAGAGTAAGGATTAAGGAGGTATATCTATGTCTGTATTGCATATTACCGCAGAAAATTTTGAGCAGGAGATTTTGAAGGCGAACAAACCCGTCCTCATCGACTTTTGGGCCACTTGGTGCGGCCCCTGTCGGATGATGGGGCCTGTCATTGACGATTACGCCGCCGCCCACCCCGAGTATGTGGTGGCAAAGGTGAACGTGGATGAAGAATCCCAGTTAGCCGCCGCCTTTGGCATCCAGAGCATCCCCACCTTGGTGGTGATCAAGGAGGGCAAGACCACCGCTATGGCGGTGGGAGTTCAGACCCCGGAGCAGTTGGACGCGCTGATGGAGCAAAACTAAATAGCGGCATAATATGATCCCAACGGGCGCGGAGTGTGTGCACTCCGCGCCCGTTTTGCATCTCCGCCGCCGATATCGCCCCAAACGGGTATCAGCGGGGTGTGTCGGATTGCGTCGGACGGTAATTACCATTTTTTGTCATTTATCTATTGCCAAAAAATGGTATTTGTGATAGAATGATGACAACGGTGATCGCCGATAACCTAAAACAGAGGAGAATCAGAGTAGTATGAGTAGAAAAATCAGTGTCCTAATCGGGGACAACAGCGAGTATTTTGCCATTCCCTGCGCCGACGTGATGAAAGGCCACGGATTGGATGTCACCACCACGGAAAAGGACGGAAAAGCGGTTTTGGAAGCGCTTACACACCGCCGCCCCGACGTGTTATTGATGGATCTGTTCCTGCCGCGTCTGGACGCCCTGGGGGTGCTCAGCGAGATGGACAGAATGCAGCTGACCCACCGTCCGCGGGTGATGATCATGTCAGGATTTGACAACCCCGCCTTGGAGCGGGAGGTGATGGCTGCGGGAGCGGATTATTATTTTCTCAAGCCTTTTGACGCCGCCGCTATGGCGGAGCGCATCCGAACCCTGTGGGGGGATAAACCTGCGGTCCGCTCCCCGCGGGAGCGGGAGCCGGAGCGGAATTTGGATATGGAGATCACCGAGATCATCCACCAGATCGGCGTACCCGCCCATATTAAGGGGTATCAGTATCTGCGGGATGCCATTCGTATGGCCATTGAGGACGAGCAGATCATCAATGCCGTCACCAAGCGGCTTTACCCCGCCGTGGCGAAGAAGCACGCCACCACCTCCTCTCGGGTGGAGCGGGCCATCCGCCACGCCATCGAGGTGGCTTGGGACCGCGGGGACGTGGACACTCTCACCGCCTATTTCGGTTACACCATCCATAACGAGCGGGGTAAGCCTACGAACTCGGAGTTTATTGCTATGATTGCGGATAAATTCCGCCTGCAGCTGAAAATATCCTGAGCCATAGGTTGACAATCCCTGCCATTTCCGCTACAATAAGGGAAAGTTTTGCGAAGGATGGTTTCAGATTATGGCGAACAACAGACACGGCAATCACCGCGCTCCGCGGGAGTTTTTTACCTTGGGTGAGCATCCCATCGGCAATCGGCTGTATCGGTTTCAGTACGATGGTAAGATCTACCGTATCACCGAGCAGGTAATAGAGGCGGAGCAGGAGACCGAGGAGAAGGTGCTGTTTGAGGAGGCGGAGAGCCAGCCCTCCTACGATGCCTGGAACCATATTAAGCGCCCTGAGCGCTTTGGCGGCCTGGTTGTTTTGCCGGAGCAGAAAGCGGAATAAGATAATCAAGAGGCACCCCGCGGGGTGCCTCTTTTTGTCGTTACCCTCTTGCGTTTTGGAAAATAAAGGTTTACAATAAATGGTACGTTATTAAAAGGGGGAGCACCATTATGGCCCTGCAGAAAAATCAACTTATCGAACTGACCGTCACCGGTATCACCGGTGAGGGCAGCGGCGTGGCTCGGTACGTGGGGGAGGACTACCCCGCGCCGGGCTTTGTGGTGTTTATCCCCGGCACGGCTTTGGGCGACCGCTTGGTCTGCCGCATCGTCAAGGTGCAGAAAAACCACGCCTTTGGTAAGATTGAGGAACTGCTGAAGCCTTCCCCCGACCGCATCGCCGACAGCGGTTGCCCCGCCTATGGGCGTTGCGGCGGCTGTAACTGGCGCCACGTGTCCTACGAGGCGGAGTGCCGCTATAAGCAGGAATGGGTGCAGGATACCCTGCGCCGCGTGGGTGGGGTCACTGCCCCCGTGTTGCCTCTGATGGGAGGCGATACCCCCGACCGCTACCGCAACAAGGCTCAGTTCCCCGTGGCTCCCGGTCCCGACGGGCGGCCTGTTATCGGTTTCTACGCCCCCCGCAGCCACCGCATCATCCCCTGCAAGGATTGCCGCCTGCAGCCCGAGGGCTACGCCGCCGTATTGGACGCGGTGGAGCGCTGGATGGTGGAGTGCCACGTCCCCGCCTATGATGAGGAGCATCATAC
>JAZNUN010000081.1:0-22014 GCA_045592345.1 Acutalibacteraceae bacterium | reverse complement strand
TGGGCAACGCCCATTCTCATGGGGGCGGCAACGTCAGGTAGGGGTTGCAGAGATGAGGAGCCGCCCCGCTGCGCTACATCTCGATATGAATTTGTCTCTCTACCTTAGCAGCGCTCGCTTTTCTGCTCGTGCCTACCGGCAATCTGCGGCTGCCCAACTTGCGGTGCCCGCCATACGTCGCTCGCTACTCGCTCGCCGTATGGCGACCGCGGCGCCTTTTCGCACTCCCTCCCCCCGCCACCGGCGGCGGTCGTGCTCAAAGCCCGAACGAAGCGCGTTCAGTGTTTACGCTGAGCTGTGGGAGAATGGGCAACGCCCATTCTCATGGGGGCGGCAACGTCAGGTAGGGGTTGCAGAGATGAGGAGCCGCCCCGCTCGATATTGCCTCAAAGCCTATTTATTATAGTATGACCCCGCGGGTTTGTCAATGATTTTTTCGGGTTTTGCGTATGGGTATAACACCATTATTTAAAAAAGAATTGCAAAAATGGGTATCATATGGTACAATTATTCTGTTTCGATATGCCCTAACGTCAGAACGATAGGAGCGATCACGATGACATACCCCGAAAACGAGCCGATGCGGAACGTGGAAGAACCTGCCTCCGACACGATAACGGCCTCCGATAAAAAGAAAAAACGACACCAGCGGATATGGCTGTTGCTATTGCTCATCCTCCTCGCTGTCCTGGCGGCGGCGGTCATCGCTTGGCGCACAATACCCCGCACGATGATCGACGCTAACATCCAATCCGCCAGCCGATTTGACGAGAGTGAAGTGGCGGTAACACCGGAGCTGCCTCCGGTGCATAACGTGATGAACATCGCCTTGTTCGGCATCGACCAAAAGAAAGGCTCGGTGGGTCGTTCGGATGCCATGCTCATATTATCCATCGACAAGGATCACAATAAGATCAAACTCACCTCCATCGCCCGTGACAGTCTGGTGCCCATCGACGGACACGGCGAGGAAAAGCTCACCCACGCCTGGGCCTACGGACACGCCAAACTGGCGCTGAAAACCATCAATCAAAACTACGGAATGAACATCACCGACTACGCCTACGTCAACTTTAATGAATTTATTGATGCCGTTGATGATTTGGGCGGTGTATATATTGACCTTACCGCCGCCGAACAGGCGCATCTGAACCAAACGATCATGCGGCGGGAATGCGAGAACCATTACGAATATGAGCCACCCCTGATCCCGGGCGACGGCCGTCAACTTCTTAACGGTGTACAAGCCCTGCAGTTCGCCCGCAACCGCACCGACGGCGACGGCAACCGCACCACCCGCCACCAAGAGGTTCTGATGGCGGTGTACGAGCGGGTCAAATCCCAACCATTGACCAAGCTGGCGAGCACGGTTTCTCGGATGCTGCGTCTGTGTCACACCTCTCTGAGCAGTGACGAGCTGACCGATCTGGCCACCTGGGCACTGACAGCCTCTCCCTCCGTAGAGACCTTCAGTCTGCCCAACGCCCAGATCCCAACCCAAAACGGTATTATTGATAAAAAACGGGGTTGGGTGCGGGTATACGATCTGGATTTGGCCACCCTGTTATTGCACCGCTTTATTTATGAAACCGACCTGCCCGTCACCGATGCGACAGGGACGATATCCACCACCGCCGCAGATAAAGCGGACGCAACCATAAAAACACAGCAGTAACCCCGGTTGTAAAAAAGAAAGGAAGCAAGTCTTATGGTATGCAAAAAGTGCAATAAGCGCATCAAAAAAGACACGGTGATATGCCCTCACTGCGGCGCGCCGCAGACCGAAACCGTCAGTCTGGGCGCCATACACGCCGCCCATACCGCACCCAAGAAGAAGCGCAAGGCGGGTAAGATCATCGGGCGCATCCTGCTGATCCTTTTGGCGCTGCTGTTGGCGGCTGCCGTGGCGGCGGTTACGATCATGTATCGCTTGGTGGATAATAATATCCAGCACGGCAGCGAACTGGAAGAGAGCAAACTGGAGATCAACGAAGAACTTCCCGAAGAGGATGTTATCAACATCGCCCTGTTCGGTCTGGATAACCGTGACGAGGACACCGACGGACACTCCGACGCCATCATCATCCTGTCCATCGATCGGGTGCACAATAAGATCAAAATGACCTCCATCGCCCGTGATACATTGGTGAAGGTGGACGGTTATTGGAGCAAGAATCATTTAACCAAGGTGACCCACGCTTTCAGCTACGGCGCATCCAAAAAGGGTGAAAGCGGCGCGGGTATGGCGGTAAAAACGCTGAACCAGAACTTCGGTATGAACATCAGCCGCTACGTGTACGTGAGTTTCCCGGGCTTTGCGGAGATCATCGACTATCTGGGCGGCGTAACCATTGACGTGCAAAAGCGTGAATTGAAAGAAACCAACACCAACATTGACTACATCCGCAAGAAACTGAAGCTGGATATTGATAACCTGACCGAAAGCGGTCCTCAAAAATTGAACGGAGGCCAGGCATTGGCCTATTCCCGCATCCGTAAGCTGGACAGTGACATCAACCGCGGTAACCGTCAGAAAATGGTGCTGGAGGCCGCTTTTAACGAGGTGAAAAACCAGCCCGTGTCCCGTCTGCCCAAGATCATCGCCGCCTGTCTGAACATCTGTCACACCAACCTCAGCAGCGGCGAGATCCTCAGCCTGGCCACCTGGGCAGTTACCTCCTCCCCCACCATTGAGAACTTCTCCCTGCCGGACGACTCCTGTAAGGCGTGGGGCGGCAGTCACCCCAACTATGATTGGGTATGGATCATAGATCTGAACTATGCCACGGCCCGTCTGCACGATTTCATCTATGAAACCAACGTCACCGAGAATATGACTCCCCGCCGCTATACCACCGGCGGTACCATCCCCATCCCGTAAACCTAACCGAAAGGAGAGAGCCCTATGCACCAACCTAACACCGTCCCCTCCCTGTTGCAGGATCGGGACCGTGCCCTGGACTGGCTGACTGCGGCCTCTCCCGTACTGCTGATGTCCTTTTACTACTACCGCTGGCAGGCGTTGGGTCTGGCCCTGCTGGCCGCTGCGGGATACGCGGCGGTATACGCCCTGCTCCAATGGGCGGGGCTGGCCCGCATCACGGTGGCCCCCGCTATGGCGGTGGGCGCGTGGTCCGCATTGCTACTGTCAGAAGCCACCCCTCTGTGGGTGGCGGCAGTGGCGGGCATCATCGCTGCCGTCATCGCCTATGCGCCGGATTTGGCAGGGCGGTGGATCCCCCGCTCCCGCCCCCTGCTCCATCCCGTGTTGGTGGGGCACCTGTTTGTAAGATGGCTGTTCCCCGCTTACGTGAAAATATACACCCTGCCCGTGCTGTGGGCACCGTTGAACGGAGACCCCATCACCACACAGATGGATCCCCTTTTCCATCCCGATGGATATAACCTGTGGCACCTGTTTCTGGGCATCCGCGAGAGTGCCCTGGGCACGGGATGTGTTCCCGTTCTGTTGCTGGCAGGAGGGTATCTGCTATTGCGCCGCCGTCTGCGTCTGATCGCCCCCGCCGCTATGTTGGCAACGGTGGCTCTGCTATCTTGGGCAGTTTGGAACACCCCCCTGCAGGGGCTGTTAGTAGGCTCCGCCATTGTTGCGGCGCTGTTGTTGGCTGACCGTGCCTGTGCCCCTGACTCGTACAGCCAACAGGCGGTAGCCGGCGTTGTGGCCGGCGGCCTGACAGTGCTGTTGCGGACAGTCACCGGCGAGGACGGCTGTACCGTCGGCGTATTGGCGGCCTGTCTGTTGTCCCCCCTGTACCCGCCCGTGTTGCGGCTGTGCCGTCGAAGTGCCGTATGGCTGTGGGGTGTGATGAAGCGCTATATCCCCCCTGCCGCTGCGTGGTTATGGGCAAAAATCGTAGCCCTGTGTAAAAAGATTAGCAAGTTTGCGCGAGAGAAATTTGCAAAAAGCAAAAATAAGTGTTGACAAACCAACCCCATCTATTATATAATACATAGCGTTCCCACTCGGGGGCGTTACAAGGCTGTATAGCTCAGTTGGCTAGAGCATGCGGTTCATACCCGCAGTGTCAGTGGTTCGAATCCACTTACAGCCACCACATTCTCCCGACCCGCTATGGGTCGGGAGAATCTTACGGCCCCTTCGTCTATCGGTTAGCACACAAGATTTTCATTCTTGCAAGAGCGGTTCGATTCCGCTAGGGGTCACCAATATGGGCACGTAGCTCACCTGGTTAGAGCGCCTGCTTCACACGCAGGAGGTCGATGGTTCGAGTCCATTCGCGCCCACCAAAAATAAAACGGACATCCGAAAGGATGTCCGTTTTATTTTTGCGCGCGACAGGGACGAAGGTGCGATGTTTTCCGTTTTCGCTTTGCGAAACGGCGGTTGTCTAAACCGCCGAGGGAAACTCGACGGAGTTCGTCCGTGACGAACTCCACCATTCGCGCCCACCGACGACAAGTACAATCTTGGCGCAAAACCGGGGTTCAGAGTCCATTCGCGCCCACGCGCTGCCGTTGGGCGGCACTCTACAATTGGCACACCACCTTGTGTGGCGCCTTTTCGTTTACTGTCGGAGACGAAACTCCCTACTTTTCAGCCTCTCTACCTCCTTTTCTCACGAAAAACAGACACACAGCCGATGGCTGTGTGTCTGTTTTTTTATTCTATTACTCCTCGACAGGAGCATCCTCCGCCGATGCCTTTTCTGCAACGGAGGATTTTTTCTTTTTCACAATGGCGCGGACGATGAAATAGATGCCCACGCCCAGACCGATAACCACCGCCGTGCCGCCAAAGCTGATGGCCAGCAGGATAGGACCGGTGAGCTGGAAGGAAGAAGTTTCCTTATCCTTCTTGTTGTTCTTGTTCTTATCCTTGTCCGTATTCTCTGTATCGGAGTTATTGCCGTTATCCTCCGGCGTGGTGTCAGCAGGGACATCACCGGGCTGGGTAGTTTCAGCGCCTCCGGGAATCGCACCCGAGGGAACCGTGGTGGTGGTGCCGGGCTTCTGCCCCTTGGTGGTGGTGCCGGCGGTGCTGTGTCCGTCGTTCTTTTCTACCAAGGTGCCGTCGGATTTTTTGAATAGGCGGATATTATCCAGCAATGCCTCGCCGCCCATATCGCACACCGCAATACCCACCCGGGTAAAGGCGGAACTATTGAAAGAAACGAAGAACTTGAACCAATCCCCGCCGTACACCTCTTTATCCAGTTCCATAAACACCACCTCCTCCGGCAGAGTCAGGCGGTCGTTCAGCAGGGATACCCGCGCTTTGCCGTCGGTGATGATCTTAGCGTCCAGATAGAACACGTATTCGGTATGGGGGGTCACGTCCACCCACTTAATGTAGTAGACACCATAGGTGTTAGCGTTGGCTTTGTAGCGCAGAGCCTTGCCGCTCTTGCCGCCGTCCGCCACGGACAGGAAGCCGTTGCGCCAGCCGGTGCCGCTCTTCCAGCCATCGGTACCATTCACCGAAGGGTTGCTGTTGAGACACTTATTGTCTGCACAGGTGTACTCATCAGAATAATAATCCACCTGAATACTACCCGTGATGTTCGCGCTGGCGTACTTGATGCCCTGCCCGTTCTTAAACAGGGCGATGTCGTCCACCCACATCTGGGAGCCGTCGCCGCACAGGGCGATGGTAACCTCGCTCAAGTTACCGCTGTTAAAGGCCACCGACCGCAGATGCCACTGATTATCCCACGCAGTGGGATAGATCTGACGGTTGCCGCGGGAGGTGCGGGTGCGATAATTGGGATAGATCATAAACTTACCCGTAGTGGGGTCTATCACACCGATGGAAGCGTGGCCCGCGTTGGTTGCGGAAAGGTATGCACCCTTGACCCAAGCAGACAACACATAGTCAGTATTCTTTTGCACCTTGACGGTGAAAGAATGCCATTCCTCTTTGCTGCCGGATTTAAAATACAGGCTCTTGCTGCCGTTGGGCGCAGTCTTATCGGACACCACCGACACCGCGCCGCCCAGCAGAGACGTCCAAGCGCCGCTCTGGGTCTCGAAGCTGCCGTTGGAAATCAAATTGGCAGAGGCGTTAACGGGGCGGTTGTTCAACACACCGAAGGAGTACAGCTGGTGGGAGCCTTTGGCGCTGTTATCCTTGCCGATGCCCAACGCGCCCTCGGGGGTGATCTGGGTCATCTTCTGCTTATACTTGGCCTCAACCCCCGCCACGTTGTTAGGGGCACTCTCGGCAGAATTGCCCTTGCTGTCCCGCACAACGATCTTATACTGAGAGTTGGGGGTGGCGGTATCCATATAGACACCCTTTTTATGCTCGTTGACGTAGTCCGCCTGATTCACGTTATCCAGAATCTTGGTCCAGGTCTTGCCGCCGTCGGTGGAGCGGAGCAGATCCATTTTGGCTCCCCGCTTAGAGGGGATCCACTCTACGTAACCGCCGCCCTCGTTGCAGTACAGGACGGGCGCATCCACCGTGATGGTCTTGCCCTGATGCTTGGCGCGGTACTCGTCTATATAGTGACGCAGGTCGGTAACGGTGGACAAAAAATCGGTGTTGGGCGCATTCTTGGTCTGCTTATTCAGCAGATAATAGGCCGTTCTTTCGTGGGTGCCGCCGGACAGCCAGCACCACTGGATGCCGCCCTTATAGCCCAGTTTGATCATCTTATCGCGGTACTGCTTCAAGCGGTCGGTGAACAGGGCGGGGTCGCGGTCCAGGTCGTCGCCCACATTGTACTCAGTGAGGATCATGGGGGCATCACTCTTGAAATCCTCCGCCTCAATAAAATTGGCGTTGTTATCATAGCGGTTGTGACCCATCAAGTCCAGATCAAAGCCCTCGTAGATGGACTTATTCTGGTTGTTGGAAGCCACGGTGCGCGCCACATCGGGGAGCACCTGCTTCACCACGTCATTGATGCGGCTCATAAAGTACACCATATTTTCGCGGTTAACGCCGTAGGGAGCACGGGCATTATCAAAATGGTTGCCCACGGCGGAGTCGTTGATCTCGTTCTCCGGCTCGTCGGCGATGGCCACCAGCGCCACCACATCCTTATACTCCGCCAGCATCTTGCACAGAGGGCGGACAAACCGCTCGGCGTAGTGATCCGCCACCTCTTTGCGGGCATATTTCTGGGAGAAAATATTGTAGGCGTCCATACCGTGATAGTTGGGGCTGGAGGAGGAGTGGAAGCACACCGTCCACATCACCGGCATACCGATCTCGCGGCACATATTCAGCAAACGGCGGGCATTATCAAGATAATCCTGCTTAATGCCGATCACGTCACCGTAAGCGTCGTGGATCACGCCCTCGTCGTACACCGAGCCGCCGTAGCCTAAGATGTTATAGCCCATTGCTTTCAGGTTATAAATCTCGCGGTAAATCTTATCAGCACCCACCGAATCCATAGACACCTTGGACCAGGAGGAGCCGTAATATTTAGCCATCACGTCGTTGCCGGTGAGGCCGTGGCCGATGGAGCCACCCTCAAACCAGGGGAACCAGATGCCGTCGATGAGGCCGTCCCGCTTAAGAATCTGCTCGATCATCAGATCCTTGGACGTCCAGGGCAGATCGCCGGCGGTAATTCCCGCGGCAACGGGAGCGATCATCGTCACCACCATCGTCAGCGCACACAGCAGGGTCAGCGCGGTATGTAATACTCGTTTCATAGGCGGAATCCTTTCTTGTGTCAAAAGTATATCTTGAGTAGTATACCATATTTCTCCTTATTTGGCAAGAAAAACGGCAACGGAGCATTTCCGTTGCCGTTTTGGGGAGTCAATTATTCTGCAGGAGTCTCCTCGGCAGGAGTTTCCTCAGCGGGAGTCTCCTCAACAGGCGCTGCCGCTGCAGGAGCCTGTTTTTTCTTTTTCACAATGGCGCGGATAATAAAATAGATGCCCACGCCCAAGCCGATCACCACCGCGGTGCCGCCAAAACTGATGGCCAGCAGGACAGGACCGGTGAGCTGGAAGGAGGAGGTTTCCTTATCCTTTTTATTGTTCTTTTTGTCAGAGGAGCTTTCCTGCTCGGTGTCAGCGTATTCACCGCCAACGGCTACATCGCTGTTATCCGCGGCACTGTCGTCGGTCTGGGTGTTATCGTTCACCGTGCCACCACCCCCGTTGCCACCGCCGTTGCCGGGGTTGCTGTTATCCACACCGCCAAGCTGGACGCCGGTGCCGTCTGTAACGGTGCCGTCGGCCTTTTTGAACAGCTGGATGTTATCAATCAGTGCCTGGCCGCCCAGATCGCACACCGCAATACCCACCCGGGAATAGCCGGAGGTGTTAAAGGTGATGCAGAAATCCACCCAATCCTTACCGTAGGTATCCTGGTCAAATTCCAGATACACCGCATCTACGGGCATAGTCATAGAATCCGACAGCAGTCCGATGCGGCCCGCACCGGACTTGAGGATCTTGGCATCCAGCGAGAAGACGTAGTCGGTATTGGGGGTCACGTCCACCCACTTGACGTAGTAGATACCATCACCGGAGTTGGCAGAATATTTCAGCGCCTTGCCACTCTTGCCGCCGCTCACCACAGACAGGAATCCGCTGTCCCAGCCGGTGCCGGTCTTCCAGTAGCTGTCGCCCTCCACGGAGGGATTCTGGTTGGCACACTTATTATCGGGGCATGTGTACAGGTCGGAGTAGAGATTCACTTTCAGATTGCTCTGGGCATTCTGACCCGTGTACTTGATGCCGTCGCCGTTCTTGAACAGCGCCATATCGTCCACCCACATCTTGGAGCCGTAGCCGTACAGAGCGATGGTCACCTCGGACAAGTTGCCGCTGTTAAACATCACCGAACGCAGGTGCCACTCATTATCCCACGCAGTGGGATAGATCTGCTGATCCTCGCGGGAGGCGCGGGGGTAATAGCTGTTGGCACCGGCATCGTATTTTTCCTTTCCGTTGGCATCGGTTTTTATGGCTGTGTGCACTAAGAATTTGCCGGTGTCGGGATTGATGACACCGATGCTGCTGTGTCCCTTGTTGTCCGCGCCTAAGTAGGCGCCTTTCACCCAGGTAGAGAACACATAGTCGGTGTTTTTCTGCACCTTGACGGTGAACTTGGTGTTGAAGTTGCCGGATTTAGCGCCGGTGGAATTGAAATACAGGCTCTTTCCGCCACTGGGAGCGGTCTTGTCCGTTACTACCGAGGCCATACCACCGATCACGGAGGTCCACTGCCCCTTGTTCTCCTCAAAACTACCATTCTGAATCAAATTGGCAGAGGCGGTGACAGGACGATTATTCAACACGCCAAAAGACATCAAGCGACGATCGCCCAGCTTCCAGGTTCCCTTAACGTGGGAAATACCGATCTGCGCAGGCACCTTGGTGGTCATCTCCTTGATATACTTCGCCTCGACACCTGCCACATTGTTGGGGGTGGACTCGGCGGCATTGCCCTTAGCGTCCCGCACCACGATCTTATATTGAGAGTTGGCAGTCTTGGCATCCTTATAGGAACCCTTTTTGTAATTGTTAACGTACTTAGACTGGTCTACATTATCCAGCACCTTGATCCAGCTCTTGCCACCGTCGTTGGAGCGCAGCAGATCCATCTTGACACCTCGCTTGGAGGGGATCCACTCCACCAGACCGGTGCCGTCGTTGGCGTACAGCACCGCGGCATCCACCGTCAGGGTCTTGCCCTGATACTTGGCGCGGTACTCGTCCATATAATGCCGCAGATCGGTGACGGTGCCGCGGAAATCGGTGGTGGATTTTAAGGAATTCAGCAGGTAGTAGGAGGTATTGCTCTTGGTGGTGGTAGAGATCCAGCACCACTGCAGACCGCCCTTGTAGCCCTCTTTCATCATATTCTCGCGGAACTTGATGAGGGAGGCGGTCAGCTCGTCGTCACTCTCCCCGGCGTCGCCGCCCACGTTATACTCCGCCAGAATAGCAGGGCGGTTGGTCTTAAACGATTCGATCTCCGGCACGTGGGAGTTGTTGTTGTAATTGTTATGGCCGGTCAGATCCAATCCCAGCTCGGCGTAGAAGGATTTATTGGTGCCGCCGGTGGAGGCGATGGTGCGGGGCATACCGGGCAGTTCTGCCTTGACCACGTTATTGATAGCCTTCATTAAATACAGCATATTGGCGCGGGTGGTGCCGTACATAGCTCGATTGCCCTCAAAGTGGTCGCCCACCTCGGAGTCGTTGATCTCATTCTCCACCTCGTCACCGATGGACACCATCGCCACCACGTCCTTGTACTCCGCCAGCATCTTACACAGGGGGCGGACGAACTTCTCGGCATACTGGTCAGCCACCTTGGGATCGGCGGTCATACGGGTCACAATATGCCAGCCATCCATACCGGAGTAATGGGGCATAGCGGAGGAATGGAAATACACGTTCCACACCACCGGCATACCCACATCACGGCAGATGTTCAGCAGACGGCGGGCGTTGGCCAGATAATCTTCCTTAATTCCCAGCACCTCGCCGGTGGTGGGGTTCAGTTTTACGCCCTCGGCGTAGATGGAGCCGCCCCAGGCCATCATATTGTAACCCATGGCCTTCAGGTTGTAGATCTGGCGGTATACTTCATCGGCACCGATATAGTCCAGCTCCACGCGGGACCACACCTGGGCGGTTTTTTCATCGGGGGCGTAGTACATCGCCATAATGTCGTTGCCCGACAGGTTGTGGGCGGCATAGGCGTCGTTCAGCCAGGGGTACCAGATGCCGTCGATGAAACCGTCCCGCTCCAAAATCTGATCCAGCAGGGACTTGTCCTTCAGCCAGGGCATATCCGAGGAGCCCATCTTGGCAAAAACGGGGGCGGTGACAGACACCAGCATCAGCAGGGCCAATACAACCGCCAGTATACGTTTCGGTAACCGTTTCGTCATCGTGTTTCACGCTTCCTTTCTGTTGCGGTGCCGAGAAAAGACACCTATTCGGTGACATTATAGCATATGCAAAGGAAATATACCAGTATTTTTCACCAAGTATTTGAAAAACAGGGGAATATGTGGTAGAATGAAGATAACAAGGTCACAAGGAGGTGTTACCGTGCCGTTAAACGCATCTATTCGGGAACTCAAGGGCGTAGGCGAAAAGCGAGCCGCCCTGTATGAAAAAATGGGCATCCGCACCCTGTGGGATCTGCTGGGGCACTATCCCCGCACCTATGAGGACTGGTCCCGCCCCGTGCTGATACGGGACGCGGTGCCGGGGGAGCCCTGCTGTATCCGCGGCTGGGCGGCCAACACCCCCACCGAGCATCGGGTACGCAAGGGGATGACCCTATATAAGTTCCGCGTCACCGACGGCTACAACTCGGTGCAGGTAACCCTCTTCAACAACCCCTACGCGGCGGCCAAGGTCCGCCGCGACCAGGAAATACTGCTGTACGGCACGGTGGTGTCCGACGGACGGCGGGCAGAAATGACCAGCCCCCAGATCGAGCGCCCCGACGCCGCACGCATCCGTCCCATCTATCCCCGCACCGAGGGGCTGACCCCCCGTATGATCGAAACCAACGTGGCGGCGGCGCTGGAACGGCTGAGCAACACGGCTCTGCCGGAGATATTACCGGAGGAGATCGTGGCACGGGAGGGTCTGTGCAATCGCGCCACTGCCATCCGCCACATCCACTTCCCCCCCGACCATCACGCCATAGAGGAGGCGCGGCGGCGGCTGATATTTGAAGAATTATTCGTATTGCAGTTGGGTCTGTTACGGCTGAAGAGCCGTAATCGCCGACTCAACGGAGCAATATTGCGGCAGGACCGCACCGCTGATTACGTGGCGGGGCTCCCCTTTACCCTCACGGGTGCCCAACGCCGCGCCATCGCCGACTGCATTGGGGATATGCAGGGGGTATGCCCTATGTCACGCTTGGTACAGGGCGACGTGGGTAGCGGTAAGACCGCCGTAGCCGCCGGTGTGGCCTACTCTCTCATCCGCGAGGGGTGGCAGGCGGCGATGATGGCCCCCACCGAGATACTGGCGGAGCAACACGCCGCCACCCTGCAAAAACTACTGGGAGATTCCGTGCGGGTGGGTCTGCTGACCGGCTCGCTGACCGCCGCCCAAAAACGGCGGATGCAGGAGTCCATTGCGGCGGGGGATATCGACTTTGTGGTGGGTACCCACGCCCTCATCAGCGACGCGGTGCAGTTTGCCAAATTAGGCTTGGTCGTCACCGACGAGCAGCACCGCTTCGGCGTGGCGCAGCGGGCAAAACTGGCCGCCAAGGGGCAGGACCCCCATCTGCTGGTGATGTCCGCCACCCCCATCCCCCGCACGTTGGCGCTGATTCTGTACGGCGATCTGGACGTATCTATACTGGATGAACTGCCCCCGGGGCGGCAACCCGTAGAAACCTACGCCGTAGGCACCGACAAGCGGGAGCGCGCCTATGGATACATCCGCAAACACTTGGACGAGGGGCGGCAGGGATTCATCGTCTGCCCCTTGGTAGAGGAGGGAGAAGAACCCACCGCCCTGCAATCCGCCACCGCCCTGTTTGAGGAATTACAGCAGGGGCCTTTCCGCGGGTACAGGTTGGGACTGCTCCACGGCAAGATGAAACCCGCCCAAAAGGAGGCGGTGATGGCCGCCTTTGCCGCGGGAGAGATACAGCTGCTGGTGTCCACCACCGTCATCGAAGTGGGCGTGGACGTACCCAACGCGGTGATTATGGCGGTGGAGAACGCCGACCGCTTCGGTCTGGCACAGCTCCACCAGCTCCGCGGTCGCGTGGGGCGCGGGACGCACAAGTCCACCTGCATCCTCATCACCGACCATCGGGGCGAGGAGACCCGCCGCCGCTTGAGCGTGATGTGCGCCACAAACGATGGTTTTAAGATTGCGGACGAGGACCTGAAATTGCGGGGACCCGGCGACTTCTTCGGCAACCGTCAGCACGGTCTGCCGCAGCTGAAGGTGGCGGACCTGTTAGAGGATATGCCTATGCTCCAACGGGCCCAGAGCGGCGCCGCCGCCCTGCTGGATGCCGACCCCAACCTGGTAGATCACCCCGCCCTGTGGCAGGCGGTGGAGCACCTATTCGCGCAAGTAGGTGAACAGGGGTTAAATTAAGCGTTTTTGTATACAAAACGTATAAAACAATCCGGATATTACAAAAAAGAGTGCGAGGCAGATGCCTCGCACTCTTTCTTTTACAACTGCAGTTGTCTGTATTGGTAGAACGCGCCTTTCTTCTCCATCAGTTCGTCGTAGGTGCCGCACTCCACGCAACGACCCTCCTCCATAACGGCAATCTTGTCCGCATCCTTGATGGTGGACAGGCGGTGGGCCACCACAAAGGTGGTGCGACCCGCCGTCAGGTGGTCCAACGCCTCCTGAATCTTCTTCTCGGACACGCTGTCCAGCGCCGAGGTGGCCTCGTCCAAAATAATCACCTTGGGGTCGCGGATGAGGGCGCGGGCGATGGAGATGCGTTGACGCTGTCCGCCGGACAGCTTGCCGCCGTGCTCACCCACCGAGGTATCCAGACCATTGGGCAGCTGGGCAATCATCTCGGTCAGCCGCGCCGCCTCTAAAATCTCCGCCAATTTCTCCTCGCTGACCGAGGGTAGACCGTAGGTGATATTATCCCGTATGGTGCCGCTGAACAGGATGGTGTTCTGGGGCACCACCGCAATATGCTGACGATAGGTGCGTAGGTCGATCTCGCGGATATTGTGTCCATCCACGGTGATGGTACCGCTATCGGGGAAGTGGTAACCGATGACGGTATTGATCACCGTGGTCTTGCCTACGCCGCTCTCGCCCACCAGCGCCACCGTTTCGCCGGGTTTCACGTCCAGATCAAAGCCGGACAACACCGGATGACCGTCCTCGTAGGAGAAATCCACGTCCCGGAAGGTATAGGCACCCTGTACATCCGACAGGGGGTGCTTGCCGTTGTTATTTTCTTCCTCTTCGGCGTGCATCAGCTCACCCACCGAGGTCACCGCCTCAATGCCGCGGGCAAAGGTGGGAATCAGCGCCAAAATCATCGTGACGCTGGACACCAGCATAGTAAAGTAGTTCTGATACAAGGTGATGTCGCCCACCTCGGTGATCTGCCCCTTAAGGAACATCACCACCGTAAACACCAAGCAAATTAGCTGGAAACCCTCAAACACCACCCAGTTGGTGGCGCCGAACAGACTCTGGGTAATATCCAGCCGCAGACCCCGACGGGCAATGCCGTGGAGCAGGCGGTTCATCTTGGCGGTTTCGGTATTCTCCAGCGCGTGAGCACGGGACAGAGGCACCATCTCCACCATATCCATCACCTCGGCGGAGGTTTCCTCCACCGCGTGACGGTAGTCGCGATTGAGAGTACGCAATTTTTTGCGGAACAGGAAACTGATGATGCCCGCAATGGGGGCGCACAGCACGAAAAAGATGAACACAAACAGATTCTTGCTCAATACCACGGCGATAGCCACCACCAGGTTGATGAGGATCTCCATACCGTTCATAAAAATGCTGCTGGACAGGTTGGCGATAGCCTCCACGTCCCGCATCATCTTGGACTGGATGCGTCCCGACTGCATCTCACGGTAATGCCCGATGGAGAGATGCTGCAACTTCCGCACCAGTGCGCCGCGCAGACCCGCCTCCACGTTACGGGTGGCCACCGACTCCGACTTAACGTACAGATAATGGAAGGGGATGTTCATTACCAATAACAGCGCCAACACCACCGCATTGATGACTATGCGGCGCACCATATCCTCGGGGCGATCCACCACCAAGTTGATCATATTGGCGGTGATGATGGGAATCATCCACTGGGGACTCTTCTTGATGATATAGCAGAGGGCGGCAAACAACAGCCGATGGTACTGCCCCTTATAGAAGGTCAGCAGCGTGCGAACAGGATGCTGTTCGCTCCCCTTATACCGCCGGATGAACGCTTCCTCCAGCCGAGTCAGCTCTTCATCGTTCATCAGAGGTCGATTGTCGATTTGTTTTTCACTCATAGACATTCACTCGCTTTCGCAGGGGAATAATCAACGCGGTTGCCACCGCGATTTTTATCACTTCACCAATCAGGCAGGGGGCCGCAACGGTCAACAGCGCCACGCCGAGACCCATACCGGTCTGCCACATATACCACGCCGCACCCACGGTGTACAACACCACTGTGCCGACCGCCAGACATACGGCGGTCATCGCGGGGCGACATCGGCGGCATAGCAAACCCGCCAAGATGACGCAGGGCAAATAACCCCACAAAAAGCCGCCGGTAACCCCGAACAACACGGGAAAACCTGCGGTGAAACCGGCAAACACCGGCACACCCACCGCGCCCAATGCGAGATATAATCCCACGGCGGCGGCGCCCTGCCACGGGCCCAACAGACCCGCCGCCAAATAGACACCCAGCGTGGCTAACGTAACGGGAACGGGACCAAGCGGCACCGCCAAAGGCGCCATCACACACAATGCCGCCGCCAGCAGAGCGATCAACACACTGTTTCGCACTTTCATAGCCGCAGGCTCACCTCCCCCGAGAGCAATTCCCGCTCCCCCTCGGCGGTAGACACCAACAGATGCCCCTCGGGGGTGATGGCGGTGGCGATGGCGGGATAGGTGCGGTTGCCCTGCACCACCGTTACAGGTCGTTCGATTACCAAATTTCGATGGGCGTACTCAGACATCGTATCCCCATAATCGGGGGCGGTGTACACCCGCTCCCATTCGTTAAGAAACGCTGCCGCCAAATCCTCCCGGGACAGGGTGGCGCCCTGTTGTTCTAAGGTGGTGGCAATGCCCTCCAGTTCGGTGGGCAGATGGCCGTAGAGGTTGACGCCGATGCCCAGCACGATGGCGGTCAGTTCCCCCGCAGGGGAGAACACACCCTCGGCAAGGATACCCGCTACCTTGCGGTCGTTAATAAACAGGTCGTTAACCCATTTCAGTTCCACCATCAGAGGGCACAGGCGCTCAATGGCCCGCGCCGCCGCCACCGCCGCACAGCAGGTGATCAGCCCGGGATGGGTGTTCACCGCGGGACGAAGCAGGGTGGACAGGTACAGGCCTCCCTCGGGGGAGTAAAAGGTGCGTCCCCGCCGTCCGCGCCCCCCCGTCTGGGTGTCTGCGATCATCGTGACTCCCTCGGCGGCACCGTGGAGAGCCATCTCCTTTACTTTGGTGTTGGTGGAATCCACACGATCCCCCAATATTAAGCCCTGCACATAGCGGTCGCTATTCAGTTGTGACACAATACGGTCACGGTTCAGCATTCAAATAGGCCTCCATATCGAAATCTTCCAACGGGCTGTCCGCCCGCAGATACAACGGATGGTGGGGATGACCCGCCTTGGACCGCTTGCCTGCGGTGACCCAGCGCATACCGTATTCCTCACCGATGGCAACCATATCCCTCAGGCACCCGTACAGGTAGGGGCGCTTTTCGATCAAGGTGCCCCACGCCGCCCACACGGTGGGGGTGCCGCCACACAGGGACAGGGCGTGGCGGAAGGCCGCCATATTCTCAATGTGGAGAAGAGGGTTGCACACCCCATCCAGATCCGTGGGGACGGTGGCACGCTGGGCGTAGAGATTCAGCATCATATAGCCGTCAAAGCCGCTACGGGCGGCGATACGCTGTACCGATTGCAGGGTGGGGTCCAGCCGCACAGGGTCGGCGGTGGAGGGATTGACACCGATGCAGATAAGGGGGTTAGCGCCCCGCCGTCCTAAGATATAACGGTAAGGTAAAAAGGTGGAGGGGCGGTACAGCCACGCGGCGGTGTCGTAAGCGCAGGAGGTGTCCTCGGCAGCGGAAAAGGGCTGTATGTCCAGCCCGCAGGTGTCGCAGGTAGGGGTGAATACTGCCATGGGGATGACCTCCTCTCACTATTTTGTCCATTGTAGCACAGATGGGGTGCAGGTGCAAGGGGATGGGCGCAAAAAAGTCGCGGCGGATGCCTCGGCTTTTTGGTTAGTTAGGGTAGAGCGACAAAACCGAACCCGCCTTAAAGCGGCAGATTTTGGTACTTTTCACCCTATTTGTATTCGAAAGACATACAGCCTTTCATCGCCCAGATAGAGCGAAAATCACGCAAAATCTGCTCGCTTTCAGGTCGCAGATTTTAGAAAGAAGGGATTTTTGTTCTATCAAGGCATAAAACGCAGGAAATACTGTATGTATTTCCGAGTATTTTAACGAAGATAGAGCGAAAATCCTTCTTTCTAAAACGGTGTTCGGATTTGTCACTCTACCCTAGGGTAATTACTTAATGATCTCGCCCTCGGTGCCGGCGCAGGCGGCGTTGGACTCGTCGGTGTCGATGTGCATCGCCAAAGCGAAGTTATCGTTCACACGGACAACCACGTCACCGAAGATGGTCTCGCGGCCCTCGGAGGGAATCTTCACGGACACGATCTGCTTATCTACCAGACCCATCTCAGCGGCGTCGGCGGTGGTCATATGGATGTGACGCTTGGCGGCGATAACGCCCTCGGAAATCTCTACCTCACCACAGGGGCCCACCAGCTTGCAGGCGCCGGTGCCGGCAATGTCACCGGACTCGCGGATGGGGGCGACCACGCCGATGGAACGGGCGTCGGTCAGGGACAGCTCCACCTGGGTGGCGGGGCGCACGGGGCCCAGAATGGACACGCCGGGCAGGGTCTTCTTGGGGCCTACAACGTCCACGCGCTCAGCGCAGGCGTACTGGCCGGGCTGGGACAGGTCCTTCTTCTTGGTCAACTCATAGCCCTTACCGAACAGGATATCCAGATGCTCGCGGGATACGTGGATATGGCGGGCAGAGGTCTCAACTAATACTTTCATAGACATAGCAATACTCTCCTTTATTATGTATGGGATCAACGTTTTTATTGTACCCCAACCCGACGGAATTTGCAAGGGGGAATTGATAAAAATTTCACACGACAGAAAAGGACTTGTGCAACCGCCATTATATATGTTATACTGATAAATAAGAAATTTCCCCAAAACGCTAGGATGGGTGGATATAACTATGCTGAAACGAAAAATCATCGCTCTGGCGGCAACCCTGCTTCTGCTGGCGGGGCTACTGACCGTGGGGGCTGTCCCCGCGGCGGCAGAGGGGTATCCTCTGCCGGAAGATACCGTCCTGTACGCCCCTGCCGCCATACTGGTGAATCTGGCGGGTAATCCCGCACAGGATATGGTGCTGTATGAGAAAGAGGCGGACACCGTCCACGCACCCGGCTCTATGATGCGGTACGCGGTGCTGGGTTATGCCCTCTCCCGCATACAGGAGCAGGGTCTGGACATCGACACAGCCACCGGCACCTATACTAAGGAGCTGTTTGACCGCTATGTGGCGGGTACCGGCGTACCCACCGCCAATATGAAGTTCGGTGAGGTGTGGACCCTGCGGGATCTGCTGGCGGTGGCCTTTATGCAATCGGCCAGCGACGCCGTAGCGGTGCTGGCCACCGCTGTGGATGGCAGCGTCAACGGCTTCATCGACGGTATGAACGCCATGACCGAGGAATTAGGGTGCGACTACACCCACTTCGCCAACCTGACCGGCTTAGACAGTCTGAGCCAGTATACCACCGCGCGGGATATGTACCGCATCGTGCGGTATTGCCAGTCCTTCTCGGTGTTTGAGGACATCGCGGTGAAATATCAGGTGCAGGTGAATCCCGTTTCCGGCGGCACCAAACGCACCATTGTGTCCTCCAACAGCCTGTTGCAGGCATCCAGCATCCACCGCTATCAGCCCATCGTCCACAGCCGTACCGGTCTGTCCGAGCACGAGGGCCGCACCTGCGCCTCAGTGGCGCGGGATGCGGGGTACGAGTATCTGGTGGTGGTGATGGGGTGCGCCGAGGAAAACGATAAGGGCGAGACCGGTCTGCACTACCGCGATACCAAGACCCTGTTCCGTTGGGCTTTCAGTCAGTTTGAGTATAAAACCGTGTTAGGTAAGAGCGAGATTTTAGCCAGTGTGCCGCTGGATCTGGCATGGAACACCGATCATATCAACCTGGTTCCCGCCGCCGAGGTAGCCACTGTAGTGGACTCCAAGCTGGATCTGAACCAAATCATCCGCAAGATCACCCTGGACACCCAACGGGTGGATGCCCCCGTGGAAAAAGGGCAGGTATTGGGTCGGGTGGAACTCATCATCAACACCGACCAGGTCATCGGCTCGGTAGATCTGGTGGCGGGCGACACCATCGGACGCAGTTGGCTGCTATTTGCCTGGAGCCGCGTGGCGGGGTTCTTCACCTCGGTGTGGTTCTGGCTGGGGTTGCTGTTGCTGGTGTTGCTCATCATCGGCTACGCGATACTGAATATCGTCTATAACCGTCGCCGTCGCCGTCAGCGTCTGCAACGGGTCAAACGGAGTTAACAACTATGCAGGATATGACCAAACAGCCCCGCCTGACCGATGCGGGGTATATCCGAGAGCTACTGGAGCGCCACGGCTTTCACTTTTCCAAAAAATTAGGGCAGAATTTCCTCATCAACCCCTCGGTATGCCCCCGTATGGCAGAGGCCTGCGGCATCGGCGCCGACGGCGGTGTGCTGGAGATCGGGCCCGGCTTCGGTGTGCTCACCCGCGAGCTGGCACAGCAGGCGGGCAAGGTGGTATCGGTGGAGCTGGACGAGCGTCTGCCCGCCGTACTGGCGGAAACGCTGGCAGGGCAGGACAACGTGAAGATCGTGTCCGGCGACTGTATGAAAATCGACCTGCACCGCCTGATTGCGGAGGAGTTTGGTGACCGCCCTGTGGCGGTGTGCGCCAATCTGCCCTATTACATCACCAGCCCCATCATTATGATGCTGTTGGAGAGCCGTCTGCCGGTGGAGAACATCACCGTCATGGTGCAGAAAGAGGCCGCCCAGCGGCTGTGCGCCGCCCCCGGCACCCGCGAGGCGGGTGCTGTCACCCTGGCGGTACAGTATTACGCCGAGGCAGAAACCCTATTCTCGGTGTCCCGCGGCAGCTTTATGCCCGCCCCCAACGTGGACAGCGCGGTGATCCGCCTGTCTGTACGAAAGACACCCCCCTGCCCCGTCAAGGACGAAGCGGTGATGTTCCGTCTCATCCGCGCCGGCTTTAATCAACGGCGCAAGACCCTGCTCAACTCCCTCACCGGCGCAAGATACAGCAAGGAGCAATTGGCTGCCGCCTTTGTCGCGGCAGACATCTCCCCCACCGCCCGAGCCGAGCAGTTGACCCTGCCCCAGTTCGCCGCGCTGGCAGACGCACTGATATAAAAGCGAAAAACACCGCTGTCCAACTGGACGGCGGTGTTCCTTTTCTCTTTATTGATTGTTGAGAGTGGTATGCACCGTGCTGAGCAGTGCTTTTTGCTGTTCCTCCGTCAGGCGGCGAAATAACTGTACCAGTGCCCGCTCCTCGGTAGACAAAGCCACAGCCTCCCCCTCTGTGTTGGCCATACCCTCATCGGAACAACGCCCCAGTAGGCAATCCACCGATACGCCGAAGATCTCTGCCAGACGTACCAGTCCCTGCTGGTCGGGGGTGGCGCGCCCTGTTTCATACTTGGTATAGGTAGTGCGGTGTATCTGTAAACGATCCGAAACCGCCTGCTGGGTCAGACCGCAGGCGCGACGCAACTCGTATATGCGAGCCCCAAAAGCCTCCATCGGCTCTGTGGGTCGTACAGGCTTCATATTGCCACCTCCTTATGTGAATATGGTGCACTTTCTTTTACCCATCATATCATTCCCACCACCAAACATCAATTCTATTTGTCTAAAAAGCTCGTGACGTTTATGCACATATACAGGCTACGCAAATCTTAACAAAATATTCCTTGTTTTTGGTGGATAGATTTGCTATACTTTATGTAAGAGTACTTTATCCCTCTTAAAAAGGAGGCTTATTATGGAGCATAAACAGGCCATTAAGCGGTGGCTTTGGTATTTCAGCATCCCCGCCGCGGCCATTCTTCTTTATAAATTATACGACAATTTCGGCGAGGCCTTGGGGGTCATCGGCAGGCTGATCGGTATTCTGGCCCCCTTTGTGGGCGGATTCGTACTGGCTTTCTTTATGTACCGCCCCAGCCTGTGGATCGAAAAGACCCTGCTGAAATGCAAGGGTAAGCAGTGGCCCCGTCTGGCCCGTCCGTTGGCGCTGACCGTCACCTATCTGCTGTTGGTGGGTCTGCTGGCACTGGTGGTGTATCTGCTGGTGCCCACTCTGACCAACAGCCTGATCAATCTGGTGGGCGCTATGCCCGGTTATATCAATGCCGCCATGGCCCAAGTGCAGGAATGGGATCAGGCCGGCGGATGGTTGAGCGAACTGGGGCTCACCGAGCGTTTGCAGGATGTGTACGGGTATATGCTGGATACCCTAACCCGTCTGCTGACCACCGAGAACATCCTCAATGCCATTAAGAGTGTTGGCAACGTGGCCTCTTCCATCGTGGACGTGGTCATCGCCTTTATCGTGTCCCTGTATATGCTGAGCGGCCGGGAGCATCTCATCGCCGCGCTGAAGAATTTACTCAGCTTGTTGTTAAAACCCCGTACCCTGTCGACGGTGAGCCATTACGGCTATCGCTCCATTCAGATCTTTGGCAACTACGTCTATGGTGCCCTGCTGGACGCCCTGTGTGTAGGCGTGGTGGTGAGCATCGGTCTGGCCCTGTTCCGCGTTCCCTATGCGGTGCTGATGGGTATGACGCTGGGACTGCTGAACATTATCCCCTACTTCGGCGCTATCATCGGCGGCATCGGTATTGCGCTGGTCACCCTGCTGACCACCAACATTTATACTGCCATTGGTGTGATCATCTACGTGATTGTGATCCAGCAGATCGACGCCAACATTATCCAGCCCCGTGTGGTGGGCGGCTCGGTGGGTCTGCGGCCCATCTACGTGCTGCTAAGCATCACCCTGTTCGGCGGCCTGTTTGGGTTCTGGGGCATCCTGTTGGCCCCCCCGCTGATGGCTATCGTGCAGATGTTTGTGCGGGACGCCACCATCGCCCGCAACCGCCGCGAGGCCGCGGAAGCGGAACAGGAGCAATCGGAATAAACTGCAAAAAGGT
>JAZNUN010000080.1:0-74506 GCA_045592345.1 Acutalibacteraceae bacterium | reverse complement strand
GTCAATATAGGTGCCCTTAAAGTTCTCCTCGTAATCGGTGGGGACCATACCCTTTAACAAGGTCTTCCAGGTCTTGCCGCCATCGGTGGAACGGAGCAGATCCAGTGCCACAGCCTGACGGGAAGAGATCCACTCAACGGTGCCGGTACCCTTGTTACAGAACAGGACCGGCTTATCCAGAACAACCTCCTCGCCACGGTGCTCGGAACGGTAGGTCTCAATGAAATAGTGGATAGCGAAAGCACCGGCACGGAAGTCGGTGTTGGTTTTACCGCCGGCGGCCAGCAGGTCATAGGCACCGCCAAAGCCAGTGCTGGACCAATCCCAGTACATCCAGCCGCGGTGACCCTCATTAATGAAGTTCTCGCGGAATTGGATCTGCTTAATGGTCCAGACCTCATCCTCTACCACGACGCCGTCACCCAGACCGAACTCGGTCACGATGGTGGGACCGGTAGCGCGCAGCTCGTCAATGGAGGGAGCGCGGGAATTGGCGTTGTAATAGTTACGGCCTAAGAAATCCAGGTTGATGCCCTCATAGATGGTGTGGTCGGAGCTGTTACCGCAGTTGGTAACAGGCACGTTGGGCAGGACCTCATTGACCGTATCGGTAACGGCGTCCAGGAAGTACAGCATGCTCTCCTGAGTAACACCGTACAACTCACGCATATCAAAGTGGTTGCCGATCTCACTATCGTTGATCTCGTTCTCCAGCTCAACACCGGAGGCAACCATCACAACCGTCTCGGGGTACTCCGCCAGCACCTTACACAGGGGCTTAACGAAGTTCTCGACATACTGGTCGGCCACGTCGGAATGGGCGTAAGCCTGAGCAATGATGTCCCACGCGTACTTACCATCCTCGTAGTAGTCGTTGATGGTGGTGCTGTGGAAGGTGATAGTCCACAGAACCGGCATACCGATCTCTTTACACATATCCAGCAGACGGCGGACATTCTTGATATACTCTTCTTCAATGCCCAGCACGTTGCCGTGGTCGTCATAGATAACGCCCTCGCCGTAGGGAGAGCCCTCATAACCCATTAGGTTGAAGCCCAGAGCCTTCAGGTTATAGATCTCACGGTAGATCTCAACCTCACCGTACTGGTCCAGACCCACCTTCATCCAGTTACTGCTCTGCCAGTTATCACCGCCCAAAATTTTGGCCGCCATTGTATTGGGAGCCAAGCAGTGGCCCAGATAACTGTGTTGGAACCAGGGATACCAGATACCATCGATATAACCGTCACGCTCTAAGATCTTATCGATCTCGGTCTGGCCACGCCAGGACATCTTAAATCCGGATGCCATGGTAGAGCCAACCACGCACAACAGCAAGGCGACCGAGCACAGAATGGGGAGCAATACCTTTAAGCTTACTCTTCTCATCTCACTCATCCTTTCCTCTTTAAAAATTCCAAAGACGGGATCCCGGAATAAGGTCCGAGATCCCGTCGGGAAACCAATACAAAATACTAATCCGAACAAACTCGGGGTATTCTGTTACTCGTGTAGATTAGCCCAACTCGGTTTCGATCTTCTTGATGTTGGCATCCAGCACGCTGATCCAAGTATCCAGGTTGGACTTCATCTTGGACTTGTCAGTAGCCTCGTCAACCAGAGAATACTGAATAGAGTAAGCGTTATACTCACCGCCGTAGGTCAGAACACCAACGGAGTTGTAGGACTGGATGGTCTGATCCCACATCCAATCCATAACCTCCCAGCACTCGGGATGGTCGGTGGGATAGAAGTCAGCCTTCATATCGGGGTTGTTGGAGTCATCCAGATAGTACAGCACGTAGTAAGCGGCGGCCTGCAGCTTGTTGCCGCTGACGGTGGAGGGGAAGCCCCACACGGTACCGTCACAGGCGGCAATGTTCTTGCCCTTGGGAGACGGGAAGGGAACAACGCTCCACTCGCCGGTCTTCATATTCTGGGGAACATAGTTGGTACGGCTGGCCTCGGCCTGCATCATATAGGAACCGGCGCCCAGCATAGCGGCATTGCCCTGGAAGAAGGGAATCTGACCGGTGAAGCTGGTGTCAACAACCTTATGAGTGTTGATCAGATCCCAGTTCCAGTACCAAGCGTTCAGAACCTCGGAGTTAGACACGTTGTTCTTCAGACCGGCCTTGGTGGTCTTAACAAAGTCCTGACCGGAGGACAGCATCCAGACGTACTGACCGACATTGGTCACGCCGTACAGCTTGTCGTTAGGCTTGGTGCACTTCTGGGCGATCTCCAGGAAGGTATCCCAGTTCCAGTTGCCGGCCTTCCACAGCTTATAAGGATCATTCTTAACGCCGCACTTGGCCAGAATCTTCTTGTTGTAGAACATCACGTGGAAGGTACAGTTGGTACCGCCCTTAACAGCGATGCCGTAGTGCTGACCCTTGTAACCAAACTGATCCATCAGAGAGGTGGAATAGGTCTTGCTATCGGTGAAATCCCAACCCTGCACGTTAGTGATGGGCTGCATCAGGTTACGGGTGATGGGCTGGGGATACCACTCGTTGATGATGGCGGCGATGGCGGGAGCGTTCTTCGCCATAACCATAGCGGACAGGTTGGTCTGGTACTTATCCATAGCCTGGGTGTTGTACTTGACCTCGATGCCGGTGGCATTCAAGAAATCCTTCGCCTTCTGAGTATCATCGCCACCCTCGGGCCACCAGATCAGCATATTGATCTTGGTACCTTTCAGCTCGTCAGGAGTCTTTTTACGATTGTCGTTGTTAGCCTCCTTGGTGCCACTGGTGGTACCATCTACCTTAGTGGCCTTAGTGGTGGAGGTGGTGGAACGCAGACCATCATCGTCGGCATTATCGCCGGTGGTGGTGGACACGACTACCTCCTCTTCCCAATAGCTCCAGTAGCTCTCCTGATCCTGCTGGTTGCCACTGCAGCCGACCATGGTCAGCATCATAGCAGCGATCAGCAGCATGGCCAGAACACCGGACATACGGGACATTGCTGTTTTCATAACGGTTTCCTCCTAAATATAAAAATAATAATTAGAGACAGGGATCAGAACCCGGACAGCCAATCCGACTATGCGATTTTTACCTCCGTAAAGATCGTATTAACGGGTTTGGCTCGGTTTTTCTGAAACACACATCAGTGGAATAACTACCACCGAACAAGCATCGCAGCGCAGTGATACGGTACAGTCCGCAAGGGCTGACATCGCACCTAAGAGCGCCACTTTTACTTGCTTTGGGAATAAATACCCACACTGATGCTATTCTGCATATATATCATATCATATGCAGGTAATATTTGCAATACTTTTTGTCTATAAAATATGTCAATATCTCACGATTTCTATCAATATTCACCACCGTTGCGAGATTTGGATAAATTAACCTCCCCCACCGCGCTAAAGGGCAAAAAATGCCGCGGTACGCAACAGCGTCACCGCGGCATTTTTTCGTTTTGTTTAGTGCCGGACTCCGTTCAGTTCGGGCAGTTGGGGATCCTCGACGGATGCCGTGGCAATCTTAGCACGACGGATGTTCCGATACAGTAGGTATCCACCCACCAACGCCATAACCAGCATATGGATATGGACGTCGGAAATGCGCCAGAACAGCCAGCTTTCATGGGTGCTTTCACGGGTCATCTCGGAGAAGAAACGGCAAATGCCGTAGAGCAACAAGAAATAGGGCAAGTTCTTACCGTCGGGGACGTAACCCTTGCGGCAAATGCGGACAATAATAAAAATGAGAATAGCGAGGGTGAACAGGCTCTCCACCCAAACCACGGGAAACTGGTTTTCGCCGGTGTGGCGACTGTAAATGCCCCATTCACAGGGAAAGCCATAACAGCAGCCGGTAAAGGTGCAGCCGGAACGACCGGGCACGTGCATACCCAGCAGTGTCAGGGCAGTGACGTCACCGGCAAAGCCGACAGAGGTGTTAAAGGTCTTGGCGCACAGCCACGCCACCAAGGGCAGAAGGGTGAAGGAAACGGCAATGTTGGCGGTGCGGAAATAGTTGTCGAGGGCAAAGCCTACCCGATACCACGTAACAAAATGCTGAGCATAGCCGCAGAAGTAGTAAGCGATCGCCGCGATGGCCAGCCCTTTGAGGGCGTCAAGCCATTTCACCTTCATCCGCACAAGATAGAAGATCACCACCGCCACCATCGCCACATAGCAAACGATGCCGGTCTTGTTATAGAGCGCAGTGCCTGCGTCCGAGGAAAGGGAGCGCAGAAAATCGTTGATCATATTCATAGCAGAATCCTCTTTCTGATAGATGGGGAAACGTCCGAACGTTCATAAAATATCCCGCGTGCATTTGCACGCGGGATATTTTCAACGCATTATGCGGTCAACGAGGGGATCACTCCCAGTCGCTGAAGGAGCCGTCGTTGATATCCTTCTGTGCCTCGTAAGAGTCGCAGACGATATCGCTGTAAACGGTGATCTGACGACCGTTGTACTCGAAGATGTAGTAGGGACGGGCGTAGATCAGCGTGCCCGTGTGGCTCTCGGGGATGTTGGTGACACGAACAGCATAGCTGATGACACCGTTCAGCTCAATGGCGGCGGTGTTGTAGAACAGCTTCTCGGCCACAACGTCGATGACGGTCAAATCCGACTGGACGTTGTCCAGCGTGAAGATGGAGGCGTTCTCGCCCACCGTCTCATCGTTGGTCATAACGGCGCCGGCCTTGATCAGCTTATACTCCACGCCGTCCTCAAAGGCATAAACGGTACCATTGGTATAGTCGGCATAGAACTTGTCGGAAGCCGTATAGTCATCCTGACGGGTGACGCCTTTGCTCTCCAGCTCGAACAGGAAAGCCAGACCGTACAGACCGTTCTGAGTCTCCATGCGGCTCTCCTTCACCTCTTCCTCGTGACGGAGGGTGGGGAACACTTCCTCATCCGGCTCGGTGGAGATACCGTCGGAGGTCTTGAAGAAGCGGATGTCGTCCAGATACAGCTCAGCAGAAGCGTGGTCGCGCAGGACGATACCGATACGGTTGTAGTTGCCGGTGGAGAAGGTGAAGGCGTAAGTGTTCCAGGTGTTGCTGGCAGAGCCGAGGCTGGGGGTATGGAACACCTGAGGAGACTCGATGTTGTTGTCAATAAACATCAGCTGGTTGCCCGCCGCCGCCACACGATAGTCGAAGGACACGGTGTAGGAGGTGTTGGGCTCCACGTATACCCACTTGATGTAGTTATACAGCTTGTCGGAGCCGGGGTTGGTGCCCTTGAAATGCAGGGCATTGCCGTGGACAGAGCTCTGAGGATCCTGCTGGAAGTTCAGGAAACCGTTGTTCCAGCCGGAGGTCTGAGACCAGAAATCCACGGCGTTCTGACCGGACATATTGCAGTCGGCGATCAGGTTATCCTCGGACTCACAATACTTATTGGTCACAGAGGTGCTGCTGACGGACAGAGTACCCTTCTGGTCACCCTCGTACTTGACACCGTTGGTCAGCAGGTGGACGGAGATATCGTCCACGTACATGGTGGAAGACAGACCGTACATACCGATGTTGACGTTGGAGTTGGCGGCGCCCACATAGAAAGTGACGGAGCGCAGGTGCCAGTTATCGTCCGTAGCAGTGGAACGAAGCTGAATCTCATCGGTGGAATAGTGACCGTAGTAATCGCTACCGCTATAGGTCAGGAACTTGCCGGTGTCGCGGTCGATGACGCCGATGCTGGCCAGACCCTTATTGGTGGAAGACATATGGGGCGTACGCACCCAAGCGGAGAAGACGTACTCACCGGCAGTGGGACAGGTGATCTCAAACATGGACCAAGTGGTGGGTGCCACGCTGCCGCGATAATAGTACAGATACTTGCTGCCGGAGTGGGCAATGGAGGCATCCTCCTTCACCTCTACGCCGTTGGCCAAGAAAGCGGTGGTGTTCCACTGGGCGTTGGTGGTAGACTCAAAACCGGGCTGCACGATGATGTTGTTGGCATCGCTGTTGGGACGGTTATACTCGGTGGCAAAAGAAACCAAAGAGGGGGCGGCGTGGGTGCCGGTGTCGCCGGCATTGGTGGCGGTCAGAGCTACGTCGTCCAGACCGCAGTCACCGCTACCCACACCGGTACCGATGAAACGAATCTTCAAATACTTATTGGAGCCGGTGTTGACGGAATAGGTAATCTGCGTCCAGCTGGTGCCACCGGGGTTGACAGTAGCCTTGGACACCACAGAGGTGTTGCACTCACCGGGGGTGGTGCCCAAATCCAGCGAATAAGTGAAACAAGCCACGTAGTCACAGTCGGTCTTGACAGACTTGACGTAGAAAGAGAACGTATAAGTGGCGTTGGTGTTGACGGGAACCACCTGGGTCAGAAACTCAACGTTCGCGACAGAGGAATCCTTACCCATACGGCAACCGTAAGAACCGGAACGTTTGTAGGACGAGGAGTTTGTAATGGTAGGACCATAGGTAGACGGATTCCAACCGGTGCCGTCACCGGTCTCGAAACCACCGTTGGTGACCACACCGGCCTCGGCAGCGTCCGCCTCGGGGGCCTCAAAGGTCAGATAGGCGGGCAAGGCAACCGCTACCATCAGGATAGCCAGGAGGACAGAACAAACTTTTCTAAAATGTTTCATAATTCAGTATCCTCCTTTCAATTAATAGGTCCACACGTTGGTGTAGGACGTATAGCCGTTGGCGGTGACGCGATACTGCACCGAGCCGCTGGTCACGGGGTTGGGATCGGTGAGGCAGGCGCGATGGCTGCCGGCGTTGGTGTCGTAGGTGGTGGTGCCGCTGATGGTGGTCCAGGTGACACCGCCGTCGATGGAACGCTCCACCGTGACGGTGGCGTTGTTCTCGGGACGGATGTAGTAGATCTTACCGTTACCGGCGTGAGAGCCTTTGCCGCCAACCATCGTGATGGTCTTGCCGCAATAGTACATGGCGGAGGGAGCGTTGGCGGATTTACCCTGCTGCGCCATCGCCCAATAATACGCCTTATAGCAACCCAGACGCAGGTCGTAGGGGTTGGTGCCGCCCTCGCGGATCATCTGGTTGCCGTTGGGGGCGGAGGCACCCGTCGACGTAAAGACCGGCTCGTAAGCCCACTGGAAGAAGCCGCTGTAGCCGGCGTTCAGATACGCCTCACGCTTAGCAATCATGGTGGAGGACCAGTTATCATCGGTGTAGGCACCGGAAGAACCGCCCATACCGTACTCACCCGCCATCAAGGGGCCGGTGGCCCAAGCGTTGGTCACGTTGGTGGAGGCAGTGGAGCCGGAGGAATACTGGTTACGGCCGGGCATATCCAGGATAGCGTCGCCGTACATGGCGTACTGGTCGGCGTTGTCGGCGCAGGTGGTGGGCATATCGGGCATCACCTGCTTGACCATCTTACCGATCTGGGAATGGAAATACATGGAGTCTTCCATAGTAACGCCGTACTGCTCACGGTCGCCCTCGGCGAACTTATCGCCCAGTTCGGAGTCGTTGATCTCGTTGAAGGTCTCGTCGGCGATGCCGCACATCACCACCACGTCGCGGTACTCGGCCAGCACCTCGCAGACGGGCTTGACGAAATTCTCAGCATAGGCGTCGGCGTATTCCTTGCAAGCCTTGACCTGGTCGACCTTATAGTACGCATCCAGGTTGATGTAGTTGGGCATAGCGGAGGAGTGGAAATGGATATACCACACCACTGGCATCTGGGCACGGCGGCAGATCTCCAGGAACTTGCGGATGTTCTGCAAGTACTGGGTCTTAACACCGGTGCACTCCCAGGTGTTCAGATCGTTCTGACGACCCTCGCCCCAGGGGGAGCCGGCATAGGCCATGGCATTGAAGCCCAGCGCCTTCAGGTTGAAGATCTCCATCTCCAACTGGGTGTTGTCGTAATTGTCGATACCCACTGTGTTCATAGGCTGCCAATAATCCTTGGTAGTACCGTCGGAACCCAGATAGCTGTCGTAATCTTCTAGATCGTTGGCAGCCAAGCTGGAGCCCAGATAGGTGTGGGTCAGCCAAGGGATCCAAACACCCTCGATGTAGCCGTCCACCTCCAGAATGTCCCAGGCAGTCACGACACCGTCATTGGCCACGCCGGTCTGGATCATACCGTTGTAGGAGTCGACGTCGTATTTGCTCAGAATACTGTTGGCAGCAGAGCCGTTGGCAGAGCCGGTCATACCCAGCATACCGAAGGCACTGACACCCAGAGCTACGACGCACAGGATGGGCAGAAGGATCTTTGTAGAGATTCTACGCATGTGTTTCACTCTTCCTCTCGTAAAGATATTCTTGTGGTGTCGCGGGACACCGTGGGTTATGGGGATATTCGCCCTTTACTGCGGCAAACGCTCGGTATCTGTTGCATTGTGAATTGGGCACACAGACACAAGGGTATACTATCAACCCATAATACAACACATCGTTATCATAACAAAACTTTTCCAAAAAAGCAATGACTTTTTATGAAAAAACGGTAATTTTTTTAAAATTTTCCCGTGTTTTTTGTTTTTTGTGCACTTTCCTCCCTTCTTTTCAAAAAAAGAACACCGAGCCACGGCCCGGTGCTCCAAAACGTATTAAAAACGGCAACGGTCGTTGTGGTTATACCGCAAGGGCAGACCCTCACGGTACAGGTGGGAGTCATTGGACAGGGTCATCACGCGGGGAACCACTATACCATAGCGGTCGGGATGGAAGTCGATGGCGGTGAAGGCGCTGTGGCACATATCAAAGCGGGTGGCATAGATGGGATACGGAATATCCAGCAGACAGCTCATAAACACCATACCGCAGCCCTGATGGGCGAACAGCGCCACGCGGTCGTCATTATCCCGCACGGGGGTGTAGGTGCCGGTGTAACGGTTGTGCTCATAGCCCAACTCGGCAAATAGCTCATCAATGCCATCGTACATCTGCTGAATGCCGTGCTCGAAGGTGTACTCCGCCAATTTGGGGTGCTTGTACCACTCGTGACCCATAGCTACCACCTCGGGATCCAGCAGCAGCTTACGGGTGTCCTTATGATTCCACGCCCAGTCCTGGTCGGGATGGGGCCATTCACCGATCATAAAGTCCTTGGCGACGTTGGCCTCGTTGCAGAAATCCAGCAATTTCGGCTCGCGACCCAGAATATCACAGGTGGGCTTGCCGGTCAAGATAGCACGATTGGAGGTGGAGGCGTACACCTTGTCGATGCCGTGCATACACAGGCGCTTGGCCAGCGCCTCCGCCTGCCGCTCACCCAGCGGGGTCAGGCTGTCGGGGTTGTAGATGGGGTCGCCGTGACGAACGTAGAAGAAAATCATAAGGTATCCTCCTTCTGCACACTTTTCTTTAAGTATACCGCACCAATGGCGGCCTTGCATTGCAAAAAAGCTGTTAATTATAGCAAAATATTACGAATTTCATTGCAGGGTGATAATTTTTATCCCTCCCCTACTCTACCGGGTAAGGAAAAACCGCCCCTGCGGTAAACAGGGGCGGTACGTATCTTACTGATGATTGTTCTTCAGGTAGTCCAGAACCTCGTCCACGGTGGTAAAGGCCAGAGCCACGTAGGTGTCGGCAGCACCGTAGTAGATGGCGATGCGGCCGGTGTCGGCATCCGCCAGCGTAGCGCAGGGGAAGCAGACGTTGGGCACGAAACCAACAGTCTCATAGTCCTTCTCAGGGGTGATCAGGTACTCACGGCCGCGATAAATGACCTTGGAGGGATCATCCAGGTCGCACAGCATAGCACCAAAAGAGTACACGTAGCCGTTGCAGGTGTTGATAACGCCGTGGTAGAACACCAACCAGCCCTCATCGGTCTCGATGGGCACGTTACCGGCACCGATCTTGGTAGACTCCCACCACACGTTGGTGCCGCGGGCCATCACGTGCTTGTGGTTGCCCCAGTAGATCAGATCGGGGCTCTCGGACAGCCAAATATCACCAAAGGGGGTATGGCCATCGTCGGAGGGACGGTTGAACATCAAGTACTTGCCGTTCACCTTACGGGGGAAGGGCACGCCGTTACGGTTGAAGGGCAGGGTGATGTTGGGCAGACGGGTGAAGGACTTAAAGTCCTGCGTCTTACCCATACCCAGCACAGGGCCGTGGTCCTCGGTGCACCATACAACATAGTAGGCGTCCTCGATCCAGGTCACGCGGGGATCGTAGTAGTAGGTAGAGGTGAAGGGCTCACCGTTCTCATCACGCCAGTCGATGGACTCGGGCTCGATCTCCCAGTTAATACCATCCTTGGAATGGCCAACGTGCAGGTTGGGGGTGGTGATGGTGGTGTCGGCACGGAACACGCCGATGAACTCATCGCCCCACGGCACCACAGCGCTGTTGAACACGCGCTGGCAGCCCTTAGCGGGGTTGCGCTGGATGATGGGGTTAGCGTCGTAACGCCATACCACGTCGTCACAGCCGGCGGGACGATCCTGCCAGGGGATGTTGGGCAGAGAAACACCATTGATAATCTTAGCCATAATAATTACTCCTTTATAATCAAAAACTAAACCGATTTAATCATCGCTGAGAAGGCATCTAAGCCTTCTTCGGCGATCACCCTCTATTAACCGACGATACCGACGCGGTCAATACTCTGCACGAACTTACGCTGCAGAATCATATACAGAACCAGCATAGGAAGAATGAACAGCAGGCACGCCGCCATCTTCGTCATCTGGTTGGAGGACTCCGGGAAGTTGGACAAACGGACGGCCAGCGGCTTATAGTCGGTCAGGTACATACTGGACAGATAGCTCTCGTTCCAGTGCCAGATCAGGGAGAAGATGGTGACCGTCAGGAACACCACGCCCGAGGAAGGCAGAATGACCGACAAAAAGGTACGGAAGGGGCCGGCGCCGTCGATGTAGGCCGCCTCCTCCAGCTCGCGAGGGAGGCCCTCAAAGAACTTGCGGTAGATGAAGATGAACAGGCCGGAACGAACACCCACACCAAACAGGGAGGGCAGATAGAAGGTCCACGCCGTATTCAATAGGTTGATGTGGATATCCACACCGGGAATCTTGTTCAGCAGACCGATGATACCCAGCACGTCAAAGTTGTAGAAATTGATGTACATAGGCACTACCAACATCTGATTGGGTACGATGATGGTGATCAGCAGCAGGAAAAAGATGAGGCCCTTTTCCTTAAACTCAAAGCGGGCAAAGCCATAGGCGATGACGGCACAGATGAACACCTCGATCAAGGCACTGACCTGTGTATACCATACAGATACCCACAGAGAGTTGAGGAAATCCATCTCTGTAATAGCGGTCCGGAAGTTATCCCAGGTCAAAGACGAGGGGATCCACACCACACTGGGGTTGTACGTATCCATCGCGGGACGGATGGAGTAGCTAATCATATAGAATAGCTGGAATAACACCACGTAGCTCAATGCCAGCAGGAAGAAATAGCGCACGAAGGAGATGACTCCTCCGAGAATGCGCTTTTTCATAAGCAAAGAGGACTGGGCGCTATCCACTGTATTTTTGCTTTTAAACATTTTCTTTCACCTCACATACGGGCATTATTCCGTCGCCCATTTAGAAAATACGAACTTCTGCAACAGCAGAATAGCCACGCCCAAGATCGCGCCCACGATGGCGAAATAGGCCCACAGCATAGCGGAGCCGGTGCCGTAGTCTGTGTTACGAATCTGCAGGAAGCCCTGCCGCATAACCGGGTTGGCGGCGTCCGTAAATATCTCGATAGCGGTAAAGATAATAACCAGCAGAGTGGTGCCGCTGAGCATAGGGAAGGTGACGTACCAGAACTCCTCCCACTTGTTGGCACCCTCTACGCGGCATACCTCGTACAGTTGCTCGGGGATGGACTGCAGACCGGAAATGAACAGAACGATCTGAATGCCGCAATCCCAGAACAGGTCGAAAATGGAGTTGACGAATCCGACCAGCGTCTCGGTCAGCTCCGGGGTTAGGTGCATACCCTCCATAATAGCGGTCACATCCACGCCGTTGCTGCCGCCACGCATAGAGGTAACAGCTTCCTTAGAGGCCTCGTTATCACCCATCAACAGGGTCATAACCACGCCGGTTGCCACGATAACGGGCAGGAAGAAGATGCAACGGAAGACGATACGGCCCTTAAACTTCTGATTCAGGACGACGCCCACAATCAAGCTCAAGGCAACCACCAGAGGAATGGAGTAGGCGAAGGAGCCCAACGCCGACTTCAGGTTCTCCGTGTAGGTAGCACTACCGGTAAAGAAGATGTAGTCCAGGTTAGCCAAACCGGTCCAGTTAGTAACAAACTTACCGTCGCCGGGTTTCACGTCACAGAACACAAAATACATGGACTGGAACAGAGGGATCATAAAGAACAGCACAAAGCCGATCTCCCAAGGCAGAATGAACATACGGCCGTACATTCTTTTGCGTTGGCTGAAATCTTTTAAAGATCTTTTCATCGTTACATTCATCCTCCCTTCCTTAACCGTAGATGAAGCCCATAGACTTCACGGTGCCCAAAGGTGTGCTGATGTCGGCGTCGGTGTAGTTGACGTACACAGTAATGCCATTCTCAAACACCGTCTTGGTCAGACCATTGGAACTCTCGTAGGCGGTGATGGCCTTGCTCCCCACCTTGTCGTACAGATCGGCGCTCTCCTGCACCATAGCGGCGATATCGTCCTTCCAATCCGAATAACGGCTGGAGATATAGGCGGTATCCTGCTCAAACTGCAGAGCGTCGTGATGATTGTTGCACAGGGTAAACTGCAGGGTGGTGCCGGTGGCCACCGCATCCAGATACGCACCGCGGACGTCCACGGCGGTATTGATGGTGGAGGAGGTCAGCGCCTTATAGCCCTGGAACACCAATGCATAGAAAGGAATCTCAGCATCATAAATCGTATACTTGGAAGATTCCATCGGTACATTCGTGATGTAATCGGACCGCACCGCCGCATAAGCATTGGCACGGGTGGAGACCACCTGTAGTTTCTCTTTGGAAACCTTTTTCAGCTGGGAGGATACGTCGGTATCCATCAGCGCCTTGGCGGAATACTTGGCCTCGCGGTAATCGCCGTAGGCCATATGGCTCAAGGTGTTGAAAGATACGGCGCTCAAGCCCAACTTCTTGCCGGACGCAATAGCCTTATCCACCGCATCGCCCAACTGACTGCGGGCCACTAAGTACCAGGTAAGACCCTCCTCGTCCTCGATCTGCTGGCTCCAACTGTAGGAGCGCAGATAAGCCTCCAGGCCGGTGAGGTTGCGGGCAGCCGACTTAGACACGCCGAAGCCGTTGCCGCCGCTCTGGAAGGTGATCAGGTCATAATCCAGCGCCACGACGGTGTTGTTCTGCTTGGCGTAATCCAACAGGCTGTTCCAATCCTTCTTATTGCCCACCTTATTGGACAACTTAAAGCCGCCTCCCACGGTGGTGCTGGCCAGACCGCCCTGTCCGTAGCCGGAGAGGGTGACCAGCAGCTGTTTGCCGCCGATGAGCTCTTTCAGCTCAGCGGCAATAGACTGAGTCTGAGCCAAGGTGGTGGTGACGGTATCCGTCTGATAAGGAATACCGAAGAAGGACTCGGTGATCTGCGTGGAACCCAGGAAGTTCACCGACAGAGCGGGGGTACTCTCGGGACGATCCTTTAGGAAACCCTCATCCATCAAATACTGACGGTAAGTATTTGCCATATCCACGTAGGTGGCGCCGCCGGTCAAGGGACGGTACTGCACCGACAGATACTTATAGCCCACAACGGAATCACTGAAGGAATCCGCCTCTTTCTCGTGACCGGTATTAGAGCGATACGAGATCTTCTCGTTGCCGCGGATGCAGAAGGAGGCATAAGCGGTGGTGTAGCCGGTATCCGCGTCGCCGCCGATGACATTGACACGGGCACTGGCGGCACCCTCACTGATGATACCCAGCATACCCTTGCCGTTGGCGGAGGAGCCAAAGACGGGCAGATACGCCTGCTCGCTGATCTCCTTGATCATCGTAACAGACTCGGAATGATCCTTTCCGTAGACCGGCTCGGATTTGATCACCTCAGTTTCACGATCCTTGGCATCCACCAAGGCACCGCCGCCGGAGGGAATCATCACATAGTTGCCGGCACCGTGAGCCGCAGACACCATATAAGGCATCACGGAAATCTCATAGATGAGATTGTTGTTCTCACGAATACCGCCCATGGGGATGCGGGCCTCCAGACCGGTATCGGTCAGGCGCAGCTCCAACACAACCGTGAACTCCAGGTCCGGGAAGTTGTAGGTCAAACGCACGCCGTTTTCAATCAACCGGCTGCTGGCGCCGCCCAGCTCCACACTACCCTCCAGAGAGGAAACGGCGGACTCCAGATTGATGGTGTTATTCAGCTCGTTAACGCTGATATAGGACACCTTCAGCGGATTATAGACCTTGTAGTTGACGTACATATTCTCGTACTGTGCCTCGTCCATATAGTACTCATAGGGAGCGGAGCCGTACCACTGGTCGTTAGCCTTGTCATACAGCAAGGCACACTGCGTGGCGTCGTCCCACTTCAGGGTGAAGTTTTCGTTCTCGGCCACGGTGCCGTTGGCGGCACGCTCAGTACTGAACTTCGATTTGAACGAAGCTGTGTTTTTGGTCAGCTTGTTGCCGCATCCGGTAAGCACCATCGGCAACAAGAGCAACAACGCTAATAACAGACAAAATGTTCTACGTTTTAACATATTTATAGCTCTCCTTTCTTGCCGATTTGATTATCGCAATGCGATCTCGTCAATAATATTGACGACGAAGGTGATAAACTGCTGGGACAGCAGAACCACCGAGAAGATAACGAAGGCAGCCAACAGCATACACAGGATGACCAGAACGGCCATACCCATCGCCTTAAAGAAGGTGTACTCGTGGATCACCGTCATACCCAACAGCAGCAGCAGCGCGGTGTAGATGAACATAATGGTGCTCAAAATGGTAAACGCGCTCTCGCCGGTGGAGGGAATCACATGGGAGGCTACCGTATAGATGACGGAATACACGATCAGAGGGGTCATACTGTAGGCGGACATGGTAAAGACCTCTTTCAGCGAACCCTTACCCTCGCTCAGAATACAGATGCCCCAGTTAACAATGACCCACAGCAGCAGAATACCCACGCTACCGATCAAGGTGAACAGGGAGTTGTAGGTGGTCTTATCAGTAATGACGTACATAAAGCCGCCAAACAGGTCCTCCGATACGGTGGCCAGATAGAACACAACCACAAACAAGATAGCCAGCGGTACCGAAGCGGTGTTCCGGTATTTCAGATCGTTAAACGCCTGAATGGGATGGATCGGCACCGACAGAGCGGTCTTTACCTTCACGTTCTTGATCTCAAAGATCTTGCGCTTCTTGGAGATGACCAGCAATGCGGCGATACCGCCCACAGCCGCCAGACATGCCAGGAAAAGCCACCAGAAGTTATTGGTCAGCCAATTCTTCTGTACCACCTCAAAGGCCTGAGAGTAGGTTTGCTGGTCGTTACCCAGTTCGGCATACTCCATAGTCTTGTTGTACAGCGCTTTGGCCTCTTCAATAGCCGCTTTACGCTGGGTATCGTCCTCAATCTGCTCAGCTTTGTTCATAGCAACGTCGGCCTGCTGCAGCATAGCCTTACCGATGCCCTCGTAGGCGCGCTGGTTGTTGGCATCCAGCTTCAGCACCTCCTGCCACAGAGGCCGGGCGGCCTCATACTCGCCGGCGATGGTGAGAATGTTGGCCTTCTTATACAGCTTGCCGTACTCGGTGAGGTTGAATATGGTGACCGCATTGGTCTTAAAGTCCAGCACGTACATCTTATCCGAACTGCAGGCAAAAGACCTAGCGGTATAAAGAGTACCTACCTGCTCACCGGCGTTCAGACCGCTGGAGAACACGGAGATGGCGCGGCACTCCTCATCGTACATAAAGATACGTCCGCGGTTACCGGCATCCAGCATATACACAAAGCCCTCGGGGTCCACCGTAATAGCGGTCAGGCTGGTAGAGTAAGGCATATGCATAAAGGTGAAGGATGCGGGGTTCTCATTGAAGTTTACCAGGTCACCGCTCTGAGAGGTGAAGCCAAACTTGTGATTCAGCGTCTGGTTACCGTTCAGACCCAGGCGCTTGATCTGGCCATAGCCGGTACCGGACAGGGTGTACAGCAAACCGTCGGGGTCGATGGAGATATCCAAAATCTCCGCCACGGTGGTACCACGGGATACCTCGGCCTTCTCGTTGGTCATAAACAGATCCTCGATCAACTTGCCGATACTCTCCAGTACGGTGGTTTCCACCTTATAGGAGCCGTGGAAACCCAGGAAATTGTACTCGGTGTCAAACACCAGCATACCGTAGGGACAGCCGGAACACACCACGTACAGATAGCCCTTTTCATCCATCATAATACGGCTGGGGGTGAAATCCAGGTCCTCCGGAATACCGTTTCCGGTGGGTTTTTCCAGAATACGGATCAGGTTAGCGGAAGCGTCGGCGATCAGCACGCGCTGGTTACCGGAATCCGCAATGTACAGGTCGCCGTTGGCGGCCACATACAAACCGCCGCCGTTATTACCGGCGAAATGATAGGCCAGAGGTCCGTCGGCGGACTGAATCTCGCCAATCTCGCGAATCAGGGTGTTGGTGGCGGTGTCCACCACCAGGATGCGGCTGACGCCGTCCATAATATACAGTTCTTTACCATCCTGGGACAGGGTGACAAAGCGAGGCTCTAACAGGCTTTTTACACCAAGCGAAGCACCGGTAATCTGCACGTCTGCTTCATACATAGAGCGCATCGGAACGGCCTCATAGCGACTGGGGCCCTCCCAATAACAATAGGAATAATACGGAACGTCCTCCAGATCCGCCGCGGAAACGGAGATGCCGCACAGCATCAGCAGTGCCAGCACCAGCGCCAGCGCGCGACGCAGCCACGCGGCGGTACGGTTGTTCTTACAACGTATCATTCGGTGATCCCCCTTTCATTTTCTGTATTCTACTACTCATACTTAATCCTTCATACCTGCCGAGGACATGGTCTCCATAACGTTGGACTGGGAGACCAGATACACGGCGATGGGCGGGATCATCAGCAGCACTGTCGCCGCCATCACGCTACCGGAACGGGCAATACCGCTGGCGGCGATCTGGTTCATAGCCACCGGCAGGGTCTTCAGGCTTTCGCTGAAGATGGTGCCGCCGGGCTGGATGGCCCATGCATCACGGAAGGCGAACAGAGTCAGGGTCAGCCACGCAGGTTTAACCAGGGGCATCACCAGGGTCCAGAAAATACGGTAGTAGCCGGCGCCGTCCAACAGCGCCGCCTCCATCAGTGCCTTCGGGATACTGACGTCCATATACTGCTTCATCAGGAAGACACCGGTGGTGGACTGTAACGCGGGCAGTATGTACACCCAGTAGGTATCAATAATGCCTAGCTTGGCAAAGATCAAATACTGAGGAATACCCAGCGTGTAGCCGTTAAACAGCAGAGCTACCTGGACGCCCCAGAACACAGTGGAGATCCACTTATTCTTACAGAAAGACAGGGTGAAAGCAGCCATACCGGCCACGAGAACGTGACCAAAGGTGATAGCTACGGAAATGAACAAGCTGTTAAACGCGTAACGGGAGAAGGGAACCTGCAGGTTGTCCAGCAAGCTGGGCAACACAGTATAGTTGTGAATTGTAGGACGGGTCACGAAGAACTTGGGCGGGAATGCCAACAACTCGTCCAGAGGCTTGAAGGAGGTAACGATCGAATAGATCAGCGGCAGCACCATAAACAGGCCGGCCAGCAGCAACATCGTCACGAAGAATACGTTAGCCGCTGTGGATCGGGTGAAGCGCTTGTAGCTCTTTTTCTTGGCGACCCGCAGTCGCAACTTTTTAACCTTATCCATAAACGCTCACACCCCCTTAATCCTTAGAAATCAGCAATCGTCCCAATCCCAAACGGACGATCATCATCATAGCGAACAGGAACACCGACAGCGCCGAAGCATAACCCATATCGAAACGGATGGTACCCACGTCGGTGATGTGGGTCAGAATGGTCTCAGTGGAGTGGTTAACGCTGGGGAAGCCGGTCAGAGTGGTAGCCACCGAGCTGATGGAGAAGGTGGCCTGCACCTGCATAACCGCAGAGAACAGCAGAATGCTCTTCATAGAAGGAATGGTGATATACCACAGCTCCGCCCAACGGTTGCGGATACCGTCGATGGCACCGGCCTCATACATCGCCTCGTCCACATTGTTCAGACCGGCGATGTTAGCCAAGAAGGAGATACCCATACTCATCCACAACTGGACGATCATAACGATGGTAAAAGCGTAGTTGGGATCACGGAACCACTGAATGGCGTCGGTGATGATACCCATAGACAGCAGCAAGCTGTTGACGTAGCCGTAGCTATCACCGGAGAACATAATCTGCCAGATGAAGTAGCCGTTACCCACCAGAGCGGGAGAATAGAACAGGAAGGACAGCAAGCTGCGGGTCTTGGGGCCGAACTCGTTGATCATCCAGGCCAGCAGGAACGCCAACGCGAAGCTGATAGGGCCGGTAACCAACGCAAATTTCAGGGTGTTACCCACAGCGATGGGGAACTCGTAGTCGTTGATGAACATCTTCATATAGTTGCTCAAACCCGAGAAAGTGGGAGTGTTGACAACGTCATAGTCGAAGAAACTCATCACCACGGAATAACCGATGGGGATAATGGTAAAGGTCAGGAACAGGATCAGGAAAGGCATCAGCAGCATAATAAAGGGGCCGTTGATGGCATCCTGGTTAAAGCTGACCTTGCTCTTACGCAGAGGGCTCTTTACTTTCGTGCTCATTCCTTATCCTCCTTTCGGTCGTCCTTATACTGATTGATCTTGGTCTGGATCTCCACGTCAGCGACCTCGCCCCACTTCTTCATCATATCCTTGGGGTTCTCACTCATGGTCAAGACGTTCCAGAAAGCCTGGTCCACAGCGCGGGATACATAGTAACCGCCGGGGATCTCCTCGATCTCCTCCACCTTATTCCACTGACTCAGCAGAATATCGCTGGCGGATTTACCCCAGTCCAGACCGGTGGTAGCCTCTACATTAGCGGAGGAATAACGGCCGGCCACGCCCAAAATGGACTCGATGTCCAGCGCATAGCGGCGCTGGGTGTCGGCGCGCATCCACCACTTCAGCAGCCTCCACGCTGCCTCGGGGTTCTCGGACTGCTCCAGAATCATACAGGCACTGCCGAAGCCGGCCTGGTTGTTATTGATAACCTGATTGCCGTTCGCATCCAGCACGGGGGTGCCGTTCTCATCCACCACGGGGGTGCCGGGAATCTCAGCCATCTCCCAACGGCCCTTGATCTCGGGGGCCGCGGCGCTCAGAGCGCTGTACTGACCGTAAGCCTGAATGGCCATAGGTACCAGACCGATACGGAAACGGTTGAAGAAGCTGTAGGTCTTGGGCAGGTTATATTTGGTATAATAGTCGGTCCACTCCTGGAACACACGCATGGTGTCCACCTCAGCGAAGGAGGTGCCGGTGGGGTTGTCCTTGTCATTGTACAGGGACAGGCCCTCCTGCAGCAGCAGAGTGGGGAAAATATTCAGGGAGGCCACGCCGCCGTTAACCTGACCGATGTCGGTCAGCTCGGTGTAGGGCAAACCTACCTCCATATTGTTCAGCATCAGGATGCTGGCGTACTCGATAAACTCATCCCAGGTCTTAGGCGGCTTGGCAACGCCGTTTTCGTCCACCAAACCATACTGTTCAAAAATATCAGTACGATAGAACATCATATAGAACTGCTGGGTGGAAGGCAGGCCGTACACACCGCCGTTGTAGCGGTAGGGAGCGTCGGCACCCTTAACGAACCACTTGCTCACCTCATCGTAGTCCTCAAACTTAGACAGATCCACCAACGCGCCACGCATCGCCAGGTTGACGGGGGTGGTACGGGAATCCGACAGACTGCAATCGGGGGCATTATTGGACATAATACCCTGCAGCAGCGAGGCGTTGGTCATACGCACAGTGACGCTGACATCGGGGTTTTCGGCAGAGAAGTGGCCGTTGATCAGCGAGTTCAGCACCAAGGTCTGATCACGGGACCAGTTGACCCAGATGGTCAAGGGGGTGGCGTTCTCGCCACCCACACCGGCAGCAGTATTATAGTCCAGCATAAAGGAGGCGATAAACCGCTCTACACCGAATACAAACTTCTTGCCGAAGTTGGAGGTGGTACGCACGTACTCTTTTTCGGGAGCGGCAAACACCATACAATCCAGATCCAGCGCCATATTCTTCATTTCCTGCAGCTGGGCGCTCAAGCTGGAATAGCAATCGTAGTAGTTACTCTTGTAGTTCTGGGCCTGATACTGCTTCTTCAGCATCTTCTCCAAAACCACGTTCATCTTCTGCAACAGGGCGGCAATATCGTCGATATTGCCCTTGGCATCACTACGCTCCTCGATCATCGCTTCCATCTCGGCGTGGAGCTGGGTCATACGCTCCTCCAGATCCGGAATACGCTTGAATAACTCGTAACGACGGTTGGCGTCGGGTGTCTCGCCGATGATGGCAATGATCTCGCGGTACATATCGCCCAAACGGAGGGTGATGTTCTCCATCTTGGCGCTGAAAGCATCCATCTCGCCCAAGGTGACGGTCAGGGTGACGGTGTTCTCGCCCTCTTTCAGATACACCAGCACCGTTTCACCGCCGGTCAGCAGTTTATCGTTGAACTGCCAGTTGTTCTTGTAATAGAACGCCAGAGCGGCCTGCTCTTTGTACTGATGGACGCCGTTCACCTTCAGGCTGCGGTAGGAAGTGGCGTTGACCAGATAGTTCTGGCGGAAATGGAAACCCACCTTATAAATACCCGCCTTAGGGGCAACCACCTTCCAGGTGATGGCCTCGTCAGTCATAGACCAGTTGGCACCGCCGATAAAGTTCAGCTGACGGATATAAGCGTTGGAGGGGATAACACCGGGGTTACTGTTATCCGACTGACCGATAACGGAACGGTCAGTCTTGCTGACGATGTCGTTGGGGTTGATGGCGGGGTCAGCAGTACCCTCGCCCTCTACCACCAACTCATCGCCGTCGTAGTAAGTAACACCCTCGGCCTCCCACTTCTTCAGCTGATCCTCCAAGGACAGGATGACCTGAGGCACGTCAAAATGAATGCTGTACAGCATAATCGCCTCGCCGAAGGAGTTCAACGTCACAGTGTGGGAACCGGCGGTCAGATAGACGCACAAATCGTCACTGACAAAGCCATTTACGTCCCGCAGAGGCTTCTTCTGGATGGAATAATCCTCTTTCTGTTCCGGGGCAAACTGGTTGCCGTTGGAGTCCTGACGGGTGTCGCCGTCATCCACCCAAATACGGGGCAGAACAAAGCGCTCAGCCTCGCTGTAGGGGTATTTGCCGTCAATCTCAAGGCCCAGCTCCATATCCGAACTGCCGCCCTCAACACCTGAGTAGGTAAAGGCAACCGCATACCAACCGGTGGCGGGAATCTCTACGTTCCAGGTAGCCTTACCGGTCTGATTGCTGAATAACAGACCGTTATCCTTGACGGTGACCGTCGCGTCCTTTTGCACAGCCGTGGCGGCATTTACCTCCACGACGGCAGAGGCCGATTCGCCGGGGTTGTTCTGAACGTACTGTTCATAATTCCCGGACTCAGACGTTGCGCTGTCGGCGGCGATGGTGCCAACGGTGTCGGTGGCGGTATCGGCAACGGGCTCGGCCGCAACCGGGAATACCAGCATCTGACACAGAAGCGCCAACGCACACAGAACCATTCCAAAGCGTCTCATGGTCTACAACTCACTTTCCTTGCAAATTTTTCTCAAACGGGCATATATAAATAGAATAAAATAGAATGGGAATCCGTCAAATACGGATCGAGAAAGTAAAAGCGATCTGCTTTTCGGTGATTTTGTGCTCCGGTATCAACTCCGGACCACAGGACTGGGAGCCCACACCCGCATTGCGGTAGTCTATCCGCAGATGGGTGCCGGTGGACTCGCCGATTTCGTTAATGTGTCGCGCCCTATCCAACTGCAGGATGGTATAGGCAGACACGTTCGCTTCAAAGGATCTCTCAGCGGCCTCAAAGGTCAGGCCGTCAATGGACAGGAACCGCACACCGGTGTGGTTGCCGTGCTCCTGCGGCATAATGAAGGGCACGTACTCCGCCGCGGCGGTGCTGTCAAACCAATCCAGACAGGCGTGGTGCCGCATATCAGAGTAGTTATCCCCCGGTCCGCGACCGAAGTAGCGGAAGGGCAGGTCCTTCTGTGCCAAGGGGAACTCAAAGCCGAAACGGGGAATCCAGGCCGCCCAATCGCGGACCTCGGCATCCACCGTCCAGTCCATACCGCCGTCCTCGTACACGGAAATTTTCAGCGTGTAGCGGACCATCGGCACACGGGATACACCCGCCAGGCTGCACTTGGCCTCGATGACGCCGTCGGACACAGTGACGTCGTACACCTTAGTGAAGGCGCGGTCCATATTCTCTGCGTTAAACTGAGTGTCGTACTTCCAGTTCTGATAGCAGAACATCTCGTTGTCAATGATGGCGCGGTAAGCGGTGAGGGACACCGGCCCTGCCAGCCGCTCGCGGCCGTCGATAACCAGACTGTCGAACATACCGTACTGCTTAGAGAAGGCGTAGGCGAAGCGGTCGCCCGCGGCATATACGTGATGGTCATCCTCGGTGAGGGAGGCAAGAGTCTTAGTCACCTTGGGCAGTACCACGGGCACGTCCACCTCCTGCTGGAGTTGGGCAAACACGGTGCCGTCCGTCTCGCACAGGGCTACCGTCACGGTACAGCCCAACGTGCAGGTGGCGGGGAACGCCGTATCGGGGATAATGACCGCCGTTTCGTAGGGGGCGGCGTCCACCGTAACGGTCTTCTGCTCAATGATCTCGCCGTCCACCGCTAAAGTATAGCGCACCAGCTTTTCGTTCAGATTGGTGAAAGCGTACCAGTTTTTAATCTCGATCTTGCCATCCGCGTAGGTAAAGCGGAAGGGCGAATAGGTAGCCGCAATCTCGTATGTACCGGACTTAAACGACCGGTCGTAGAAAGTCATACCGTCGCAACAGAAGTTGCCGGAGTGGGTCTTTTCACCGGGGAAATCTCCGCCGTAGCAGGGTACCCCGTCCACCAGAACGGTGTGGTCGGTCCACTCCCAGATACAGCCGCCCACCAGTGCGGGGTTGGCCAGTATCTTCTCCCAGTATTGCCACACGTCGCCGGGTCCGTTACCCATCGAGTGGGAATACTCGCACAAGAAGATGGGCTCGCCCTCGGTGCCTTCCTGCACCTTCTTTTCCAACTCCTCCAGCGAGGGGTACATACGGGAGTAGACGTCTAACTCGTAGATGTTGGCGGCAGAAGCGCCCTCGTAGTGGGTCAAGCGGTCGTCCTCGCGGCTCTTGAGCCAGCGGATCTGCGCCCGATGGTTGTCTCCGTAGTCGCTCTCGTTGCCCAGCGACCAGAAAATGATGGAGGGATGGTTCTTATCCCGCTCCACGGCGCGTACCATCCGCTCGACAAAGGCATCCTCCCACTCAGGCAGGTTGGTCAACGACCCCTCCTGATGCTCGAAGAAGCCACCCTGCTGCCAGGGGAAACGGTGGATGGAGCCGTGAGCCTCGATGTCGGTCTCCAGCACCACGTACAAGCCTAACTCATCGCACCAGTCAAGAAACTTGGGAGTAGGCGGATAGTGGGAGGTGCGGACCGTGTTCATATTCAGAGATTTCATCAGCTGCAGGTCACGCAGCAATTCGTCATCTGTCATAGTCCAGCCGCCGGTGGGGGACGTATCGTGGTGGTTGACACCGCGGAACTTAACCGGCTGGCCGTTGATCAGCACCTCGCGCTGATCGGAAATGCCGATGCTGCGGATACCCGCGCGGCGGCGGATGATCTCGCCGGCACAGCGAACCTCAATGTCGTACAAATGCGGCTTTTCCGCATTCCACAGAACGGGGTCGGCCACGGGGATGGTGAGGTCGGCGCCCTCCCCCTCGCCCACAAGGCGGCCACCGTCGGTGACACGCACAGTGCAGGGCTGATCCGCCGTGATGCGGAAGGCGGTGTTGTCCACCGAGGAGATGGACAGGTCGTGGAGGTGACCCTCGGGACGGACCAGCAGGTACACATCACGGAAGATACCGTTGTGGCGGAAGGCATCCTGGTCCTCCAGATAACTGCCGGCACACCACTGCCACACCTGAACTAGCAGGGTGTTCTCCCCCGCCGTCACGTAATCGGTCAGGTCAAACTCCGCCTGCAGGCGGCTGCCCTGGGTGAAGCCTATCTCAGCACCATTAACGCACACACGCGCGCAAGAAGAAACACCCTCCAACACCAGATAGTGCCGCATACCCGTATCCGCCACCGCAAAGGTGCGCCGATACCAACCGCAGGGGTTGATCTGAGGCACGTAAGGGGGATCAAAGGGAAACGGATAGCACACGTTGGTATAGTTGGGGTTGCCGTACCCCTGCATCTGCCAGCAGGAGGGCACCGGAATGGTGTCCCACTCGGTAGGCTCGACGGCGGCATCGCCGTTTTCGAAATACTTGAATTGCCATTCACCGTTGAGCAGGCGGTACTCCGCCGCACCCTCCGGAATATAGTAACTGCGCGGGGGCATCCGATTGGCCCATCGCTTAGTCAGATCTTCGTAAAATCGCATAGTGCTCACCTTCTTTATGACAGTATTTGCCCACACTACTTCATACTCAGTTATAATATTATAATATTTTACAAATTTTTGCAATAGTAATTCTCTCACTATGTATATAAAAATTTAACGATTTCTATAAATTCCGACCATGAATTTTATGAAATTTGCCGTGGCTTTTGGAAACATTGTACTTTTTTCGCCGCTTTAATTCGTCAAAATGAATAATAAAAACCACAAAATGCCAAATCAAAGTAAAAAACGAAATTTTTAGGCAATTTGGCCAAAAAACCGCCCTTCTCTCCCCTGCTGACAGCGAAGCAAAAAAGCAGAAGGAAACATAAAAAAACATTGATTTTCTCCGTCATAACTGGTACGATAAAGAAAAGACTTCCATACGATGAAAAGGAGCGTCCGTTATGAAACTGTACTTTATCCGCCACGGCCAGCCCATCTACGACCCCGACAGCCTCACCCCCTTGGGCGAGGAGCAGGCTAAAGCCCTGTCCAAATGGTTCCTCCATCGGCGGCCGGATAAGATCTACGCCTCCTCCTCCAACCGTGCCATCCAGACCGCCATGCCCACCTGCCGTCTGCTGGGCAAAGAGCCCATCCCCTGCGAGTGGGCACATGAAGCATTGGCCTTTGAGGATTTTCACGCGGTGGACAGTGAGGGGAACAAGCAGTGGATTTTAGAGGTGCCCTCCACCATCCGCCAGTTCATCTCCCCCGAGGTCAACGCACTGGGCGACCAATGGTACACTCACCCCTATTTCGCCGACACCGGCTATGCCGCAGGCGTGCAGCGGATCAACGCGGCGGTGGATGCCTTTTTAGAGGAGCAGGGACTCCGCCACGATCGGGAAAATCACTGCTATCACATCATCGGAGACACCCCCAACCGCATCGCCCTGTTCGCCCACTACGGTGCGGGTCTGGCCATCCTCAGCAGCATTATGGATATCCCCTACAACGTATTCTGCCCCCGCTTTAACTTCGCGCTGACCGGCGTGACCGAGATCAACTTCCACCACCACGGCGACGGTATGGTGGTGCCCCAGATCACGGTCCATTCCGGCACCGCCCACCTTTATCGCGAGGGTCTGGAATAAGGCTGTTACGCAAAAAATCCCCGACCGCACGGTCGGGGATTTTTTATGTATTTGATCAGAGTTTCTCGTTAAGCTTACGGCTGGCGGCACGGATGCACAGATAGACAATACCCCACACCAGAAAATAGCCCGTGGTGAAAATGGCGGTGAACATCACCAGCACCAGCGGTTCGAAAGGAATCCAACTGTTGGCTATGTAACACAAGGAATAAGCCAGATACAGTGTCCCGAAATGGCACAGCAGAGCCTTGGGAAGCGACCAGTGCTCAATCTGATTGAACACGCTGGCACCTGCCTGTATGAATGCCAGCAGGTAGGTGGACACCACCCCCGTCAGCACTGCCCCGCCCGTTAGGGTAAAATCGGACACCGTGCAGGATAAAACGCAAAAAACGATGCCCAAAACAATCGGGCCAAAACCACCAAACATCAGTCCGCGATGCAAAAATTCTTTTGTATATTTATTCATTCTATACGCCTAACCTTTCTTTTACACTCCGCACGTTGCGGCGGGAAACATAGTCTACGTCCCCGTTTTTGAACACCACCCGCAGGGTGCCGGAATAGGCGGCCTCAAAACGGGCAATTCCACGGAGATTTGCCAAACAGGATTGGTGGATGCGGATAAAGCAATCCGGCGCTCGCTCCTCGATCTGATACAAACGCTGCTTAATACGGTAGCGTTTACCCCCCGCATAGGCGTAGGTTTTGCCATTCTCCACTGTAAAGCGGAGCACCTTAACAAACTCTAAAACCACGTTCTCGTCATCGCAAACGCCCAGTAATTCCAAGGGTTTATCCGATACCAGCCGTTCGATCTCTTCCACCAGCGGCGTTCTCTCGTGTGTAAAGATGATCACTTCCTCTTCGCGAGTGGGATCAACAACAATCTTCACTTTCATATTTGACCTCCTTTCGCCGTCAGTATAGCACATAGGTGATTTTTGTGGCAATCGTTTTACGGCGGTCGGTTGTTTTTCAAGGGTAAGTGGTAAAGAAAAGCACCTGTAAGGGCTTACAGGTGCCTTTCTTGTTATAATAGTATTGTTTAACTGACCCGATGAATCTCAACCAGGCCTTCCGCATTTTGTGTATATACATACAACTTTGTGCCGCCTGCCGTACCCACGGTGATGGAGGTATAATTGCTCAGCAACGTCTGTCCGGAGATGGTCTCCACCAGGTTGTAGGTGCCGTCCTCATTGGTGGTGCGTACCAGCCAGGGAGCCACAGCCACACCCTTCAATGTGTAAGAAGTGTCCTTGAGCACCAGATGATAGGGGTCATTTTCGCCGTCCTTGCGATGCATATTGAAATTGTTTACGTTGAAGGAGGTTTCCACATCGGTGCCGCTGCGGTATACCACGTTGCCATCATTATCAAAAAAGAACTTCTCTTTGGTCACGGCATCGGAGGCCGCCCACATCTGACGAGTGATGGTATCCTCGTACAGATGGTTGATCTCTGCATCCAGCAAGGGCTTGCCCTTGAAATTACACACTCTTTTGTTGTAAATCAGCAGATTACCGCGCACCAAAGGCTCCGAATCCAACTCGCCGCTGACGATGGCGCCGGTCATATCCATCAGCACAAAAACATCCTTGCCATCCACCGTCTTTTTGGCGGTGAAATACTTATCGGAATTCTGCTCCTCACAGGGTACGAATCCGTTGGGATCATAGGTGAACAAACGGGCACCATAGGCGTCATACACGGCATTCTCCTCCGGCAGCATATAATACCCGTTGCTCATATACACCGCTTCCGCAGGCAATGCGTCGCCCTCGGGGGTGACAACGTGCTGTGCCTTATCATCGGTGACATATTTGACAAATCTACCGGCGTAAGAATAGGAGGCATAGCGGCTGGTACCGGTAGCGTTGGGGATCTTCTTGCCGGTGGTCAGGTCGTAGATGTACCAATTACCGGTGCAGAATATCTTCTCGCCGGCCGAATTGGTAAAATCAGTGATAGAGCCCTCCTTCGCCGGGCAGGTGCCGGTCAGCTCTGCTACACGGGCATAGCGGGTATCTATCGCCACTACAGAGGCATAGTTCAGAGGAATCAGCACATTACCCTGTGCATCCACCACACCCGCCGTGTTAAAGGTCAGCGGGTCTGACTCATCGCCCGCAGACTTGGACACCATAAAGGCATTGCCAAAAGGCTGACACAGAGTGTAGACGGCGCCGCTGTTATAAGTGCCGTCGAAAGACATAATGCCGGTTTTCTCGCCGATGCGATAATACAGACCGCCGTCCGCGGTAACACAGGACTGGGGCAGTGTGCCGATCTTCTCAATGGATAGCGAGGTGGGGAAAGAGGTGTAGACCTTCTCCCCCGCATCGGGACCTTTCGGCTTTTTGCAACCAATACACAGCGTTGCCAGTAAAGCCACAACGCATAATAAACAAATCCAACGTTTCATTCCTATTAACTCCTTGCGGTATACAATGTTATATCCTATGCAGTATATCATAAAACGATTGCCCTGTCAACGAAAAGCGGATGCCGCAGGCACGGCATCCGCTTTGAAATAATTATTCAGTTAGTATAATTATAGCTTCGATTGTACACATTGCCGTATACAACAATCTCTTCGCCGTCCTTTTCGAATACGTAATAGGGACGGGCATAGATAGGTGTATCCAGATGATTCCAAGGCACATTGATCACCCGCACCGCGAACGAAACCTCGTCGGCATCAACCGACCACAGATACACCGCAGGGATATCTACGATCTTCCGTGTCTCGATGGCAGAAGAATCCAACTTAAATGTAGACAAATTCTCTCCCACGGCGGCATCATTGGTCATCAACGCACCCATCCGCTTGAGAGAATAACGGGCTCCGTCACCGTATACGTCCACCGTAGCGTGAGTTAAAACCCCTTTGGATTGGTTGTCCCACTGAACGCCCTGAGCATCCAGCGTCATCAAGAAGGCCACGCCGAAACGCATATCGTCAGCACAGACTAAACCAATATCATCGAGGTATACGTCCTCCGCTATGCCGTTGCCGGCACCGCAGGCATTAAACCACACCGTGGTGTCCCCTACCGGCGTAAAGGTAGCGGTAAATTGCGTCCACTCACCCGCCGCCGCCCATATATAAGCGTATTGGGTGTTGGTGCTACTACCGAACAAGGTGATATTGGTGCCGCCGGCATTGGCCTTGTACCAAAACGAGAGGACGTAGGTCTTACCCTCCTCCACAGGAATCGACTTTTGTTCCAGCAAAGCGCCCCAGCTACCATCACCCTTCAAGTGAGCACCATAAGCGCCGCTATAGGCGGCACCCTCGAACAGGGCAGTGGACTGGTACACGTCAAATCCCGCCAAAGAACCCGACTCAAAATCGCCGTTGACTATCAGGTTCGACACGTTTGCCATCTCCATAGAGGAGGTCTGTCCGCCGCAGGGCTGGAGCACGGGCTGAGGGGTGTCCGTGGGTTCCTCAGCGATGCCATCAGCGTTTTTAAACAGACGCACCTTGTCCATATACGCGGTGCCGCCACCGTCCACGACAGCGAAACCGATGCGCGAATATACGCCACTGTTAAAGGTGACGGAATAAGTCTGCCAAGCACTGTCGACGGCAGAGAAAGGAATGGAATAGAATTCTGCGGGATAGAGGATATTATCATCCAACAAAGCGATGCGACCGCCGCCGGCGGTCAGCCGCTTCACATCCAAAGTCAGCGTATAATCGGTGTTGGGAAGTACGTCGATCCAATCAATATACCACAACTGTCGATCGGTATAGGCAGAGGCGGTGTATTGCAGCACGGCGTCGTGGTCGTCCCCCGCCTCGGCAAAGGACAGGAAGCCGTTACGCCAAGCGGGATTAGCCGACCAGTACCGCTGTGCCGCCTCACCGATCATATTGGGATCGGGAATCAAAGATTGATCATCGGCACAATATTGGTTGCCGTGATTGGCGGCAGCCGTGATGGTAGCGGTACGCAGGTCGCTGATATACTCTACGCCGTAAGCGGACTTGAACAGCGCTATATCGTCCAGATACAGTTGGCTCTCGGCACCGTACACACCAATGTAGAAAGTGGTGTGGGAGCCGGAATTGAAGGTCACCGAACGCAGGTGCCACTCATCATCGGGCGAAGTAGCCATCAACTGCATAGTGGCGGTGGACAGAGAGGCAGCGCCGTGACCGTTGCCGTTATAGGGCTCGTATACCAAGAATTGATTGGCGGAATCCATCACACCAAAGGTGGCGGTGGCACGGTTGGTACCACTCAGGCGGGGAGATTTCACCCATGCAGAGAAGGTATACTGGGTGTACTTTTCCACAGTCACAGAAAAGGTGTGCCACACCGCCGCGGTGGCGGTGCCGCTGTCAAAATACAAGACGTTATCCCCCTCGGGGGCGGTAGGGTCAGCCACCACGCTGAGGTTGCCCTTAATGAATGTGGCGGTATTCCATTGGGCGTTGTTTTCCGACTCAAAGCCACCGTTCACAATCAGGTTGTCGGCAGCGTTCTGAGGGCGATTGTATTTGGTGCCGTAGGAGGTGAGATAGGGAGCCGTCTCCGACTCGTCACCGCCTACGGAGGTCACCACCAGGTCGTCAATGTAGCAAGACACACTGCCGTTACCGCCGGGACAAAACTTGAGGTAAACAGCCTCGTAATCGCCACTATTAAAGGAGTAACTGGCCTGTTTCCACTGCGTGTAATTGGCAGAGGTGGCGGCAAAGGAGGCTTCAGCATTGCTGTAAGCACCCGTCCAAGGGTTATCCCCCTTGTAGGTGTACACGTGGTACAGCTTGCCGGAGGGATCTTCTGCATAGCGATAGTAGAAGGACACCGTAACGGTAGCATTCTTACGCACAGGGATGGTTTTATACGCCGCACCGCTGTAGGCGGAAGTGGCGGTAAGCTTCAAGGAATAGTTGCCGCCATACTTAACAGCACCGTCAATAGCGGCATCTGAAATCTCCCAACTGTTGGTGTTACCCATTTCTAAATCGCCGTTGGCGGCCAGATTGCCATCGGCCAGCACCGACACAGGCATCATCAAAGCCCACAGCAAACACAGGGACACAATGGCGGTTAATACATATCTCATTTTCATTGTTATCCCTCCTTACTGTACTTCGTTGAGTTCCACATCATCAATGTAGACGTGGGCACCGGCCACCACGCGGAAATCGATGCACAGCTTATCGTTGTCGCCGGTACGCAGAGTGATGGACTCCTGTTTCCACTCGGTGGCGCTGCCGGTATTCATATAGGCGGAATCGATGACGTCATCGTAGATGGTGCCGTTACCGCCGCGGACAAAGCAATAGCAGTTTTTGGCGGTATCGTCGGCGGCATACCGATACCAGTACGTCACAACGTAATTGGTGTTGGGCTTTACCGTGATGGCAGACTGGTTCACCCCCTGCCACTCACTACTGCCGTAGTCGAGTTCCAGACTGTAAGAGCCGGTGCGGGCAACGGCGGCGGTGGCACGATAGGTTCCGTTGCTACCGAAGAGGGACCAACCATCCAGACCATTCTCAAAACCGTTATTCTGCACCAAGTTAGTAGTGGAGGCAACAATATCCGCCACGTTGGAGACGGAGGTAGCGCTGTCACCCCCTGCGGTAACAGTAACGCGGTACTGCACCGTGCCCTCGACGGGCAGTGTGGCGTCCGTATAAGTGTATTTGCGGCCTACGGCATCCACCGTAGCGCCCGAGGTGGCGATGGTCATCCAGGCCCCGCCGTTCACCGAACGCTCCAGCTTGTAGGTGTGGTTCCGGGTGGGTTTCATCCACTCCACCGTGCCGTTACCTTTGTTGAAAAACATCGTGGGGGTGTTCACAGCCACGCTCCCGCCACGGTCCGCGGCGCGGTACTCCTCGATATAATCGTGGAGTTCATAGGCCCACAGACGGAAATCGGTGAGACCGCCGTCCTTTTCAATCAAATCATAGGCACTGCCGCCGGAATTCGGGGACCAGCACCACATCACCCAGCCCCACCAGCCTTTTTGGCGGAAATTGTTGCGGAAGGTGATCTGTTTATCCGCCAGATCCTGCTCGGAGGGATACAGGCTGTCGCCTAAGCCGAACTCGGAAATAATCATCGGCAAGGGAGACCGGAAAGAGGAAATATCGTCGGCATTACCGGCGGAGTTATACTCCTGATGGCCCGTAAAGGTCAGGTCGGTCTCAGCGTACATAGTCATATTGTTCGTGCTGCCACAGAGAGTACGGTCCACGTTCGGCAACTCCGTCGCCAGGGTATCCGCCACCTTGTTGATGAAGTACAGCATACTGTCGCGGGTAACGCCGTAGGTCTCTCGGCTGTCGGTAAAGTTACCCATATCGGGGTCGTTCATCTCGTTCTCTACCTCGGAGGTGGTGGCGGTCATTACCACCACGTCGGGATACTCCGCCAACACGGCGCAGAGGGGCTTGACGAACCGCTCGGCATAGTGATCGGCCACCTCCTTGACCGCATACATCTGGGTCATCCGATACCACACCTCTAGATTGTAGTAGGAGACTGCAGAAGTAGAGTGACAGCACACCGTCCACAGCACCGGCATCTCTGCCGCACGGCACAAATCCAGAAAACGGCGTGTGTTCTCTAAATAATCCTCTTTGATACCAATGACGTCGCCATTGTCATCAAACATAACACCCTCAGCATAGATGGAGCCCTCATAGCCCATAATATTGAAACCCAAAGCCTTCAGGTTATAAATCTGCTCCAATAGATACTTGTCACTGTATTTGTCAATACCCACCGTAGACCAAGTGTTGCCCACGTACTCCACCATCGTGTCATTGGCGGTAAAGCCGTGACCCAAATCATCGTGGGTCAACCACGGAAACCAGATACCCTCTAAGTATCCGTCCCGCTCCAGTATCTTAGCCACGCTGTTGGCCTCCGGCAGGGTGCTGTCGCCCCGTGCCGGCGCTGTGCACCCCATAAAAGTGCACAGCAAAGCCACACATAATAAATACAATATAATCTTGTGCAAACAATGACGTTTCATAGACGTTACACCCTTTACTATGATTTGAGCAGTGGCATTCAGCCACTGCTTGTCCAATCCATTATACAGCATTATATTGACAAATACTACTTGACTATTGATTTAATTCGTGTTATTTTGATATTGGTGATGTAATATGACAAAACTGCTGAAGGAAAACGTATTTTCTCATTATTCATTCTATTCCCGTTGTACGGTGTTATCCGAAACCGCGGGGCAATCCACCCCCCACACCCACGATTTTTATGAGGTTTTCATTGTGGAAGAAGGTCCGCTGTACCACCACATCAACGGACGGTGCGAGGTGTTGCACCCCGATACGATGGTTTTCATTCATCCCGATGACCTTCACTCCTTTTCCTGCAAGGATGAGAAGCAGGCCCGTTTTTTCAATCTCGCATTTGATGAGGATCTGTTCCGCAAGGCGCAAAGCTTGGCTATTCAGTGCGCCCCCGCGGTCTGTAACGCTACCCTGTCCACGGTAGTGGCCCTCCCCCACCAGCTGAGCCGTCTGCTGCTGCGGCGGATGAAGTGGCTACAGGATATGAGTACCCCCGTGCCGGAGGAGGTACAACAGACCGAGGGCACCACTCTGCTGGCCGATATTCTGGTGCTGTGCGCTCTGGGCGGCGACAACGCCTACGCCATCCCTTATTGGTTACGCAAAGCCTGCTGGTCTATGTACGAGCCTGCCAATATGGCGGGAGGTATTCCGCGGCTGGTGGAGCTGTCCGGCAAAACCCAGGAGCACGTCACCCGTACTATGCGTAAATATATGCACACCAGCCCCTCCGCCTATATCAACAATGCCCGTCTGGAATGGGTGGCGAAGCAGTTGACCTCCACCGCGCGTCCGATTTTTGATATTATGCTGGACGCGGGGTTCCAGAACACATCTTATTTTAATAAGTTGTTTAAAGAAAAGTATCATACCTCCCCCCGCAAATACCGTGCGGGAGCTATGATTATACTGGGAAAATAAAAACTCTGCTGTGATCGTGGTCATAGCAGAGTTTTTATTTTATGTTTATCTTATAACAATTCTACATCCCAACCGTTGAGATAGCGTTGTAACAATGCCAAATCACGCATATTCAATTGATTGCTACGATCAACATCCGACGCCAACTCATCGATGGTGACTTCCCAGCCGCCAAGATACCGCATCAAGAGACCGACATCCTTGTTATTGACCAGGCCGTCGCCGTTAACGTCACCGGAAATGTAATCCGCAACCGTCACGGTGCCGTTTTCCACCGCAAAGGGTACGTTATGGAAGTCATAATCGTATACGTCCTCAGCGTTGTAATGCACAGTAATAGCGGTATCGCCTTGGGCGGCATTTCCTTTCACCTTGAAGGTCAGCACCGCCACCACACCGTTTGTGGTGTCGTTGGGGCTCAGGGTATCTAGCCAATCGATGGCCACAGGACAAGCGCCCACAGGACCAAACAAAACATTCTCAAAATCCTGTCCCTTCATAGAGACCAATTCCAGCACAGAGGAATCATACTCCACCCACACTTTCAGCGATACAATGCCGCTATTGTTCTTAGTGGACAGAGTAACGTCTACGGTGCCACCACGAGAGGCCATCGTGCTGCTCACCACAAAGGCAGGAGAGTTCTCATCCAGCACAGGGGGCTGCACCGTCACCGCGAAGGTGTCGCTGAAGCCACCATAAGAAACAGTTACCATCTGATAACCGGACACCTGGGCGTTGTAGCCCTGGACGATAAAGCCATCGGTCATCTCTACCACCGTATCATCGTTGTACGTCAGGTGCAGAACCAGGCCGGTGGTATCCAGTTCTTCGCCATAGGCATATACACTCTTTTGAGGCAGCGCGGTGATGGTCACATCCACCAGCTCTGCCTCCACGGCGCATACGGATACCGCACAGGTGTTGCTGTACGACCGACCATTGTAGGTGATGGTGGCGGTAATCGTCACCGTACCCTCTGCCACAGCGCGAATCAAGCCGTTCTCCACGACGGCAATCTGATTATCAGAGCTGGTCCAGCTGACAGTCTGTCCGCCGGGATTGGATCCGGCCAGTAGCGCAAACTGCTCGCCCACCTTCATCGTATGCTGCGTGTAGGACAGGGTCACCGCAGGTGTCAGCACTCTCACGGTATAAGTAACGGCAAATTCTCCGTAGGTTACCGTAATCGTCTGCTCGCCCGCCAGAGAGGCATCGTAACCGCTTACAGTGAAGCCGGACGACGCCATAGAGGTGAAGCCGTCATCATAGATCAACTCCAGCCACAGATCGGCAGTGCTCAGGGTATCGCCAATATAATAGGTGGTCTTGGTGGGGGTCTGTGCCAATGCAATCTCCGTCAGAGTACGGGATGCGCCAACCGACACCATAAACGTATCGGTAAACTCACCGACGGCGACCGTGATCATCTGATCACCGGCTTGCAGAGCGTTGAAACCGGACAGGGTATAATCCTCCACGGTGCGCTCCACGCCATCGGTATACAGACCTTTTACCACCAACCCGGTCACATCCAACGCCTCACGCATATTATAATACTGCTTTAACGGCAGAGTATGCACGTAGATACCGGTCAGCTTGGGGTTAGGATCAAACACCGTCACGTCAAAGGTGTGATCATAAGTGCCGTTGTTGGCAGAAATCCACCGTACCTTTACCGTGCAGGTGCCTTCGGTATCGCTGGAATAATTCAGGATGGAATAATCGGTAACAATGCGAGAAGATCCGTCATTGTAATTTACCTGCACCACCATACCCGTGGGGTCAAATACCTCACCTAAGTAATAGGCGGTCTTGTTCGGCAGAGTAATTACGCGAATGTTCTTCACAGACCGCACGTGCAGATTGAACTGGCAGCTCATACCGCCGGAGGCGGTGGCGGTGATCACCGCATCACAGGCATAGCGGCCGTACAGATCATGGCCCTGAATGGTCACGTTGCCGGTATTGCTCGTGAGGGTAATTACCTCATTGGCGTCCTCGGGGAACACCTCAAACTCAGCGCGATAGGTCTCTCCCTGGTCGATAACCACCGTATCCAGACCACCCTTCAGGGCGATACCCTGCGTAGCGACACGATAATTCACAAAAGTATAATCATCCGTCTCAGAGAAAGCTTCGGCATAACTGCCGACGGTGCCGTAAATAGTGGTGCGGAAGGGATAAGAAATAGCATTAGAAGCGATGGAGGTCACCGACTCGGGCACCACGATCTCACACAATTCAACAGTATTACGGAACGCCTCGCTCTTTACAGTGGTAAGACCTTTAGGTAATTCAATGCGCATCAGCGCAGAGCAATCCATAAAGGTACGAGCGGGAATCTCGGTGAGGCTATAGTCGGCGATCTGCACGTCGGCCAGCGACTCACAGCCCATAAATACCTGCTCACCCAAGGTTTTGGTGGATTGGGGGATCACCACCTTGATAAGGCCGGCGTTATTGGCGAAAGCACGATCGTTCACCGTGGTCACTGTATCCGGTAGCACCGCCTCACGTAAGGCAGAACAGTAACTAAAAGCATACGGTTCAATCGTTTTCAGACGAGAACCGTTGGAGAATGTAACACTCTCCAAAGCGGAACAGCCGTAAAAAGCGTACTCGCGGATATTCTCTACCGTAGCAGGAATATCAATGGTTTTCAAAGAAGTACACTGAAAGAATGTGTGCGATGTAATGTTGACACGCTGATTGGGCAGTCTAGCACTCTCCAAAGAAGAGCAATACTCAAAACAGTAAGTGCCCATATTGGTAACGGTATCGGGAATGACAACACTTGTCAAACTGCGACATCCGCTAAAGGCATACGAAGCAATTTCAACCAGACTATCGGGCAAAGTGACTTCCCGCAACCGCAAGCAACTCCGGAAAGCACTATCCTCAATCACCGTTACCGTATCCGGAATCACCACGCTCTCCAGTGCGACAGCACCGGCAAACAGGTTTTGGGCGATTTGCGTAGTACCCTCTGCAAAAGTAACCGACTTCAGGTTTTCACAGCAGAAGAACGGGCCATCGTAAACGTAGTAGTATACACCATCAAATTCATACGAATAATCGCTGTACTTACTACAGATATCCAAGGATTTGGGAATCTCGATACTCTCAATGGCCGTATACGCAAAAGCACGGCGTCCCAGTTCAACCAACGATTTAGATAGGGTAACACTTTGCAGATTACTGCAAGAGTCAAATGCATAATTGCCAATTTTGGTTACGCGATCCGGCATCACCACGGATTGCAAGGAAATACAGCTGCTAAACGCATAGTCACCAATCTTCTTTACTGCCTGACTGATCGTCACTTCAGACAACGATACGCACCGATCAAACGCATATCCTTTGATTTCTGTCACCGCCTGACCGATGGTGACATCCGCCAACCGCAAGCAGCTCCGAAATGCGCTATCCTCAATCACCGTTACCGTATCCGGAATTACAACACTCTCCAGCGCGACAGCACCGGCAAACAGGTTTTGGGCGATTTGCGTAGTGCCTTTTTCAAAAGTAACCGATTTCAGGTTTTCGCAGCAGAAAAACGGGCCATCGTAAACGTAATAACTTTTGCCCTCAAATTCATAGGAATAATCGCTGTATTTATCACAAATGTCTAACGATTTGGGAATTTCAATACTCTCGATTGCCGTATAAGCAAAAGCACGACGCCCCAGATCGGTCAACGATTTGGACAGAGTAACACTTTGTAGATTGCGACAGGATTCAAACGCATAGGCATTAATGCGGGTCACCATATTAGGCAACACCACGGAGCGCAAAGAGTAACAAGAGTTAAATGCATAATCAGAAATGGTGGTCACTGCCTGACCGATAATGACATCCGTCAGCCGCAAGCAATCTCGGAATGCACTATTCTCAATTACCGTCACCGTGTCCGGAATCACCACACTCTCCAGTGCAACCGCACCGGCAAACAGGTTTTGGGCAACCTGTGTGGCCCCCTCCTCAAAAGTAGCCGACTTCAAATTTTCGCAGCAAAAGAACGGGCCGTCGTGAATATAATAAGTTTTGCCCTCAAACTCATACGAGTAAGAACTGTATTTATCACAGGAGTCTAACAATTTAGGAATCGCAATGCTCTCAATGGCCGTATGGGAGAACGCACGGCGTCCCAACTGGGTCAACGCTTTGGATAGAGTAACGCTTTGCAGATTGCGGCAGGATTCAAACGCAAAGGCATCAATGCGGGTTACCGAATCCGGCAAAACCAAAGTTTGCAAAGCGACACAGGAGTTGAATGCATAATCGTCAATGGTGGTCACCGCCTGACCGATGGTGACATCCGCCAGCCGCAAGCAATCCCGGAATGCACTATCCTCAATCACTGTTACCGTGTCCGGAATCGCCACGCTCTCCAGCGCAACCGCACCGGCAAACAGGTTCTGAGCAATCTGCGTGGCCCCCTCCTCAAAAGTAGCCGACTTCAAATTTTCGCAGCAAAAGAACGGACCATCGTAAACGGAATAAGTTTTGCCCTCAAATGTATAGGAGTAAGAACTGTATTTGTCACAAGAATCTAACGACTTGGGAATCTCGATGCTCTCGATTGCTGCATTGGCAAAAGCACGACGGCCCAAGTAGGTCAACGCTTTGGGCAGAGTCACATCGCTCAATGCATAACAGTAAGCAAAAGCATAGTTTTCAATGCGGGTCACCATATCGGGTATAGTGACCGCCGTGATCTCCGTATCACGGAATGCGTCGTTGCCGATGGTGGTCACCGTGCTGCCATCTAACGACTCCGGAATGTCCACCACCGTGGCGGTGCCGATATACTTGGTGATGGTGGCCGTACCGGAATTCACCGTATACTCATACGCTGTACCGTCCGCAAAGGTGGCGGTAGAGGCCGCCGACACGGTAACGGTGGGCCATACCGACAGCGGCACCGCTGCCATCAGCAACAGCACCGACAGCACGGTGGCCAAAGCACGCCTAAAGGTTGTTTTCATAATCAATCTCCTCCTCACAGGAACGTATTGTATGCCCTAAAATCCCATATGGTATTAGTTTAGAAAATGATATCACATACGACGATTAAAAGCAAGAAAATATTGCCTGCCATACCAAACGGCAGTATATCACCTCCATCGTTTAAAAACGACTCTCAGCACACAGCACGCGAATCAGGCGGCTTACAGCAGATACTTATCTAAAGTTTCGTTGCCGCCTCTTGAGAACGAAGCGTGGCATCATTCTCCCTCACTTGTTCAATTTTTCGGTTGCCCCCAGACTGTACTTGTCGTTTTTTGCTCGTAACTCCTTGTGAAATGCATATGACATTTTCGATGTGACGTGAACGTAGTTTTCTTCTCCACTAAGCAAAAAGGCCGTCTTTAAAGGACAGCCTCTGAAAGGAAAACACACGATCTTGTTCCTATGTCGCAGAAATTTTACAACGGTCTGCGTTATCCATCCGCACATTATTGTAAACCTCTGCCCTTACATTTTCATATCATCTGTGGCGGGATTGTTTATCAACTTTCCATTTGTGGTGAAACGGGATCCGTGGCACGGACAATCCCAGGAATGTTCAGCGGAGTTGTATTGCAGCGCACAGCCCAGGTGGGGGCATCGCGGTGTGGTGGGGGTTAACAAGCCCAGCATAGAATCAACCACGTTGATGGCCAGTTGGGGACGCAACATACTGCGCGAAGGTGAAAACACATCGGCATAGGGGTTCTCCTTGCCACAGACAAGGTCGCTCAGAACGCTCGCGGCAACCATAGCATTGGTCATCCCCCACTTATTGAACCCTGTGGCCACGTATACGTTGTCGGTCGCCTTAGAATACGGACCAATGTAGGGAACACCATCCAACGTCATACAATCCTGCGTAGCCCATTTACCGACAACATCGGCATCCGTGTAGTGACGCTTTGCAAAGTCCTCCAACTCCTGCCAACACCCTCCTTGCTTGCCGGTGCGATGGCCACTGCCTCCGAGAAGCAGCACATCGCCGCACGGGCGAAAAGACAGCCCCGTATCCGACTCATCCACGTACATACCGTCCGGTATCCTCGCCCCCTTCAGGGCAAGAACGTAAGAGCGATGTTGATACAACTTCAAAGGATATAAACCGTGTTTATTCAATATAGGAAAATGGGTTGCAACGATCAATTTGTTAAAGCGTATGGTTCCGCGGTTCGTTTTGACACAGCGAGGCAAAAACTCCACTACCTTTGTGTTCTCATAGATGGGTAAGTGCTCGGCGATGCGGTATAGGAATTTCAGCGGATGAAATTGTGCTTGATGTTTCACCCGTACCGCACCTGCCACATCCATCGGTAGTTCCTGTGCGGCGGACCATTCGGCAGGTACACCGAGACGATTCAGTGCAGCGATCTCTTTCTTGATCTTCTCGGTATTGCAAAGCGAGTAGACGTAGGAGTCCATCGTTTCATAATCACAATCGATTTTTCGGCAAAGAGAAGCATATTCCCGTGCTGCATCCAATTGTGCATTGAGATACATCTGCGCCCGGTCCTCGCCAAAGCGTTGTATCAGTTGCGCGTAAATCAAACCGTGCCCAAGAGTGATTTTGGCTGTGGTATAGCCAGTGACACCGCCGCCTATTTTATCAGCCTCCACCAACATACAATCCACGCCGGCTTTTTTCAATTTATGAGCACATAAAATCCCCGCTATTCCTCCGCCGACAATCAGAACATCGGTGGAAGTATCCTCAGCCAAAGCTTCAAACTCCACGCCGGACACACCCTTTTGCCAAATCGATTCCATCCTATTCCCCCAACAAAGTAGTTGGGTTAGTGTTTGTCATCCTTCGCAATAGATACATATGTTGATTAGCAAAAATAAAAAACACGCTGTTATAATACGGTTTGCTTATAGTTGTCAGGAGTGAGAAACCGGTACCTACAGTGATGTGTCAAATCTCGTCCCCCAAGGTATATCAGCGGTGGACGTGCAACACTGGTTGGGTCATTCGCAACCCTCTACGACGCTGAATTTCTATGCCCACATCGACGCAACGTCCAAATTGCGAGTTTGCCAAAGCATTGAATCGGCATTGTCCTTTGATGAAAAGAAGGAAGAATTTTAGATGTATTTTAGATGTTGGCAGTTTGGGTGCGTTTTCAGGTGAACAGAAAAAGGCAAAGAAAACTCACGACACGCGGTTTTGGAGGGGTTATAAAGGGGTTTTATGAGAGCTTGTATCTCCCCTCTCCACATTGCCGCAAACCCCAGTGTTTATGCAGGTTCGAGGCACTTTTTAGTACCATTTTCTTACCGCCCCTTCAACCATCCGAAAAGCACAATTTTAGACCAAATTTTAGATGCTCGTTAGACGTTGCCGGTTATCTATCCGTATACGATTTCCTTTGACACGTAGGTAAGAAAATTAAAAAACGGTGTGCCGTAACGACACACCGTTTTTAAGTATTACATTAACTTCAGGTACAGTTCCTTAATCTCATCAACACTGGTCTCGCGGGGGTTGCCAGGACGACAAGCATCGTCATAAGCAGACTGGGCGAGGAAGTCGATGTCCTCAGGCTTGACGATCTCTTTCAAATCGGCAGGGATGCCCACATCGGCGGATAGTTGCTTAACGGCATCAATGGCGGCCTTGCGGGCCTCATCCAAAGTCATAGCGTCCACGCCGCACACGCCCATTGCCTTGGCGATGGCGCGGTACTTCTCACCGGTGGCGGGAGCGTTATACTCCATCACGGTGGGTAGGATAATGGCGTTGGCCACGCCGTGGGGGGTGTCATACACCGCGCCCAAGGGGTGCGCCATGGAGTGCACGATGCCCAGACCCACATTGGAGAAACCCATACCGGCAATGTACTGACCCAGAGCCATACCCTCGCGGCCCTCGGGAGTGTTGTCCACGGCGCCACGCAGGCTCTTGGCGATGATCTCGATGGCCTTGATATGGAACATATCGCTCATCTCCCAAGCGCCCTTGGTGATGTAGCCCTCGATGGCGTGGGTCAGCGCATCCATACCGGTGGCAGCGGTGAGACCCTTGGGCATAGAAGCCATCATATCGGGGTCAACAACAGCCACAACAGGGATGTCATGCACGTCCACGCACACCATCTTGCGGTTCTTCTCTGCATCGGTGATAACGTAGTTGATGGTTACTTCGGCAGCGGTGCCGGCGGTGGTGGGCACGGCAATGATGGGGGTGCAGGGATTCTTGGTAGGGGCTACGCCCTCCAGAGAGCGCACGTCAGCAAATTCGGGGTTCTCAATGATAACGCCGATGGCTTTGGCTGTATCCATAGAGGAGCCGCCACCGATAGCCACGATGCAGTCAGCACCGCTGGCTTTAAAAGCGGCCACACCATTCTGCACATTCTCAATGGTAGGATTGGGCTTAATATCGCTATAAATCTCATAAGCGATAGCGGCACTATCTAAAATGTCGGTTATCTTCTTGGTTACCTCAAACTTAATCAAATCGGGATCGGAGCACACGAACGCCTTTTTGAATGCGCGCGCTTTAATTTCGGTAGCGATCTCGTTGATCGCACCCTTGCCGTGATAGCTGGTCTCGTTGAGTACAAATCTGTTTGCCATAATGAACACTCCTTTTTAAGTCTAAATGTAAATGTTCTTTTCTAAATAACAGTTTTACAGATTCAAAAAATCCGTGCGATAAGTCAGGCCGAAAGCATCCGCTACCGCCTTGAGTTCCTCATCGCGGATGGTATTGACGTGAGGCAGATGGGCAATCAACATATATAACTCTGCCGCCTTCTCCACCGTTTCGATCAGACCGAAGGTCTCATCCATACTACAACCAGCGCCGTAGATGCCATGCAGACCCCACACCACCAGACGGTAATCCTCCATCTTCCGGGCGGTAGCCACACCGATCTCATTATTACCGCACACCATCCAGGGCAACACACCGATGCCGTCGGGGAACACCACAATACACTCCGTACACATCTCCCAAATGGTGTGCGTAAACGCCTTATCCTCCAGCACGTGGACGTGGGTCATAGCCAGCGTGTTGGTGGGATGGGTATGCATCACTACGCGGTGATTGGGATCCTTGCGCAGACGGGTCATATGGCTCATCAAATGGGCAGGCAGCTCGCTGGTAAAGCGGCCGCCATCCTTGTAGCCCCACAGCAGTTCCGCGGTAGTGCCGTCCTCGGCGATGCGGATAATGCCCAAGTTGGTCTCGGGGTCTTTTTCTACGTTCTTAAAATACTTGCCGGTGCCGGTAACGATAAAAATCTTACCAATCAGTTCGGTGGCATCAAAACCGGTGGGGATAGTGCGGATGACGTTGTTCAGATCCAAATACTCCGCCACCTCGGCCTCCTCCAGCATATAGCTGATGTTGCCGCCGTTGCGCTCATCCCATCCCAGACGGTACATGTTGGCGGTGGTCTGCTTCATTTCCTCTACAAAAGGAGCCGTCAAAATATCTTTCATATCCTTACCCTCTCTTGCTCATCACGGTATCTTCGTATTCCTTGACGGTGGCGTACCATACGCCATCCCGCGGCGCGCCGCAACGGTCACAATATTCTGCCCATACCGCACCAAAAGGCAGGGTCTTCAGCTCCTCCTGACGAACCATCAGTTCGGTCCAATTGTCCGCATTCTGCAACTCGGCCAATGCGTCATGGGGAGTCAGCAAGGCCAGCAACAGCGCCTTCTGCAGGTTGCGCAGGCCCACCGTCCAAGCCGCTACACGGTTAATGGAGGCATCAAAATAATCCAACGCAATCTTGACGCGACCGTCCAAACCGTCGCAACGAACGATTTCTTTGCAGATCTCTTTGGTTTCATCGTCCAGCAGGACAACGTGGTCACTATCCCAGCGGATGGGACGGGTGATATGCAGAGCAATCTCCGGGAAGAAGGTCAGCAGTGCAGGAATCTTATCCGACACCACCTCGGTGGGGTGATAATGGCCGTTATCCATCAGCGGAATACACTTGTCCGCATTGGCCGCCGCATAGGAGAGCGAGAACTCGGCACTACCCACCGTATAGGCTTCCACGCCGATGCCAAACACCTTGCTCTCGACGCAAGGCTTCACCTTGTTGAAATCGAAAGGCTCGGACAAGATGGCGTCGATGGACTCCTTATAACGCTGACGAGGGCCCATACGGTCGGCAGGAATATCCTTAAAGCCATCGCCGGTCCAGATATTCATCACACAAGGCTGACCCAGCTCCTCTGCCAAATAGGTGGAGATGCGGATGCACGCCTTGCCGTGCTCGATCCAGAACCGACGGGTCTCCTCATTGGGGCTGGACAATGTCAGAGGATCGCACATAGGATGGGAGAAGAAAGTGGGATTGAAATCACAGCCCAAGCCACGCTCTTTACAGAAATCCACCCATTTTTTAAAGTGCTTCGGCTCGATCTTGTCCCGATCCACCCAGCCGCCGTTCTCCTCATCAAAGATGGCGTAGCAGGCGTGCAGATTCAGCTTTTTCGCACCGGGGCACAGCTTCAGCACCAGATCCATATCCGCCATTAGTTCCTCGGGAGTACGGGCGCGTCCGGGATAATTACCGGTGGTCTGAATACCACCGCTGAGAGCATCCACTTTTTGATCAAAGCCACGCACGTCATCGCCCTGCCAGCAGTGTAACGCCACCGGCACGGTGCGTAACGTCTCCATCGCTTTCTCCGTGTCTACTCCCCACTGCGCATAGATAGATTGAGCATTGCTATAGTTGTTCATAACACTACCTCGCTTATCTGAAAGGTTTCTTTTACGATCTCCCGCGCCGCGGCAAGAGACAGTTGATTACTGTACATGATCTGTGACAGCAGGTTTCCTGTAGCCGTCGCCTCTGTAAGACCTACACGTACTACGCAACCGGTATACCGCGCTGTCAAAAGGTTGAGATATGCGTCCTTGCTACCGCCGCCCACAATGTAAATGGAATGCACCTTCTTATTGCTGATGCTTTCTATTTCGCGAATGGTCTGAGCATAAGACTTTGCCAGGGAACGGTAAACACAAGCTAACACATCTGCCAACGGCAAGGTGGGTCGTTGTAAATAAGTGCGAACAGCGGCAATCATACTGTCCGGTGCCAAAAAAACATCATCCGTGGGATCAATCACCCCATCAAAAGTACGATTCATCGCCAAATGCATCATTTCATCATAGGTATACTGTTTATTCAGTTCCTTGCGAATATTCTGGAACAGCCACATACCCATAATGTTCTTGAGAAAACGGAAGCGGTATTCTATGCCGCCTTCGTTGGTGAAGTTGGCCGTTAACGCTGCGGAATCTGTAATAGGATAGGCGTTTTCTGTTCCCACCAGACTCCAAGTGCCGGAAGAGATAAAAGCGGTATTGTCATCCAGCGGAATGGCTGCAACAGCCGAGGCGGTGTCGTGAGAAGGACACAACAACACCTGAGCATTAAATCCCACCTCTTGCTGTACCTCTGCCGACAACTTCCCCACTACTGTTGAAGGTAACGATAACGGCTTAAACAAAGTAATCGGGATACCCATCCGCTCTAAAATCTCCGTATCCCACGTCTTGGTTTCAGCATTGACCAAGTTGGTGGTGGTAGCGTTGGTATACTCGTTTTTCATCACACCCGTCAGTTTGTAGGACAGGTAATCCGGCATCATCAGAAAATGGGCCGCTTTTTCCAACTTACCGCTCTGCTTATCGCAGTAAAGCTGATAGATGGTATTGAAATTCTGCTTTTGGATGCCGGTACGGGTATACAGTTCCGTTTGGGAGAGGATATCAGCCACCGCGGCCGCGCTCGTTTCGGTACGACCGTCACGGTAGGAAACGGCGGGCAGGATCTCCTGCATATCCGCATCCAGCAGAACGTAGTCCACGCCCCACGTATCGATGGCGATAGTAGCGGGAGTCTTGCCTAAATCCTTACAGCGGGCGATGCCGGCCTTAACCTCGCGCACAAGCGCCTCCACATCCCATACCAACACACTGTCTTGCTCGTGTATGCCGTTTTCAAAACGATAGATCTCCTCCATCTCTAGCCGTCCATCCTGCAGATGACCTAAGATGTGTGGGCCGCTGGACGCACCGATATCAATGGCTAAATGATACATTTTCTATACCTCTTTTACGCATTTTAACGCATTGCCCGAGCTGTACTCGTCTGTAAAGTGAATACGCTTTACAGACGACAAACTCTTTCAATTACAGCAATTCTTCCAGTATAGGTGTGAGAACCGACGCCATGATGACATAGCCCTTGTAATGCGGATGTAATCCGTCGTCTGCGAGCCCGTCACACAACGTAAAGCCGTCTTCTTTTACGAGGGCACTGTGGTAATCACAATAGGTAGCGCCATAAGTTTCGCAAAGACGTTTGATGATCTTGTTGATACCAACGATCACACGATTGCGCATATCCATCAAACAAATAGGAGCGGCAACCGGCAATACGGAGCACAGAACCATTTTCAGATTCGCGGCTTTGGCGGCCTCTAAAATTTCGATATAGCTTTTTTCAACAAGCTCATACACTTCAGCAATTTTTTCTTCGGGAACCTGTCCTTCCTCGTTAGCAAACTCATCAAGGCACCAGGTGTTATTGACGCCACCCAGCATCACACAGAGCTTGGGGTTCAGCTGAAGGACATCGGCCTCGAAACGGCGGCTCATAATATGCACGCTATCGCCGCTGATGCCTCTGTTAATGCAAGCTCCAAATTTCTGATAATAGGTAAGAGGCTCCATTAGATTGGTGATAGAATCACCGAAGAAGACGATGTCAACGTTTGCTTCGGTACAGAACAGTTGCATATTTTTAAGATCAAATTCACCGCGCAGGGTATCGGCGGCGGCACCGTCGCCACCCATGATGCCGGGACTCTTTAACAATGCTCTTTCTCTCATAATATCACCTCTTAAAGTTTTTCGGGCGGAACAACCAGCGCTGTACAAGCCTGAGCGATTATGCGATAGAAGAAATCGTTGGGATGATTGATGTTGTTGTTATTGATATCCCAGAAGCGTTTGCGCTCTTGGAAATCAAGATGAAGCTGCATGATCTCAAGCACAGCGAGACCAGGAATCTCTTCTTCCAGCGCCAGATGTGCGCGGGCATAATTCCCCTGGTCGACATACCAACGATAATGGTCGGTGGTTCTTGCGATATAGCGATGAGGCGTCATCGGATCCACAAGGATAAACTCGGTTTCGGGACAGTCCTCGCGAACAAGGCGGATAATGGTTCGAATATTATCCAGATACTGTTCAACCGTGCAACGGTCGTTATTGCCAAAGCCCAGAATGACAAAATCGGGCTTAAGGGCCGCAATACGCGCTTTTGCGTGCTGGATGCCCCACTGGCCGTCCGTGCCGCCCAGGGCGGTGTCCATTTCATGAATGACAACACCGTACTTGGTCCGCATATGCATACAGAACATAGACGTCCACGCGGGCTGATGCGGCTCAAGATCCAAAAAGCCGGAATTATCATCGCCGCTTATGATGCTGTCGCCGATAAACACAGCGGAAAGCACCTGACTGGTACGTAGTTTTTCCATTGTGTGCGGCAGGAGGTCGCCCTTAAATTTCGGCTTTGCAAAAGGAAATGCGTCAGAATGGGTATAGGTGACGTGAATATTTCTGGAATGAAAAAAATGGCCGCCTGCCACGCGGAGATGGCCGCCGAAGTCATAGTCCATTACGTCTTCACCTATACGGTCGGGGCAGTAAAACTCATCATATGTAAAATGCGCCATACGGGAATTGGGTGTACGGCAAATCATATTGTCTTCAATGGTATAGTCGCGACCCTCTTCATATTCAAAGCGGAGGGTGCAGTCTCTGACAGAGAGAATCGTATTAGGCTTGTAGAAAAGCGGGGCGCGCATATCGCCGTTCTCATCCGGAACGAACACAACGCTTTCATTGTAGACCGTGTCCCCTTCCCAAAAGGGGGTAAGAGCCCAGGAACGGTCAAAACGATCAAGATTTATCGGCATACAAATAACCTCCAGTCATAGGTATGCAAAAGCGGTCGGTCCGACGGACCGACCGCCCTCACGTTTAGGTTTTATTTCTTTTTATTGAAAAGTGCATCGATAGCGGCGTCCAGCTTGTTGCCGATGGCTCCAAGGCCTGCAGCCGGCGTGGTGGTACGGCCGAAGACGGTGCCCGCAAACACAGCATTGAGTTCATTAGCAACCTCGTTCACCGCTCGGGCGGGATCGTAAGTTACGTTGCGCAGGCACAGGTCATACATCTTGATGCTCTGCGTGTCGTTCTTCTGGAAATAGTCCGCCTGAACGTCTGCAGTCCAATCCAACTGATCGTCAACGGGACGAGCCAATGCGTTGAAGATGATAGCCGACTTCTCCGCATCCTTGTTGGTTTTGGTCAGGCACATTAAGCGTGCGTTCGAAGCCTCGGATACGTAGCCGGTAGCATTGGGGCCCTTCGGATACGGAACCATACCGTAGTCGAAGTTGGCACGAGGCTTAACCTGCTGGTTCAGCACCCAGGATTCATGCAGCAAGAACGCGGTGTTTCCCTTGAGGAAGTGGGTGATGGAGTCGATAGCATTGACGGTATCCCAGGGGTTTGCAGTGGTCTCTGCATTGTTGGTATACATAACCTTCTGGGTGTTTACCAGGTCATTGTAGAAGTTCAGCGCGGTAACCACCTTGTTGTCGGTGAAGTTACCAACCATCTTGCCGCCAGACTTCTTGAGGAGTTCACCACCGTTGGCACCAATGAGGCCCCAGGAAATGTAGTTCGGGATGCCGCAGAAACCATACTGATCGGCCTTACCGTCATTATTGGTGTCCTTGGTTACCTTAACGCAGATCTCCTTAAACTTGTCAAAGGTCCAAGTGCCTTTATTCACCATATCATAAATGGAGTTGGGATCGATACCATTCGCCTTCAGCAGAGTCTTGTTGAAAACTACGCAGTAACGAACCTCTTCAGGACGGTAGAACTGAAGACCATACTGGGCACCGTCATAGTAACCAAGCTTGGTGTAAGAATCACACCAACGGGGATCGTTGACATCGATTACCGTCTGGTTATCCCAAGGAACAATGTAGCCAAGCTCTTTAGCGGCAACCATCTGATAGGGAGTCAGTTCGAGAAGGTCAGCAACCTTCTTGCCAGCAACGATGTAGGTCTTGATGGTTTCCATATCCGGATAGGGGCTGTTGAGGATCGTAATCTTGCAATTATACTGTTTCTCAACTTCCTCAATACGGGCAAAGAGATTCTCTTCAAACAGGGTGCTATTCTTGCTCAGCTTCGTGGGAAGCAGCGGGGACAGGATGGTAAATTTGTAACCACCCATATCCACCACCTTATCGTTTGCAAGCTTATCACCAGTATCGGTGCCAAGACCGCCGCCCTGACTCTGCACCGGCTGCTGTTTGGTAGTGGTGGTGGTTTTGTTGTTGCCGGTACCTTTTCCGGTGGTTGTACCGGTACCGTTTCCGGTGGTTGTGCCGGTACCGGTAGCGTCAGCGTCACCGGTGCTACCGGTGTCATCGGTAGGAGTTGTCACATCGGATTCGTCGCCTTCCAACGCGGGATCATCCACACCGTTAGCGTCATCCGTAGAAATAGTAGAGCTTTCGTCATTGGGCGTACCGCCAACGGGATCTTTTCCGCAAGCGGTCATTGTCAAACAAAGGCACAATGCTAGACAGAGCGTTAATGCTCTAATAAGCCAATTACGTTTCATAATCTTTTCCTTTCTCAAGTATTGAGCGGATTTCTCCGCCCTTTTTTGTTTTGCGCCGCCTCCCCCTTGTGGGGGAGGCTGACGCTTTTGAGAAAACGACTACTTATGCGCGGCGCTTTCTGGTGAAGTAAACACCGCAGGCTGCCGCTACGAGAACGGCAAGCACGCCGACCAGAACATAGATCGTTGTGCTGTCACCGGTTTTGGGGACGATTTCCTCATCCTCAACGGTGCCGTTGTCGGCTGCGACGCTCTCGTCATCGTTGGCACCGGTGGCGACGCTCTCGTCATCGTTGGCATCAGCGGCGACGTTAGTCGCATCAGCGATGGGGTCATTATTGGCAGCAGCAACGGCATAGCCGGTTGCATTACCGCCCTGGGTATTCACCTCATAGATGCCCTCGTCAGTGGTGGTGCCGACGCGCTTAATGAGATAGATACCTGCGAAGTCGTACGGAACGTCGGCTTCAAAATCATACAGCGTTCTGTGGGAACCGGTGGCTACGACCTCATTGGTCCAAAGATCGGTGAGCTCGTAGGTAGCATTCTCCCACCCCATCTCCGCATAAGGAATACGGCAGATAAAGGGATCGTCCATATGCTGGTTGTTGTTGGGAACAACGATGATGCCGTAGTCGTCATTGTAGCGGATGTAGCCCTGGATGGTCTCCAGACCAATGGTCTCCACCTCGGCGATCTTGGTGTCACGAATGTAATTCGGGAAATCCGTGAGAAGGTCAGCATACATTCTGCGCAGACGGATCATATACTTGAAATTCTCATAGAACTCGCGCTTTTCGGGATCCTCAAGTGCCTTCTCATAGTCGTACAAAACGGTGGCATAGAGGTTCGATTTAGCCGCCTTGGGTCCATCATTGGCCACCTCTTCACCCATATAGAAGATCGGGATAAAGGGAGAGAAGAGCGCCTGATAGGCGGTAGCTGCAACGCTACCCTGCATACCGTAACGTTCGGTATCGTGGCAGGACATCAAGTAGGAGTAGAAGCGGGCATAACCGGCTTCACCGGTATTCTGATAGTACAGAGTGGAGATGCCTTCGCCTTCCTTAACATAGTCCATCAGGTCATACAGCTCGGTGAAGAGCTCATAAATCTGCCAGCTGTCATTACCGGCACTGTGCTCGTCAAAGTCGTAGCAGCCGTTCATACGCTCGTTGGTCGTTTCGGAGAAGATGGCGATCTTCTCGCCGGCCTCGAGAGCGCGGGTACGAACTTCTTTCCACATATTGTAGCCAGTCACACCGGGCTCGAGGTCGCAACGGAAGCCGTCGATGCCCATTTCGGTACACCACCAAACGCTGGTGCTGACGAAATACTCATAAAAGTCGGGGTTGCTCCAGTTGTAGGTCCAGCCGCCCCAATAGTTCTCGCCCGCGAACCAGGAAGCGGGGAAATCTTCGCCGCCCTCGTTATACATCGGAGCTTCCCAGTCACAGCCCCAAAGGACCGTATCCAGGAAAATACGAATGTTACGCTTGTGGGCTTCATCCACAAAGTTCTTGAATACGGCAAAGCCGTCTTCGTAATTGTCGCAGCCGGTGAAGGCCTTGCTGATGGTGTGGATACCAAAGTTACCGTAGTTGCTGTCGTCATTATCATCATAGATGGGGCACAGCCACATGCCGTTAACGCCGGCCTCCTGATAATGGTCCAGCAGTTCGATGGCCGCCTCAAAGGTGCCTTCGGGGGTTGCATGACCAATGTGAACTTCGACAATGATGAGGTCCTTTACCCAATCGGGGCTCATAAGTCCGTCGCCGGAATCTTCCAACTCTACGAGGTCGTCCTCAACGTACTTGGGCATCACATCGGAGTTGTCAATATAGGTCGGTGCTTCTTCTGCAGAAACGGAAAAAGCAGCGGTGAACGCAGAGCAAAGCAGAAGAACCGAAAGTAAAACACTAAGAATTCTTTTCATTGCTTACGACTCCTTTCTAACAGTCTTTTTACAGACAGCCACAGCGACACCCAGAGATGCAACGAGAACCAGCAGTGCAACATACGGAGTAGAATCACCCATATCAGGAACGATAGGAGGTGTATCGTTTCCGCCACCGTTGCCGCCGCCATTGCCGTTACCACCCGATGCGGTGCCGTTCAGGGCCGCATCCTTATACAGATTGTAGTAAGTGCGGATGGCCTTATCCAGGGTTGCGTAGTTGCCCACCAGGAGGCGTCTGTCGGTATCAATATTGACACGCTGATAGGAACCGCCGGTCTCCTCCTCGAAGAGGATGGCCAGATTCTTATACATCTTGCGCACGTCTTCAATCTCGTCACCGCTCTCCAGAGTGATGGTGCCGAGACCGTCGATTGCCAGAACAACCTCCAGGACATCGGTTGCCACTACGAGGTCAGCGTAGTTGGCAACGAGAGCCTGCACTTCTTCAGGCAGAGCATCATAGAGATCCCAAGCCTTGTTATACGCAGCCTCTGCCGAGGGCTGGATCTGCCAGTTGCCGTCGTAGATGGCATAGATGGCTTCGATAACTTCGTTCAGATCCTTTTCCATCTCATCGGTCAGATCCTCTGCGCAGACAACGTTGCCGCCGTGGATGGCGACCAGATCATAGCTGTAGTTGACGCCGTTGCCCCATGCAGAGACGGTGACGTACATCTCGTTGTCGCGATCGGTGAGACGGGTTGCCTTGTCGAGGAAGGAGGCGGGAATGATGCCCTCAGCGCCATTGGCAATGAAGGTATAGTCGCCGTCCGCTCTCTTCTCGATCTTGATATCCCAGGTTGCGCCTTCGAGGAATTCGTAGGTCAAGCGGTCATCACGCAGAACAACGACAGATTCATTTCCGATCTGAACAGATACCGTACCGGAAACAGCATCGAATATGAGAACGGCACAGGTAGGCTCGTTCTGCAAATACTCAGAATAGAGCGAGGTCCAGTCTGCTGCAGTGTCATACAGATCTGCGAAGAAGAATGCAAAGGAAGAAACGCCCTTGGACATATCCAGATTGGAGATAACCATATGCAGACCGTCCAGGGTGACCTTGCGGTCGATGAAGCGACGGACGTTGGTGCCGCCGTTCTGCCACTTGAAGGTAACACCGCCCTCGGTTGCATTTTCATGAGTCAGCATATCGTTAGCCTGCCAGTGGTTGGTTCCGCCGGTATCGGCATTGGTAATCTGGTAATAGTTGATGCAGGGGATGTCAACGATCTGGGTGAGCAGGTTATAGCGATACCGTGCCGCCGCGAGAGCTTTGTAGTTGGTCACGCAGCCCTTCTGGGCGTCGTTGAGCGCTGCATAGGCAGCCTCACAAGCCTCAATCGCGTCCTTGCTGTCCTTGGTTACGGTGCCGATGGCAGCAATGTCAGCAATCAGGTCGGTAACCGCTTTCATCTCCTCGGCGTTGAGGGAATCCGCGCAGGCATTGCCGCCGCCGTGGAGGCTGAGGAAGTCAACAGAACCGGAAACAGCACCGGAATTGTTCACGTCAGACCAGGGAGATACGGTGATGAATGCGTAATCCAGCTGGGTCAGACGCTGGATCTTATCCATAAGTTCCTTGGAGATGACGCCGGAAACGCCGTTGATGGTCACGGTGTAGCTGCCATCGTCGTTGGCATCGATGCTGAGAGACCACTCGATGTCCTTCATGCTATCATACTTAAGGGCATCGTTGGTGGCAATCACCTCAGTAGCCTTCTCGAGGGGATCGCTACCGATTTCGATGGTGCCGGCATTCATATTAAGGATGATGGCCAGCGGGAAGTACTCCGCCAAAGGCTCATACTGAGAGTAGGATTCGGCCTGGTCAAAGTCGGCAATGTAGAATGCGATTGCCTTGTTGTCGCTGGTGAGGTTGAGGCCGGAAGCGACCAGATGGAGGCCATCCAGGGCTACGCCGCGGTTGATACCACGACGGAAGTTAGTGCCTGCGCCGTCCCACGTGTAGCGCATACCGCCACCGGTTGCGTTGCTGACGGAAACCATAGCACCCCAATGGTTGTAACCCATGGCGTAGGTGCCGTCCAGAGCATACAGTTTCATATCCTGGGAAGCGGTAAGCAGCTTGAGGGCAGACTCGGCAGCCGTGAGGGTCTCAAAATTGGTTACGAGGGCCTTTTCCTCATCATTCAGAGCATCGCATGCCGCACGGGCAGCCTTGATTACATCAGCGCTGTCCTTGGTCACAGTGCCGATCGCATTGATCTGCGCGATGACGGCGTCAACAGCCTCCTGATCAATGGCGGGTGCATCGGCACCGTTGGTGTCCACATAGAGAGCGATATTGCTGATGGTCAAGTTGGGATGAGAACCCTGATCGATAAAGCCAATCTTACCGTTTGCAATACGCTTGCTTACAGGAATCTGCGTTGCAGTACCGCCAGCAGTGAGATACATGGTTACAATCTGACCATCAACATAAAGTTCGACATAGTCGGGCATAATCACGATAGAAATATCATATGCCTGTCCGGCAACGGGAGTGGCGCTCTGAACGGCAGTTTGATTGCCGTTAGAGATATCATTCTCAGCAAAACGAAGCTGACCGTCGCCATTACCGCTTGCATCTGCCCACCAACCAAAGGAAATCAGGTCGGTATCGTTCTGACGCAGCATGTTGGAGAGGTTGTTCCAATTACCGGGAACAACGGTATTGAAGGTAAGAGTGTAGTCCAGCTTATAGCCGGTGTGCTTATCCAGAATTTCATCCAGATAAACAGCAGTATAAGCGCCGTTCAGATTGATGTCGCCCTGACCGGCGACGAGGTTCTCAGTGCCCCAAACGGGACCAGCAGGAACTTCGGGCTCGGAGCCGCCGGCATCGCTCTTAACCTTAACAGAGATGTCGGTGACGGTGAAGCGCGGATTGGCGCCAAAGCCACGGAAACCAACCTTTGCGCCCGCAACCTTCGGCACGGGAACAGAATCCTTGCCGTCCACGCCGTTGACAAAGTCATACTGCTTCATAAGAACGCCGTCCACATAAACAGTAACACTTTCGGGAGCGCTGATAATGGTGTACTTAACGGGAGTGGCCGTGGCATCGGCGGTTCCGCCAGCACCGTACAGCGTGCCGTAGGTATCGTAGGTATCGCCGATGCGGATCTTCTGGAAGTTGTCGTGTGCCATGAACAGACCGGTAGCCTCCCACGCCTCAGCAGCCGGCACACCACGGAAAGCAGTAGACGCCAAGTTACTGTCGTTAACGTGATCCGTGTAGGTCAGAGTATATTCGATTTTGTAGGTCGCATTCTGATCCAGTTCATCCGTGACCCACTGGTAGATATACGGATTGGTTTCATCGACGGTTACGGAAGTCTGCGTTGCAACCTCCGTCCAGGTCTCGGTGGGATCCTCGGGCTCGACAGGATCTTCGGGCTCAGGCTCCACGACACTGTTGGTATCCTTATAAAGAGCGATGTTGCTGATGGTAATGTCAGGGTGAGAGCCCTGATCGATAAAGCCGATCTTACCATTTTCAATCAACTTGCTCACAGGAATCTGCGTCGCAGTACCACCGGAAGCAAGGTTCATCGTCTGGATCTGTCCATTGATATACAGCTCAAGATACTCGGGCATAATCACGATGGACATGGGGAATCCAACACCGGCAGGAATCGTGCCAACGCCCTCAACGGCCGTCCACACATTGTTGCTAATATCGTTCTCTGCGAAACGAAGCTGACCGGTGCCGTCACCTGCGTCGTTCCAAGCACCGAAGGAAATAAGATCATTTTCGTTCTGACGCAGCATATTGGAGACGTAGTTCCAATGGCCTGCCACATTGCTGTTGAAGGTAACGGTGTAGTCCAGCTTATAGCCGGTGTTCTTGTCGAGAATTTCATCAAGATAAACCGGGGCATAAGCGCCGTTCAGATGGATATCCCCCTGACCGGCAACGAGGTTCTCGGTACCCCAAACGGGTCCGGCGGGAACTTCGGGCTCGGAAGAGGCCTGCTTCTTAACAGAGATGTTGGTGATCTCAATGTTAGGAGCCGCATTCTGACCAACAAAGCCTACCTTGGCATCGGCGAAGGTGGGAATAGCGGTAGAATCCGCTTCCGCATAGCCGCCGGAAGCGCCCAAAGTTACCTTTACGAGAGTATCATTGATGTAATAAGTGACCTTATCCTTTTCAATGATGTACTTAACATTGTAGGTGGTGTCTTCAGCAAAGGCAATCGTGCCGTTTACCAGCGTATCGTACTCGCTGTTCGGCCAGCCGTTACCGTCGATGGCGGAGCCGGTACGGATCTGGTTGAGGCCAAACCAATAATCCGAATAGATACCCTTGGTCGCATCGGCGTTTTCGCTCAGGATGACACACAGATTGGTGGCCGCCAGAGAGCCGGCGGGAACCTTCATATCAAAGGCGAACTCATAGGTGGACTCGCCGTCCAGGGTGATGCCGTCCAAGAACTGCTTGTCATAGCTATTGACAACCAGAGTCTTTTGAGCATCCGCAACCAGGTTCTCGCTCCACTCCTCTTCAACATCCGGAGTAGCTTTCGGAAGAGTTCTTACCTCAATGTTGGTAATCTCAACGTTGGGAGCAGCATTCTGACCGATAAAGCCGATCTTAGCGTCGGCAAAGGTGGGAATCACGGTAGAATCAGCTTCCGCGTAGCCGCCGGAAGTGCCCAGAATGACTTTTACGAGGTTACCATTAATATAATAGGTAATCTTGTCCTTCTCAATGATATACTTAACGTTGTAGGTGGTATCTTCAGCGAAGATGATCGAGCCGTTTACCAGCGTATCATACTCACTGTTCGGCCAGCCGTTACCGTCGATGGCAGAGCCGGTACGGATCTGGTTGAGGCTGAACCAATAATCGGAATAGATACCCTTGGAAGCATCGGCGTTCTCGCTGAGGATGACGCACAGGTTGGTGGCCGCCAGAGAGCCGGCGGGAATCTTCATATCAAAGGCGAAGGAATAGGTAGACTCGCCATCCAGGGTGACGCCGTTGATGAACTGCTTGTCGTAGCTGTTTACGTTAATCGTTCCTACGTCACCTGCGAGGTTGGTAGACCACAATTCACCCTTCTTGACAGAGATGTTGGACAGCTCGATGTTGGGAGCAGCATTCTGCGCCACAAAACCGACCTTGGCATCGGCAAAGGTGGGAATCTCGGTAGAGTCAACCGTGGCGTATCCACCCGCGGTACCGAGAATTACCTGCATAAGATTACCGTCGATGTAATGGGTGATCTTATCCTTTTCGATGATGTACTTAACGGAATAGGTGGTGTCTTCTGCAAAGACAACCGTGCCGTTAATCAGCGTAGCATGCGCATCATCCGGCCAACCGTTACCGTCGGCCACCGGGCCGGTACGGATCTGATTGAGACTGAACCAATAGTCGGAATAGATACCGGCAGAGGCATCAGCCTTTTCGCTGAGAATGACGCACAGGTTGGTGGTCGCCAGAGAGCCGGCGGGAATCTTCATATCAAACGAGAACTCATAGGAAGACTCACCGTCCAGGGTGATGCCGTCAAGATAAGTTGCATCGTAAGATGTGAGGGTCACATTCTTCTGGCCGTCAGCAACCAGGTTGGCGCCGTAGACAGTTTCCAAATTCATGTCAACGGAGTCGGCCGTTGTGCTAAGGAGCATTCCAAAAGGAATCTGCACGCAGAAGAGTGCGAGTGCTGCCAGAAGTGCGATTATTTTTCTGTAGCTTTTCATTTGATTAAAACTCCTTTTCTAAAAATTTTTGCCCAGAGATTGCATAGGATTCAAAATCTTATCACCTCCAACAATATCGCGAAACTTTTAAATCAAGTGCAAAAATAATAACCCCACTTATTCGTCTGCACCATTAGTTAGCAAGTCCCGACAAAGCCATCGATTTTACTAAAAGTTTCTGACAAAAGAAGAAAAGCACCATCAAAGGCAACATAATTAGGATCGCGGCAGCGTTACGAAGAATACCGGTTGCCAATGGATCGGGATTCAGGCCGACGCGGATGTACATGGTATCCACCACGTTGGCAAGAAGCGGCATCTCGTTAAAATAAAGCGATGAATACGCAGTATCCGTCCACTGCCAGCAAAACGAAAACAAAAATACGGTTGCCATTGTTGTTGTTGCATTGGGAAGCATAATGCGGGTGAAGGTCTGGATGGGGCCTGCGCCATCGATATAGGCCGCTTCCTCAAGCGAGACGGGTAACGAACGGAAAAGCTCTCTCATCATATACACGTATAGGCCTTGTTTTAATCCCAGTCCCGTTGAGGAAAGGATGACAACGGGCCAAAACGTATCGGTCAGCGAGATGGTCTTTCCAAAGAAATTAAAAAAGTTAAAATCCAGATATCTTGCAATGCCGATTACCTGAACCGGAACAAGCATAATCAGTATTACGAAGAAGAACGCTAAATTTTTTCCGCGGAAATTGAAGCGAGCCAGTCCATAGCCGATCATCGTACAGGATACAACCTGAATCACGCCTACAGTCAAAGAAAGCAAACAAGTATTAATTGCCGCGAAAGGCAACTTCATCTGCTCAAGAGCTTGGCCCCAATAATAGACCGAACCAATACGAGGGACAATCCACACGCTGGAATCCAGCAGATCATCCGGGTGCATAAAAGCCATCAAGATCTTATAGACAAAAGGCTCAAGAATGATAAACGCGAGTCCGAAGATGATGATGAAGCGAAGGAGTGAGAGTGGCACCTTGGCAAGGCGTTTTTGTGTTTTTGGGGATATCTGCATTCTCTTCCCTCCTTAATTCACTTCACCGTTGTACTTGATAAAGCGGTTGAGTATCAGCAATACAACAGCCACTATTGCAAGAACAATGAGCATGTAAATCATATACATTGCGGTTCCCAGCGAGAACATATTGGAACGGAAGGCAATCATATTGATATATTCTGCCAGAACAGTATCGGTACGCGAGGTGAGGTCAACAATCGTGTAAACGATGGAGATACGGATGTGCGGCCCCATCATAGGGAAGGTTATCTTCCAGAAAGAAGACCAGCCGTTACAGCCTTCAACATTGGCGGCTTCATACAGTGACGGAGGTATTTCCTGCAGACCGGTGAGCAGAATGAATATCTGCATTCCGCTCCGCTGAACAACGTCGTAGATACCGGTAATCGCACTGTTGATGAGCTTGATCAAAAAGTCCGGCAGTTGCATCTGCAACAGCATATCGCTGATACCGGTAACCAGGCTGGTTTCCGTCTCCCCCAGTGCGCCGGCTTCCACATTGGCTAATAACTCTGTTCCCGCTTCAACTGAGGCAATAATTCCCGTCGAGAGAATGACCGGGACGAAGAATACCAGCCGCGCAATGCCGCGTCCGCGGAACTGTCCGTTCAAAAGCACGGCAATGAACATACTGAATATGGTGATGATCGGTACGTTGGTTAGAAAACCCTTTAGCTCACTTAACAGATGCGGCACGAAGTATGCATCTTCACGAAAGGCGCCAACATACTGACCAAACCCTTCGAAGGTAGCATTATAGCCGCGCTCCCCCATTTCCAGTTCACTCACGGAATATTGAAAGGTGTGAAACAGGTTGGGAATAAAGATGAGCAACACACCGATAACGAGGGGCAGAATGAAGAAATAGCCGTAGTAGCCGCGTCTGCGTAGCAGGGTCGACTTCTTTTTATTCTTTTTTAAGAAATCCACAGCTGATACCCCCCTGCCTTAACGCTATATTCACCGGAAACATAATCGCTGTCACCGTAGTTGACGATAACGCCTGCGCCGCCGTCATATTCCGTCATATAGACGTCGTCTGCCAGCTTCGTGTGGCGGATCATCTGTTTCCCGCTTATGGCGGCGTAATAATCACCAAGCTCAGAATAGAGTTTACTGATGGTTTGGAAACTGTTGGTGTCAAGCATAGAATACAACTCGGTTTCATAGGCAGTATTGCTGTACTCCCCGTCCCCACTTGTCGTCAGCGACCAATAAAGATCTGCGCCGTATTCAAGCGAACGCAAAAGCTGATTATCGCGGTCGGTGGCGAGATTCATGGGGGCGCCCGTGTAAGGGATGCTGCCGTGAATGACGAGTTGATAGAACGGAACCTCACCGGAGGCCATATCAAAATCAGACGAATAAATCGGAGAATTCAGTAAATAATCAGCACCTGCGAGAGAATAGAGATAGCCGTTTTCGGTAAGGACAGGATACTGTTCCGCCGAAGCGGCCAGCACCTTTTCCACCGTTTCAGCAGTCATGGTACGGTCATAGTCTTTCTTTTTGGTGTAGTCACCATAAAGCAGACTGCCGACAGACGAATAGCTGAGACCCAGGCCGTTATCCTTTCCAAGCTCTTTTTCCAGCGAGGATATGTAGGATGCGGCAACCTCCTCAAACCTTGTGGGTGATACGAGGTTGCTGTCAAAGATGCTCTTGACGTATTGACGGGTAACCAGGTCATAATCCTCAAGCACAACCAGACTGCGATTGATCCGTTTTACAGTATCGGCATTGGCAGAGAAACCATCAAACGCGCCATCCGAAAGAACGGTACCAAAATCGGCATCCAGATAGAGTGTGCCGCCGAGCCCGTTGATTCTCTTTGACAAGGCAGACAATTCTTCCTTATTACCGACCTTATTAAACAGCGAGAAACGATCGTAAAGGCCGTGTTCAAGTCCGTTTTTGGTATAACCGAGGAGACGTATCGACAGACCGTTTATCTCATTTTCTGCAAGGTTGTTGGTAATGCTTTCAAGCGTTGACAGAACGGTTCGCTTTGTATACGGTATGCCAAAGACAGTGGCATTCTCGGTTATAAGGCAGTTGTAATCCAGGAAAAAGCCTGACGTTTTCGCGTTTTCGGGAATCAAACCATTTTCGATATAATACGTTCTGAGGTATGCAGCCATCCCGACGTAGTCGGCATCCTGCGCAGAGAGAAGGACGTAGTGAATCTTCGGATGCTCATATTGGAGATGTTTACCGTAAAGGTTATATACCGGAATACTCCTCTCTTCGCTGAGATCCGTCACGTCAAGGGCACAGATATCAAAGGTAAAGAACGCGTTGTTATACGGGTTGCTTTCCGACAGTGTGTTAGCCGAAACGGTTGCATTGGCATCCCCCGACTCAACAATGGCCAGCACACCGCCGTCTGCATACGAAAGGCCAAATACGGGAAGGAGCGCTTCTTTTGCCAACTGCGTCTTGCTTCCCTGCTGAATAGCAAGGTCATTGCCGTAGATTTTCTGGCTGTAAGTGCCAACGGTTCCATTAAAATCAATTGTGGCACCGGATCCATCAGGAACGAGGAAATACCCCTTGTCTTCTGCGCCTGCAGCGGCAAAATACTCAAGGAAGTCCACGCTGCACAGATGGTAATTCTCAGACAGCACCTGGATTCTGTCGGTCAGAATCTCCGCGGTAAATCCGTCTTCGGTGAGTTGGTACTCAACCTCCACCACGAAGCCGGGTTCATCGCTTTCTGCCGCCTCAACACCCAGTTCTTTCATGATGGCGGCGTTGTCCTCTTCGGTGAAACCAACCGTCTCACAAGCGTCGGATATTTCGATCTCGTTCAGAGTATCGATGGTATCTTTAACGACGTAGAGGGTTTCCGCTTTGAGGATAGGATACTTTTCAAAATACGGTGCCAGATCCTCGTCTTGCGCGTCTTCGGGAGATATGAGGCTGTAATAACGCTTGATACGTCTTATGTTGCTACGGTCAAGCAGTTCTTCATTACAGATCTCGTTTTCAAATACGTCCACGGGGAAGACCTGCGGAACAAGAAGCTTGGCGGTGGCGCCCATCGTGTAGATCACGCGGACAGCATCTGTGGTAAAGCGAACTTCCGCAAGTTCTTTTTCCACACTGTCCCCTGCTGAGGTCATAACAAACTCAGCACTGTTGCTATCGTAGTAAGTAATGGCGATTTCAGACTGTGAACGCTTAAGCTTCTCATCCGAAATAACCGTTCCGTCTGTTTCCGGTACAGACGAATAGGTCTGACCCGAAACAACGTCCTTGATGGTAAAGTGGGTGGTTGCGGCATCCAGAGCGAACTCCATCTTACCGTTTGTAAGGGTGACGGGACCGGACTCTGCCAGCTGCCAGGAAGCTGCGTCTTCCGAAGCCCAGGCATCCTGCCACGCTTTGTGAGAGAACGTTTCACTCGCGCAGCCCGAAAGCAAACCGACCACGAACAATAGGGCCAAAAGCTTGACGAGAGGAGATTTGTTTGCTTTATTCATAATAATCTCCTCCTTTAATACGATCGGAAGCTTATTTCGCTGTACAGGGAACGGATGAAATCCGTAACATCCTGAACAATGTTAAGAAGCAACAGCGCAATGAACAACAACAAACAAATACCGACCAGGGTACATAATGTTGTTAAAATCGTTTTTCCCAGTGTGAAGTTATGGGTCATCATCATTCCCACGAAAAGGAGTGCCAATATCCAAATGAGGGTGAACGTTTCCAAAACGTTGTAGATCATCATCTCTTCACTGGCGAGAATGTGCGAGAAAATGAACATCGGTATGCTCATAACAACGTAGGGTTTCAGTGCATAACAAGTAAAGACTACGATGTCTTTAAAAGTTCCCTCGCCATCCATAAGGGTGGTGAAACACCAGTTGGATACGATGAACATAAGCAACGGAAGCAATATCATAGCACACTGGAAGAGTGCATTGATCTTGCTGCTCTCCTCACCGGTTACGATATAACCGCTGAACTGTGCGCGTATACCATAGCAAATGGTAAAAGCGAGGAGGATAAGCAGGGCTCCGCCCAAACTGCCGCGACCTTCACGCTTGATGTCCCAATATCCGTCGAAGGGATGCTTCATGGCGTACGAGCCGTAAGCGTATTTCTGATAAAGGTCGGTGGATACGAGCCGCTGCCAAAACTTGGCCTTTTTGATAAGTTTGACAGCCACGGCAAAGACCACTACGACAATAAGAACGGTGAGAAGTATCCACACCATATTCTCTCGCATAAAGGCATCCCGCCAATCGGTAAACACTTCATCGTATTCATCGATCGCACCGACTGCTTTTAACGAGTCCATTGCCTCGAAGTATTTGCCATCGAGAGAATCCAACTGAGCAAGTTCTACAACCGCCAGCGGATAATGCGAACACACCGATTTCGTCTTATCCCATAGAGTGCGAGCCTGCTCATACTCGCCTGCGTTTTGGGCAAGCACCGCATTCATAACGGTGTTTCCGAATTCGGTCAGATTGTAGAGGTTAAGGGTGTTTTTAGACGCATCAATGACAAGCAGTTTATCGCCTATCAATTCGACGGAAGACGCCGAATAGAAGGTTCCCTGCTGTGAACCGTTGGCACCGAATGCGTAAAGCATTTTGCCAAGATCGGTATAGACATAGATCTTACCCTGCTGTGAGTCAAGAAGGTAATAGAAGCCGTTTTGATCCACAGCGAGGTCAACGAAATACGGTAATAAAACAAGACCATCGGAATTGACATATTTCTCGTCGCCAAAGGCTTCTTCAAAACGGAGAACGTCGGTTCCCTGGCTGTTCAGCTTTACGAAGGGGGTGTTCTCGGTGTTTTTGGCAACGGCATAGATAAATCCGTAATCGTCCATATAGAGAGCATTGTACTCGGTCGGGACGAACATTTCCATCTTGGCGCGCTGTTCATCGGTGGCAAACTTGCGCCAGATCATTTCAAAAAGATCCGGAACCACCGGCGGTGCGCCGAGGAAGGTGGAAAAATCACCGTTTTCATCGAGTTCGATCAGACCGCGATTGATGCCCTCTGCAATAACGTAAACACGTCCTGCGGCATCCACCGTTATTTTCTGCGGTGTGTAGGTATAGTTTTCTTCCAAAAGGGATATGTCCGGTCTGGGAAGAATTTTCTTGAGTTCATACGTATCGGCATCCAGTTCCACGATTCTCGATTTTCTGGAATCGGCCACGTAGATGATGCCGTTGCGCTCGTATACGCCCGTGGGGGTATCGAACGTGTCCGGCACGCCGTTGTTATCAAATCCTGCAATGACGCGAACAATATTAAAAGCGGAATCCAGCACGATCAGGCGATGTTTGCCGGAATCACAGATATAAAGATGTTCGCCGTTATAGTACAGGTCGGTCATACTTTGGAAACTGTCAAGACCGAAGTCGGCTGCGGTATAGGTTTCGGCACAAGCGTACGGCGCAGGAACAGCCAGGGCGGTTTGTCCGTCTCGGTAAACGTAAGAATCGTACGGAAGGTCATTGGTGGATGTTTCCGCCGAAGCAGTGATGGCCAAAGACAGAAGCAAAGCCACACAAAGCAACAAGCAGAGCATTCTTTTCATTTTGCTTCTCTCCTTCCTTATTCCTTCATGCCGGAGGACGCCATCGTGTCGATAATGTTACTTTGACTGAAAAGGAAGATACTGACGGGAACAAGCATCATAATGAAGGTTACCGCAGCGCCAACGCCTGCTCGCGAGATGCCGCTTGCGAGAATCAGGTTGAGTGCGTAGGGCAAGGTTTTAAGCTCTTCCTTATAAATGAATATACTGCTTCCGATTCCCCACAGGCTCTGCACCGACAAAAGAATGAGGGTAAGCCACGCCGGTTTTACATTGGGCATAACGATATCCCAGAAAATCTTCCACTGAGAGGCGCCGTCAATGCGGGCAGCCTCGATCAGCGCATCGGGCAGTTGCTCAATGAACTGTTTCATAAGATACAGACCCAGCGAACTTCCGAAAGCAGGAATTATCAGCGAAAGATGGCTGTCTACCCAGCCAATCTTCGCCATGATTATGTAGTTGGGGATGCGGGTGACCACTCCGTTGAACATAAGCGAAAGAACGATCATATTAAATATAACATTGCGCCCGGGGAACCGTTTTTTGGCAAGCGGATAGGCACACATCGATGAGAAGACGATGTGACCTGCCGTACCCGCCGCTGTGATAAAAACGGAATTAACAAGGTATCTTAAGAACGGTACCCACGAGTCCGAAAGGACGCTGAACATATCACGGAAGTTGTTCATCGTGGGGTGCGAAGGCCAAAGCTTCGGGGGGAAGACCCACAACTCATCAAGCGGTTTAAAGGCGTTTCCGATGATGATGACCATCGGCCAGGCCATAAACAACGCAAAGATAAGCATAACCAAGAACAGCGCAATGGTTCCGGCACGGGATCGGTTCACGCGTTTCCCCCGAACGATCGCTGCAAAAGAATGTTTCATTACTCTTCTCCTTCTGCCGTATTCGGCACTTTTCATCAATCGCCTACTCCGCGAAGCAGACGCTGCACCAGACTGTTTGCGCCAACCATTATTACGAAAAGAATAACGGCGATAGCGCAGGCATAGCCCATTTCATAACGGACGTTACCATAGTCCTGCAGGTGATGAACAAGTGTATGCAGAGCATAGTTTGTGCTTGGAAAGCCGAAGATTCCCGAGATGGCATCGCCCATACCGAAGGAGCCGGTTATACTCATTACGGCACCAAACATCATCTGCGGTTTGATGGCAGGGAGCGTGATATACCAAAGTTCCTGCCAGCGGTTGCGAAGGCCGTCAACCGCAGCCGCCTCATAAAGGCTTTTATCAATATTTTTGAAGCCCGCAACGAAAGAGAGGAATCCCGCACCGAAAGACATCCAGATGATGACAATGATGGCGGCAACCATCATATATGTTTCATCCGTTGTCCACTGAATGGGAGAATGGATAATGTTGAGATTCAGTAAAATTGCATTTAAATATCCGTAAGCGTCGCCACTGTAGATTACCTGCCAGATCATAAACGCACCGCCGCTGATGGTGGGAGCGTAAAACAAGAGTGTCAAAAAGGCACGCAGTCTCGGATCAAACTCATTCAAAAGCCACGCAAGGAAAAGGCTTAATAAAAATCCGATAGGTCCGGTTACCACAGACAGAAGAAGCGTGTTTTTGAACGCCAACATAAACAGACTGTCATTAACTAGAAGATGGATATAGTTATCGAAACCCACAAAGGAGGGGGGTTCAAGCACGTTGAAATACGTGAAACTCAATACGATGGCGACAATAACGGGCAAAACCGTAAAGACGATGAATATCAGTAAGTACGGTGACATAAACAGATAGTCTTCCGCCCAACTGCGCCAATTCCGTGCAAAGGAGGAAGCTCTTTTCTGCTCGGTACTAAGACTTTTGATTTTCATCTAATTTCCTCCTTTTCCTCATTACTTGTCAAGACCATATTCCTCACGTTTGCGGAGGATCTCTAAACTGATGTTTTCTGCAGCATCGCTCATAGCAATGCGTACAGATTCATTTTCGTAAACGATCTTGCGGAATGCAAAATTAAACTCACGGTCGGTCATATAGCCGCCGGCGATCTGCGGATAGGCTCTTAACTGCTGACGCTGCTTTTCAAGTTGCACCTTAATTTCGCTATCCCACTTGACCGTGTTCATAGCCTCGATGTTTGCTGTGTTATAGCGAGCAGCGGTTCCGACAACACTTTCCAGATCACGTCCATAGGTGGCCTGAACGTCTGCTGAGAGGACCCATTTAATAAATTCCCAGCAAGCGTCCTTATCCTCTGCATCCGCCATGATTGCAGTGCCGGTTACGGTAAGCAGGCCGGTACTGTCAATCGTGCCGTCAGCATTCATAGTTCCCGGCACAGGAAGCATACTCCAAAGGCCGTTGATTTCGGGGGCAAATACCGTCAGCTGATTGTAGAACAGATAGTCTGCAAGGAGTATGGGCATTTCACCCGAACGGAAACGGTTTGCAGCGTCAAAAGCGAGGTCGAGCTTATACTGTGAATAAAGCTTCTCAAACAAGCTCATGGTCTGAATCGCTTCTGCAGAGGCGAGACCGGACGCGGTATCCCCCGCCGTGTAAACTTCGCCACCTACCTGATAAAGCATCGAGAGATACGTTTGGCTGCTGGCAGGGATACCGACGGACAATCCGCTTTTTTGTGCAACGGGAAGCGCCTTCTGCAACAGGCTGTTCCATGTAGAAAGATCGGCAGTAGTAAGCTTGATCTCTTCCAAAACGTCGGTGCGGTAGAAAAGCATCATATATGACAGAGTGTCAGGCAGTGCATAGGTGCCGCCTTCAAACTCAAAGGGTACGATCGACTCCGAATAAAAACGCTCTGCTACCTCATCAAAATCGTCGAAATTCTCAAGGTCATAGAGCGCATTGCGCAGTGCAAGGTTCAACGGTTCGGTCTGTCCGAGGGCAATGGAAACGTCCGGTCCCGTTCCTGCAAGGAGCGCAGGCAGGAGTGAATCAGCCGGAACGATCTGCAGATCGACGGCAACACCCTGATTCGGGGTGAACTGCTGACTTACGAGGGATTTCAGAATCTGGGCCTGATCGCGACCCGAGTTCATCCACACGGTTATCTCACGATCGGTATCGCTTTCAATCTCACCGATAGCAGAATAATCGCTTATGTACGAATACAGGAACTGACGAATGTGATGCATCAGGATTTTAAAGAAACCCGCCTTGGGAGACGAAACCTCTTCATCCGCTGCGGTAAGATAGATCTTATCCAGCGACAACGGCTGCTCTGCCAGGGCGTTACGCCAGGTTCCGAGAGAAGAGATCGCCTCACGATACACTTTTAGGCGGGTTGCGATCGTGTCAGTATCTTCCAACATCCAATCGATCTGGTTGTAAAGACGTTTGATGGTATCCGTTCCCTGGTTCCCGGAAAAACCGAGATCGCGTATGCTTTGTTCGTAATCACGCAGTTCACCGCTGAGCTGTTCCATATAGGCAAGAACGTCGGGGATGACCTTTTCAAACTCATAGTTTGCATATTGGTCAGGGGAAACGCCGGTTACGACAACGATTTTTCGATACACACTGTTCAGCTCAGAAATAAGACGGTCGGCTTCGTCAAGCAGGGATCTGTAGGAACCAAGACCTACCTGCAGGCGAATCGTGTGCTCGCCTTTCTCAAGATAGAATTTGTAGGGAACGGTTTCACCGTCTTTTTCATAGCCGCAGGTATACATATCCCAGTTAATGGAATACGGGAAACGAATGTCGGCTGCTTCAGCGAAAGGAAGTTCCCCATCGATATACAATTCGCGAACACTGACGGCATCGCTTTTGTTGTTTTGTTTGAAATGGAAAGAGAGCTCATAAAGACCCGATTCTTCTGCCTTTACGGTCCATTCGATCCATTGACCGGCTGTTTTCCACTGCGTTCCGCCAACAGCACTGTAATAAATCAATTCCGCGCTGTAAGGGGTTACGGATGCGGACGAACGATCCGTTATCGGATAAAGACTCTGCGCCGATTTTACCGATTCGCCCTCCGCCTCAAGTACCAGAGGCTCAACATTGGGGGAATTGTAGCCCTGCGCCTCATATTCAGAGAGAACCTCCTCATAGGATGCGCGAGGCTGAACAGTGGTAAGGGTTACGGACTTCACGAGGCACTTTTCCTGTGCAAGGCGCAGGGTTATGTTATGGGTGCCGGCTGTGAAATAGAATTCAAGATCGCCGGCCGCCGCATCAACGGCGCGTAAGGTTTTCGTATTCCAAACGGATAGTTCCTTTTGGTTGGGGCGGATCTGGTTCCCGTGAATGTCATATTGCGGCTCCCCATCATTCACCCAACTGCGTTCAAGCGGAAGGCCTGCCGCCTCTGCAAAAGGAAGGTCGCCGTCAATAAGAAGGTCCACACTGACCGCGTCATACGTATCGGGAAGGGCTTTATAGTCAATCGAAATATGATAGTTTCCGGCGGTAACCACGTCAAACTGCCAGGTGATTTGGTCACCCTCGGCAGCAAGGGAAATGACTTGTCCTTTTTCCGCATCGTCGATCAGAGACGCATTTTGTGCCGCGGCAACATCCAGCTGTATGGTCTGCTTCGGCAGGTCACTCCCTTCGGCTTTATACTCCGAATACGTAATGATTGCCTTTATTGTTTGCGCCATCGCAGGCAAAGACACTGCGAGCACAAGCGCAAGGATGACGCAGGCGATTGATATTATATTTTTTCTCATAAAGCCTTCATCCCTTTCTGTAAAAAATGGAAGACCTGTGTACGGGCACCTAAAATTATCCTGTATGTTTTCGTTGCACGGTAGCGCAACGCTGAATTTCGTATTTAGTGACACCTAGGTTGGGTGAAATGAATTCCAAACAGCATATACAAAACACACAATCTCGTTTTAAGTTCACCACTTAAACGATATTGACCCGAAAGCGGCGGCCAAGCCTTTTGGGCGGCTTTCAAGCCGCCGCTTTCGGAATTTTTTCCATATCTTCCGGGAAGTCAAATAAATCAGCCGACAGCCTTGACGTGAACAACTGCCATATCGCCGGCATCTACGGTTACGGAGACGTTTTTACCGTCAGTCCGGACGGTATAGCCGTTAAGAATTTCGGTGATCTCATACGTCTTATTCTCATCAAGGCCCATATCCGCGAAGGGAATGACCGCCGTAATCTCGGCTGCTTCCTTCTCCGTGTTGGGAATCACCAGCACACCGTGGTCGCCCATATATCTTGCGTAGGCCTGCAGATTGCAGTTGGAGTCCACCTTGCAGATGTTGCTCTCGCGGTGGTTCTGCGGGAAATAATCAAAGATATCGGGATGCAGACGGCGAACACGCATCATATTGGTCATTGCCAGGTTGTATTTTTTGTTTTCGGGCTGCTCCAGCAATTCCCAACGAATGACGTTGTTGAACAATATGCGGCCGGGCTCCAGGGGATTGATCCAGTCGTCGCCAATGAACCAAAGGGGAATGTAGGGAGCGAAGATGGCCTGATATCCTGCGCGGATCTTGTCACCCTCCAAGCAAGGGCGGGGATTATCGTGGCAGGAAAGGCATACGCAATAGAAACGCTCCATACCGCCAAGACCTCTGTCCTGGGTGTAGATGGTGCCGTGGCCGGCACCCGTCTTCACGGCATCCACGATGTTGTGAAGATTGGTGAACATGGTGTGACTGTTCCAGCGTTCGGGATCTTCGTTGGTGATCTGCTCATCAAAGTCGTAGGCTTCATTGCGCTCGCTGGTACACTCGGCAATCACGCAGATCTTTTTACCCATATCCAGCAATCTCTTGCGGATACCGGCAATGTATTGGTGTCCGGTAACGAAGGGCTCCAGATCAACACGGTATCCGTCGATTCCGGTCTTGAGAACGATGTCAATCATCTGCTCTGCGTACCACTCGCGGAGACCTTCGCTGTGCCAATTCCACTTGTAGCCGCCCCAAACCTCAAGGCCGCCGCTGTACCAATCGGGATGCTCCTTGTAAAGGGGACTTTCCTTTACGGTACCCCAAACGATCGCGTCGATCAGGATGCGGATGTTGCGCTTATGTGCTTCATCAACAAACCACTTGAACACCTGCCAGCTATCTTCGTAGTTATCCTTGCCGGTGAGGGCGTTGTTGATGGTATGTATGCCCATATTGCCGTAGCCGTTTCCGGTCTCACCCTTATCGTTAATGGGGGTAAGCCAAATGGCGTTAACGCCCATAGCGGAATAATGGTCGAGCACGCGGATGGCGGCCTGGAAGGTTCCCTCGTCGGTGGCACTCTCAACACGCATCTGTGCGAGCACCATGCTCTTCACCCAATCAGGGTGCCAGGTTTCCATCTGCACCTGATCGTCGGGCAGGTATCGGGGAATGTTCGGTCTAATGATGTCCATCTTCAAAACCTCACTTTTCATTATTTTCGATTTCCAGGACCTCGACTTCAATGTCGGTCACACCAAAGGGAATCACACCATAGTCGTCTGTCCAAATGGCCTTGCCGTAAAGTTCGGGAACCATAAATCCGGTAAGTTCGTCCCACCGGCCCTCATAGCTGGCAGGTCCGATAAGGTAACTTTCTCCGTTGGCGTGGTGGTGCGGTCCCATAAGATTGCGGTTACTTCCAAAGACGGTGAGCGTAAGCGGTTGACTCACATCGACCCCCTCAAGATCAAACCGCGCGCGGTCGGAATGGGAAACGAGCTTCTTCTCTCCGTCCGTAAGTGTCATGGCTACAGCGTTCCTGGCGTTGACCGTGAGAACCTTTTTATCGCCGGACACGGGCGGAAGGGTGATACGGTATTCAACGTTTCCGCGGTAGAACCACATATGTTGTTTTGTAAGATCCCCCAACGTTTTTTTCGTGGGCGGAACAAGTTTGAAGTTGCCACCGAGCTTGTACGCATAAATCCGGTCGCAAGGAGGGGCGTCACACGCAACGTCAAAGTCGCCCAGGACGTAGATGCTGTCGGGTTCTATCGGATAGCAGAAGCGGTTGCGCTCGGTTTCAAACATTTCCAGCAGGCCCGAAGCGCTCTTTTCCGGCACGACCTCATAATGGAGGGTTACCGTATTTTTGCCGGGCACGGTAAACTGTCCGATATTGTAAACCCCGATGCAGGTATCGATCCACCAGCCGACGCGCTCTCCCTCCAGAACCGTTCCGTTGACGGAGATCGCTTTACAGTCACCGTCTTCAACGGCAATGGCCATTCCGTTTCTGTCAAGGGCTTCATCACAGGTGAAGGTGTAACGCAACGCCACCTGAAGCTCCCTACCGTCTATGCGCTCATAGATGGAATCGAGCAGCTTGATCACAGGAGCAACGTTTCCGAAGGTCTTTCCGCCGTCCAGCGAAAGCTCAGCGCAGTCCAGGGTGAGTGCGTTTTTCTCACACAGGGTTACGTTTACGTCACGGACGCGGCACTTGGATGCAAGCACCGGAGCCGCCACGCGGCTATTCTCTTCACCAAGTTCAAACTCGATCACCCGGTTGGTTGCACCGTAAACCGTAAGCGGGACCAACACGCCGTTTTCGGAATAGCGTACCGGCAGTTTTGTCTTCGTTCCGGTTATGAGATCGATCTCGTATGCCAAAGCATTTTCGCCAAGCGATACGAAACAGTCTTGCGAGGCAAAACCGTCCCCCGCCCATATGTGGGTACGGTATCCGCCGGCGATCTTTCTCGTATGCAGACGGAGACCGTTTACGGGTTTGAGGTTGTCAGCCCTAAAGGCGGCGACCGTACGACCTGCATCAAGATACTGAGCAAACTTTTCAAGCGTATCCCTTCTGTTGACGATCACGAGGGGGTTACACGCTGCCTTCCAGTTTTCGGGAAGCGCGTTAATGGCAATCAGGCGTCCGCCGGATGCGGCAAAATCAGAAAGAATGTTGACGAGCCCTTCGTCAATCCAAGAAGTTTCCGCCAATATGACGGTATCGTAACTCACATTGCCCAGCGTGATTCGGCCATTCTTTGTCTTGGCATCACGCTTTATCAGATATCCGTCACCAAAGTCAAAATCCACCTGCATATCCAAAAGGTTTTCTGCCAGTATTCTGCATTGAGCGGAAATACGCTTCATCTCATCTTGAGAATGGACGCCGTCTTGATAATGACCGGTAATCCCCTCACGCGGAGGAATGACCAAGGTGTGAAGTTCACGTTTTCCCTCGGTCATCAGCGTGTTGAGATGGTCCATCCACGAAGCAAAGCTTCTGAATTCATCCCACCAAGGCTCCTGATACGAGTAGAACGCGGGATAATCACGCTTTCTTCTTCCCTCGATCGAATAGGCCGAAAGGTGGTAGCACGGTTTGGTAATTCCGAGGACCGATTGACCGCCCCATATCCACTGCAGACGCTCAAAGGTTACACCCCAACCGGCGCAACCGAAGGTTTCACTCATCACCGAACCGTCGCCGTACTGACGCGATGCGCTGGATGCCTGTTTCATAAGCAACGGGCTTGCAACGCGCGAACCAAGGTGGTCAATGGCAGGGAACTGAATCACGCTGTAGTTTCTCATCAGGTCGCCGCAAGAAGCATTTTGCTCACAAAGGCCGTCCTCTTTTGCGAAGTGGCCCGTGAGACCCACACCGTGCGCCTTGCACCAATCAGAAAGGCCGCATACAAAATTCTTGTGATACAGGTCGGCAATAACGTCCCAAAGGGCGATTTTGGTTTTGGCGGAATCGGTTGTTTCCACCGCGACCTTCCACAGATCGTCCAGCAGGTCGTTACCGGTTGCCGCCTTGTACGCCGCAGCGAGACCGACACCCCAAGGATAACCGAAGTTGTTCATCTGCGGTTCATCCATGAAGAAACCTTTAACCACGGTACCGAAATAGCGACCCAACCGCTCGTAATACTTCTCGTGAGTGCTCCTAACAAACGCTTGCGTCACCGCGGGATTCATCAGATCGACGTAATGACTGTCGTATGTATACCAAAAAACGATCGACTCAGAGCCTACATCGGAAAAGCTCTGCGTACTTGACAGCACGTATTCTCCGTTTTCCGACTTATCGTAGATGGCAACCAGCTTCCCTTGTTCCATGCTTTCGGGGAGTTCCGCCGCACCCACGGCATAGTGCAGACATTTATGCCAATAGTCTTCGCCGAGAGAGGTTACGTAGCCCCCGCCAAATCCGCTGGGCCATCCTTCCTCGTCGTATATCCACACTTCAAGTCCGTATTCTGCAGCACGCATCACGGCGTATTCAAACAGGCTCATCCACTCTTCGCCCATATAGGAGATTTTAAGACCGCCTCTGGCATGGATGACAACGCCGCCCAACTTTCCATCCGCAAAATCTTTCAGTTGACTGTCTATCCCTTCGCGGGTTATGGCGCTGTTCCAACTCCAGAAAGTGACCGCCGCATTTTTATTTGAACCGCTCATGATTCTCACCTCACCAAACAGGAAAGCTATCTTATCTGCCAATAGTTGACCTAATTTATATCTAACTATATACATCATACCACAAAAAATAAAAAAGTCAATCGATTAAATTGCGTTTTCATCTCTTTTTTTCCTAAAAACACAGATTGTTTTTTAAAAGTTTTGTGGAACAGACCTAAATAAAAATGGTAATATTTGTATTTATTTAACCGATTAACCAGCGTTTTGACGCTTGCATAGTTGATTTTTTTGTGCTAAGATAGATACGAATTTTGAAGATTTTTCATAAAATTTCAGTAAGAGGTAAGTTATGTCCGTAACCATTTATGACATCGCCAAAGAGGCCGGCGTTTCTGCTGCAACCGTATCACTGGCGATGAATAACAGCGGAAAAATCAAAGAGGAAACCAAAGAACACATACGCGCTATTGCCGAACGCCTCGGCTACACGCCGAACCACGCCGCAAGAAGTCTTATCAACAGCCGTTCTTACTCCATCGGTGTGGTTGTCCCCAACCTCGACAACCCATTGTTTACCACCATGCTCGGCGAGATGATCAGCACCGCTAACAGCAAGGGATACTCTGTTGTCGTAGGCTCATCGGAGCAGTCGATCGAGAAAGAGCGTAGTCATATTGCCATGTTATCCGAGCAGCGCGTTGACGGAATGATCGTTTTCCCCTCCTTCCTCGAGGAGCTTTTCCCTGAATTTATCAAAGGCAAAAACGACGCCACGATACCGCTGGTGCTCTGCGGAAGCACCACCACCTTCAGCGAAAATATCAGTTTTGTGAAATGCGATAATCACATGGGCGGTTATATCGCCACCGAACATTTGATACAAAACGACAAGAAGCGCATTGCGTTGCTTTGCGCCGTTAAGGAAAAATCCCAGGCGGCAAGCCGTATTGCAGGATACCGCGATGCACACGAGTTTTACGATCTGCCGTATCACGAGGATCTCGTGCGGTTCTGCTCCCCCGCCCCATCGGACATATATGACGCAACCATTTCTTTGATTAAGGACAAGCATGTTGATGCGTTTTTCTGCCTGTTTGACGATATGTGTCTGCCGGTCATACGCGCAGTTAAGTCGCTTGGGCTTTCCATACCGGACGACATCGCTATTGTCGGGTACGATAACATTGCCCTTTCTGCGCTGCTCCCCATATCGCTCACCTCTGTTGACACACACGCCAAGCTTATCGGCCGTATGGCAATCAAGCAGTTGATCAAAAAAATAGAAGACCCCACATCGGAGCCGCGTAAGATCATCCTCAAACCCGAGCTTATCGTGCGCGAATCCACCGTAAAGCGTTAAAAACAGAACCCCCTGGTGCAGGTGCAGCAGGGCGTTCTG
>JAZNUN010000079.1:0-9468 GCA_045592345.1 Acutalibacteraceae bacterium | reverse complement strand
AAAATCTGAAGCTTTCCGGCAATATGGCCATGGTTGCGGAGCAGATCGTCCGGGAGATCAAATCCCGTCTGCAGTTCCTTATGGATGTAGGCCTTCAGTATCTGACCTTAAGCCGCGGCGCAGCAACCCTGTCCGGCGGCGAGAGCCAGCGTATCCGTCTGGCCACCCAGATCGGCAGCTGTCTGATGGGCGTATTGTACGTGCTGGACGAGCCCAGCATCGGTCTGCACCAGCGGGATAACGACCGCCTGCTGGCTACCCTCAAGCATCTGCGGGATCTGGGCAACACCCTCATCGTGGTGGAACACGACGAGGACACTATGCGGAATGCCGACTGGATCGTGGACGTGGGGCCCGGCGCGGGTATCCACGGCGGCGAGATCGTGTATTCCGGCCCCGCCGAGGGGATCACCGACTGCAACGCATCTCTGACAGGTCAATATCTGTCGGGGCGGCGCGCCATCCCCGTGCCCGCCGCACGGCGAGAGGGCAACGGCCACGCCCTGACCGTCCGCGGTGCCGCGGAGAACAACCTAAAACACATCGATGCCACCTTTAAATTGGGGGCATTTAACTGCGTTACCGGCGTGTCCGGATCGGGTAAATCCAGTCTGGTCAACGCCATACTGTATAAGCGGCTGGTGCGGGATCTCAACCGTGCTCACGCCCGACCCGGTAAACACGACGGCATCGAGGGAATGGAGCATCTGGACAAGGTGATCGACATTGATCAATCCCCCATCGGACGTACCCCCCGCTCCAACCCTGCCACCTATACAGGTGTGTTCAACGACATCCGCGACCTGTACGCCGCCACGGCGGACGCCAAGGCGCGGGGATACTCCGCGGGGCGGTTCTCCTTCAACGTCAAGGGCGGACGGTGCGAGGCCTGTCAAGGTGACGGCATCATCAAGATCGAGATGAACTTCCTGCCCGATGTATTCGTGCCTTGCGAGGTGTGCGGCGGCAAACGGTACAACCGCGAGACCTTAGAGGTGCGGTACAAGGGCAAGACCATCGCCGACGTACTGGATATGACGGTGGAGGAGGGCGTGGAGTTCTTCTCCGCCATCCCCAAGATTGCCAAGAAACTGCAGACCCTGCAGGACGTGGGACTGGGATACGTGAAGATCGGTCAGCCCGCCACCACCCTATCCGGCGGCGAGGCCCAGCGGGTGAAGTTGGCCACCGAGCTGTCCAAACGTGCCACGGGACGCACCGTGTATATTCTGGACGAGCCCACCACGGGCTTGCACGCCGCCGATGTCAGCCGTCTGCTGGAGGTGCTGACCCGCCTGGTGGACGGCGGTAATACCGTCATCGTCATCGAGCATAATCTGGATGTGATCAAGACCGCCGACCATATCATTGACCTGGGCCCCGAGGGGGGCGACAAGGGCGGCACGCTGGTGGTATGCGGCACCCCCGAAGAGGTAGCGGCCTGTAACGAGAGCTATACGGGACAATATCTGAAACGGGTACTGGAGAAACGATAATATTTACAATTATTTCACACTGTTTCGAACAAACCTAAGTACAATATCTACAGGAGAATCTGTCATCGCCGACAAAAACGGATTGCGATAATCGGCGAGATGGTTTTTTGCCGAAAAAGCCAAAAAACGCAGGTAATACTGTATGTATTGCCGAGGATTTTTGGCTTTAAGCGGCAGAAAAACAGCCGTTGAGAATCGTAATCAAGTTTTGGGAGGTGATGACCAAGTATGTTCGGATACGTACGGTTATTCAAGCCCACCATTACGATGGGCGAATATGAACAATACAAGGGCATCTACTGCACCCTCTGTAAGCGGCTGGGCAAACGCTACGGCGTGCTGTCCCGCTTCACCCTCAGCTACGATATGACCTTTTTAGCGGTGCTGGAAATGGCACTGGGGGAGGCTAATCCCGACTTTGCCCCCTCCCGCTGTAGCTTTAACCCCGCCAAGCGGTGCCTGAAGGCGGGGAACACCGCCGCCATTGACCGCGCCGCGGACATCGGCACACTACTAACCTACTACAAACTGCAAGACACCCTCGCCGACGAGGGACTGGGCAAGAAAATCGGCGCGCTGTGCGCCCTACCCTTTGCCGCGGCGGCCCGTAAGCGGGCGCGCAAACGCCGCCCCGACACCGACACGCTGGTGGCGGAAATGATGACGCGGCAGGCGGCATTGGAGACGGAGGGATGTCCCTCCATCGACCGAGCCGCCGAGCCCTTTGCCCTGATGCTGCAACACTTAGCGGCGGACGCCGCCGCGGAGGATACTCAACGGCGGATATTGGAGCGATTCGGATACTGCTTAGGGCGGTGGGTGTATCTCACCGATGCAGCGGATGATCTGGCAGAGGATCTGGAAAAAGGACGGTACAACCCCTACATCCTATCCCGCGGGCTCACCGCAGGAGATGCCGACGGCATCGCCGCCGCCCGCCGATACGCGGGGGAGAGCCTCAACGCCTGTCTGGCGGAGTGCATTGCCGCCTATAACTTGTTAGATATTCGCCGCTTTGACGGCATACTGAGAAATATACTGGAACAGGGGATGCCCCACACCCAAAAGCGGGTCATCTCCGGAGAGGAACACACCAATGAAAGATCCCTATGAGGTGCTGGGTATCCCCCGCACCGCCACCGATGATGAGGTAAAGACCGCCTATCGCAATCTGGCGCGGAAATACCACCCCGACAACTACACCGACAACCCCCTGTCCGACCTGGCGCAGGAGAAGATGCAGGAGATCAACGAGGCCTATGATACCATCGTCCGCGCCCGTCAGGGCGGCGGCACCGGCGGCGGATACCAAAACGGGGGCTACCGCGCCCCCAACGGCTCTCCCTCCCGCTACAGCGATATCCGCCGTATGATCTCCCAAAACCGCATCACCGACGCGGAACTGCTGCTGGACGGCATCCCCGTCGCCAATCGGGACGCGGAGTGGTACTTCCTCAAGGGTAGTGTGATGTATAAAAAGGGGTGGCTGGAAGAGGCATATAATCACTTCTCCACCGCCTGCCGTATGGACCCCGGCAATATGGAATACCGTCAGGCATTCCAGCGGGTATCCCAGAGCCGCCAGACCGGCGGCTACCGCACCGCCGACCCCAACGGCGAGACCTGTAACACCTGTGACGTGTGCACCACCCTGTACTGCGCGGATTGCTGCTGTGAGTGTATGGGTGGCGACTGCATCCGCTGCTGCTAATGCGGGAGATGGGCTATGAATAAAAACCGATTGGGAAAATTGTCTTTAGGCGGGGTGTTCTCCGCCCTGGCGCTGATGTTCCTGCTACTGACCGCCACCCCTGTTGCCACTGTGGGTACGGCGGCGCTGGCCGCCGTGTGTGGCATCCCCGTGGTGGCCGAAGCAGGGCGCCGCGGCGGTCTGCTCCAGTTTGTCGCGGTGGCGGTGCTGGCGTGGCTCATCGTCCCCGCTATGGAAGGAAAAGTGCTGTACACCGCCTTTTTCGGCTGGTACACCGTTTTTAAGGCGTGGCTGGAGCAGAAAAATCTCCCCCGCCCTGCGGAATGGGGGGCGAAAGCCGCCCTGTTCCTGGTGGCCCTGTGCGGTGGCGGCGCGGCGTGGTATTTCCTGCTGACCCCCACCCTGCCTACCTGGTTTGCGTGGTGGGTTCTCCCCGTGGGCGCCGTGGCGCTTACCGCCGTGTTCTTTGTATACGATCGGGGGCTCACCGGTCTGGTCAGCCTGTACGTCACCCGTATGCAACCCACCCTGCGGCGGCTGTTCAAATTTTGATACAAGAAAATTTTGCAAGATGCAGGTTTGCGTCTTGCATTTTTCTTTATATTAAGGTATACTTTTGCTGTATTATGCAAGAGAGGAGCGCGGAGGATTATGAACACCACTCTTATGGGATTGATGGAGGCTCACGCCCCCCAATTTTCCAAAGGACAGCGTCGTATTGCGGAGTTTATCACCGCCCACTACGATGAAGCCGCCTTTATGACCGCCGCCCGCTTAGGCGAAGAGGTGGGGGTCAGCGAGTCCACTGTGGTGCGTTTTGCCACCGAATTAGGCTTTGACGGCTATCCCGGTATGCAAAAGGCACTGCAGGAGCTCATCCGCAGTAAGCTGACCATCGTACAGCGGCTGGACGTCACCCGCGCCCGTATGGCGGAGGAGGACGTGCTGAAGACCGTAGCCGCCGCCGACGTCAACAACATCCGCCATACGCTTGACAGCGTGGACGAGGCGGTGTTCAACGAGGCGGTGAACCGTATTGTTGCGGCGCGACACGTCTACGTATTCGGCGCCGGCAGCTGTAAGCATCTGGCGGGATTCCTCACCCACTATCTGCAGATGCTGTTGGGGGGTCAGGTGCGCCGTATCGCGGTGGCCAGCCAGGCCGAAATCTTCGAGGAGATGCTGGACCTGTCCCAGGAGGACGTGGTCATTGGCATCAGTTTCCCCCGCTATTCCAAAAAATCGGTGCAGACCCTCCACTATGCCCACACCAAGGGGGCGGGGGTCATTGCCCTGACCGACAGCACCCTATCCCCCATCGCCCCCTATGCAGGGTATCTGCTCACCGCCCACAGCGATATGGCGGCGGTGGTGGACAGTCTGGTGGCGCCCCTGAGCCTCATTAACGCCCTCATCGTAGCGGTATCCCTCAAGACTATGGACCGCATCCGCCCGAAATTAGAGGAGCTGGAACGGCTGTGGCACAGCTACGGCGTGTACCAGTCGGTGGAAGAAGGGACGGAGGCAGAATGAACGTCATTATCGTAGGCGGCGGTGCCGCCGGTCTGATGGCGGCGGGAGCCGCCGCCCGCGGGGGCCACGCCGTCACGGTGGTGGAACGCAATCCCCGCCCTGCCCGCAAGGTGATGATCACCGGTAAGGGGCGGTGTAACGTGACCAACAACTGCACGGTGGACACCTTTATCCAGAACGTGCCGGAAAACGGGCGCTTTCTGTACAGCGCCCTCAACGCCTTTTCCCCGGCTGATACGATGACACTGTTTGAGGAGTTGGGCGTACCGCTGAAAACCGAGCGGGGCAACCGCGTATTCCCCGTATCGGACAAAGCGGTGGACATCGTAGATGCTCTGGTGCGCTACGCCCGCGAGGGCGGCGCACACATCGTGGAGGGACGGGTAACAGCGCTGGTAATCACCGACGGCGTTTGCGGCGGTGTGAAATTAGAGGACGGCTCCACCCTATCCGCCGACGCGGTCATCGTCGCCACAGGCGGTTGCTCCTATCCCGTCACCGGCTCCACCGGCGACGGCTACACCTTAGCCCGTCAGGCGGGACACACCATCGTGGAGCCCCGCCCCAGTCTGGTGGCGTTGGAGTCCCCCGACCCCTTCTGCATGGAGATGCAGGGGCTGAGTCTCAAAAACTGCGGATTACAGGTATGGGACCACGAAAAGAAAAAAGCCATCTACTCCGATCTGGGTGAAATGCTGTTCACCCACTTCGGTGTCAGCGGCCCTATGGTGCTGTCCGCCAGCGCCCATATGCGGCAGATGGACCCGGGGCGCTATACTCTATACATCGACTGGAAGCCGGGTCTGACACCCGAACAGTTGGACGCCCGTATTCTGCGGGATTTTGCAGAGCGGAGCAATATGGACCTGGGCAACGCACTGGGTAAACTGCTCCCCCGTCTGCTCATCCCCGTGATGCTGCGGCAAGCACAGATCAGCCCCCACAAGAAATGCAATGCTGTCACCCGCGAAGAGCGGCAACGGCTGGCCACTCGCATCAAACGGATGCCGGTGCGGGTGGAGGGTTTCCGCCCCATCGCAGAGGCCATCGTCACCGCCGGCGGCGTGTCGGTCAAAGAAGTGAACGCTAAAACGATGGAATCCAAACTGTTGCCCGGTCTGTATTTTGCGGGCGAGGTGCTGGACGTAGACGCCTACACGGGTGGCTTTAATCTGCAAATTGCTTTCTCCACCGGCATAGCCGCCGGCAACGCTATATAATAAGGAGTATCACTATGAACTACGCCATTGCAATCGACGGTCCCGCCGGTGCAGGTAAAAGCACCATCGCTAAAATTCTGGCCAAGGAGCTGGAGCTGATCTACGTGGATACCGGCGCCCTGTACCGCACCATCGGCTATTACGTCACCCAACAGGGCATAGACACCGCCGACACCGACGGGGTCATCGCCGCTCTGCCTAATCTGAAAGTAGAACTGAAATATGTGGACGGCGTCCAGCGGGTGTTTGCCAACGGCAAGGATGTCAGCGATCTCATCCGCACCCCCGCTATGTCTATGGCGGCCTCAGCGGTGTCTGCCATCCCCGCGGTGCGGGCATACCTGCTGGACACCCAGCGGGGTATCGCCGCCACCCATTCGGTGGTAATGGATGGTCGCGACATCGGCACCGTCATCCTGCCGGATGCTAAAATTAAGATCTTTCTCACCGCCAGCGCCGAATCCCGCGCCAAGCGGCGATTCGACGAACTGCAGGCCAAAGGCGATCCTGCCACCTATGATGAAGTGCTGGCGGATATGGTCAAGCGCGACTACGACGACAGCCACCGCGCCATCGCCCCCCTCAAGCAGGCTGAGGACGCTATCCCCGTGGACACCAGCGGCGAGACCCTGGAACAGTCGGTGGCCCGTCTGAAGGAAATCGTGTATAACAAACTGAACGAGGAGTGATTCCCATGCCGGTCTGTCTGGCCGAAAGCGCCGGCTTCTGCTTCGGCGTGAACAACGCAGTCAATCAGGTGTATCAATTACTGGACGATGGAAAACAGGTCTGCACGTTGGGGCCCATCATCCACAACCCACAGGTGGTGGAGGAACTGACCCGTCGGGGGGTACGTATCGTGGACAACCCCGCCCAAACCCCCGATGGCTACACTCTGGTTATCCGCTCCCACGGTGTGCCCGAGAGCGTATACGACACCATCCGCACCCAGAACATCCCCTACTGCGACGCCACCTGTCCTTTTGTGGCTAAAATACATCGCATCGTCGCCACCCACTCCGCCGAAGGTGCCACCGTGCTCATCGCCGGTGACCCCAACCACCCCGAGGTACTGGGCATCCGCGGCCATTGCAAAGGAGAGGTACACATCTTCCGCAACGAGGAAGAACTGGAAAAATATTTTGCGAATTGCGAAAATCCAAATGAAAAACCACATATTATGGTGGTTCAGACCACTTTTAATAAAGATGTTTGGAAAAAGTGTGAAAAAAAGGCAAAAAAACTCTGTACAAATCTAAAAATCTTTGATACAATATGCAGTGCTACTGCTAAACGGCAGCAGGAGGCCGTTTCCCTCGCACAAAAGTGCGATGAAATGGTTATTGTCGGCGGACGGGAGAGTTCCAATACCGCCAAACTGCGTGACGTGTGCGCCGCCCACTGCCCCACCATCTGGGTCGAGACAGCGGACGAACTGCCCCGTGACCGGTTTGCCCCCGGTATGACGGTCGGATTGACCGCCGGTGCATCCACGCCGGCCGATATAATAAAGGAGGTACACACAACAATGTCCGAGATTATCAACAACGAAACCCTGGAAATCAAAAACTATGAGGAGATGAGCTCTGAAGAGTTTGCCGCCGCCATCGACGCGACTCTGCAGAATCCGACTGATGATAAAGTCCGCGGTCTGGTCGTCAGCATTGCGCCCAACGAGGTACAGGTCGAAGTCATCGGCCGCAAGCAGACCGGCTATATTCCGATTGATGAGCTGTCTAACGATCCCTCTGCCGATCCCCACGACCTGGTGAAGGTGGGCGACGAGCTGCTGCTGCTCATCATGCGTACCAACGATCAGGAAGGCACCATCATGCTGTCCAAGAAGCGCGTTGACGCTCTGAAGGGCTGGCAGAAGATCGTTGATGCCGAGGCTGAGGGCGCCATCCTGGATGGCGTTGTCACCGAGGTGATCAAGGGCGGTGTCCTGGTTGTCACCAACGGCGTGCGCGTATTCGTGCCCGCTTCCCACGCTTCCGTGGGCCGCATGGAGGATCTGAGCCCCCTGAAGGGTCAGAACGTCCAGCTGAAGATCCTGGAGGTCAATGACCGCCGCCGTCACGCCGTCGGCTCCATCCGTCTGGTGGCTCAGGCCGCCCGCAAGGAGCAGGAGGAGGCCTTCTGGGCCCAGGCTGAGGTTGGCCAGGAGTACACCGGCGCTGTTAAGTCCCTGACCAGCTACGGCGCTTTCGTGGATCTGGGTGGCGTGGACGGTATGGTCCACATCTCCGAGATGTCCTGGAGCCGCATTAAGCATCCCTCCGAGGTGATGAACGTGGGCGACACCGTCACCGTCTTCATCAAGGCTCTGGATCCCGAGAAGCGTAAGATCTCTCTGGGCTACCGTAAGTCTGAGGATAACCCCTGGGAGATCTTCAAGGCTCAGTATCCCGTGGACAGCATCGTCACCGCTAAGATCGTGGGCATGACCACCTTTGGTGCTTTCGCCCAGATCATCCCCGGCATCGACGGTCTGATCCATATCAGCCAGATCGCCAACCACCGCGTTGAGAAGGCTCAGGATGAGCTGCAAGTGGGTCAGGAGGTTCAGGCTAAGATCACCGCTGTAGACTACGACCGCAAGCGCATCAGCCTGTCCATCCGTGCTCTGCTGGAGCCCGAGGCTCCCGCCGAGGAGGCTGCCCCCGCCGAGGAGGCCGTTGAGGCTCCCGTGGAAGAAGCTGCTCCCGCTGAGGAGGCTCCTGTCGAGGAGTAATTTCCTGTATATGCATCGACCCTGCCTTTTGGCAGGGTCGATTTTTTGTATCTTTTTTCGTAGCATTGGTGGTTTTAATGGACAATGCTACTGCTATACTATAGTCACAGCCAAGGAAGCCCATTCACTGTGCCCGTCCTATCGCCTTGACCCACACCCGTTTTCGCAAAAAACGAACATTTTTTCGGTTTTTTGCAAAAAACACTTGATTTTCTCAGAAAACCCTGTATAATAAAATCAGAACACTTGTTCGGAACGGTTGTTCGCTTTCCAAAGGAGGAATGGTTATGTTGACTTTAGTATTGGATATTTTATTGGCTGTATTGGCTGTTTATATGATACTGCGTGGGCACTACGGCATCACCAAGCAGGTGGGATTTGCACCCCTGACGGTGGCGGTGCTGGATGCGGCCTTTGCCGGTGTGATCGACCCCGCCCGTACCCCCTGGCTGTCTGTTGCTCTGGTAGCACTGCAGGTGGTGGTGCTGTCTGCGGCGGCACTGATGACCTATCAGGACGCGGTACGTGCCCGTAATAAGCGGGCGCGCCGTGCCCGCCGCCAGGAAATTGCCCGCAGCCGTGCCGCCTTTGAGCGGGCGCTGGAACAGCGTCAAACCGCGGTTCGGGATCGTCGGGTGTGCGCTTGACAAAATCCGCTTTTTGCGATACACTAATAGCCTGAGTGAGCTGAACAGCCGCGCACACCCACCGTGTGTGAGGAAAGTCCGAGCTTCACAGGGCAGGATAACGGCTAACGGCCGCCGGGGGTGACCC
>JAZNUN010000078.1:0-7919 GCA_045592345.1 Acutalibacteraceae bacterium | reverse complement strand
GAGTTTGTAACTCATTTGACGCGCTTAGCGTCTGTGTGGCAATAATCTCTCATTGCCGGATTCTTCTCATTTTGAGTAAGAATTAACGGGTATTGTGTGTGTTTTCGTTCTGTCTTACACTGTTTAATTTTCAAGGTCCTACCGACTTCGTCAAGCGAAATCGGGCTGCTGCCCCGCATCGGCTATTGCTCTCCGCGACAGCCTTGCTATAATACCATCACTCCAACCATTTGTCAACACCTTTTTTGATATTTTTTTAAAGTTTTAATCACCTTTTACATTTTGCACGGAAAAGTGTAGCAAATGATGTATTTTATGTGCAAAACAGCCTCCGAATCTATGACTCGGAGGCTGTGCTTATTATATATAACCTTTATTCTATTATCTATCCGATTTATCCGGAATAAGTTTGAGCAGGTACACGACACCGATAATCACACCGGTCACCACAAAAATGCCCAACATACCGTAACCCATAATCGGCAAAGACTCTAGCAGATACTGTACGTTCATACCGCAACCTCCTTAGCCCAACATAGGACCGACTAGCGCCAGAATCAGACCGCCGGCAATAACCGACGCGATCTGACCGGATACATTAACACCAATGGAATGCATCAGCAGGAAGTTCTGGGGATCCTCCTCCAGGCCCATCTTATGCACCACACGAGCGGACATAGGGAACGCCGAAATACCGGCGGCGCCGATCATAGGGTTGATCTTCTTCTTGGAGAACATATTCATCACCTTTGCTATCATCACACCGGCAAAGGTATCAAAGATAAAAGCGAACAGACCCAGACCGATGATCAGCAACGTCTCCCACTTCAAGAAATCAGCGGCCTGCATCTTGAAAGCAATGGTGATACCGAGAAAGATGGTGATCAGATTCGCCAGCACCTTCTGGGCGGTATCGGAGAGGGAATTCAGTACACCGCACTCACGGATGAGATTACCGAACATCAAGAAACCGATGAGCGCCACAGCGTCGGGAGCTACCAAGCCCACGATCACCGTTACCACGATGGGGAACAGAATCTTGGTCAAGCGAGACACCGGCTTACCGGTGGTGTTATCCATACGGATCATACGCTCTTTTTTGGTGGTACAAAGCTTGATGATGGGGGGCTGGATCAGCGGCACCAACGCCATATAAGAGTACGCCGCCACCATAATAGCGCCTGTGTAGCTTGAATCCAATTTCTGCGAAATAGCAATCGCCGTAGGACCATCGGCAGCGCCGATGATACCAATGGAAGCGGCGTCCTTTAGCTCGAATCCAAACAGCGAAGCCAAGCACAAAGTGAAGAAGATGCCGTACTGGGCAGCCGCACCGAAGATCATCAGCTTAGGATTGGACAGCAGAGGCGTGAAATCGATCATGGCACCGATACCAATAAACAGAATCAGCGGCATTAACTCACCGAACGTATCACTGATACCGATGCGGAACAGCGTACCGAGTACATGGTTTACGCCACCTTCAGGATCGGCGATAGGCAGGTTTACCAAAATGGTACCGAAACCCATAGGCAATAGCAAAGTGGGTTCCATCTCTTTTTTGATAGCCAAGTAGATCAGCACACCGCCGATAAGCCACATCACCACTTGTTGCCAAGTGAGATTAGCAAAATTTTGCAGTAATACGTTCATAGTTCTCCTCCAAAATTTTATACGATACATATTTTACCATCTTATTGTAAAAAATCAACTGTTTTTTACAAAAATAAAACGTGGCAATCAGCAATTTGCTCACGGCCACGTTTTATAGTGCTTATTCAGCGTCTTTCAGTTTATTCTCCGCCACACGGTTGACCTCATCGGGGGTCTTGAAGGTGGGAACGATCTCACGCATCAGACGGATGATCTTCTCAGGGGACTCAGTCTCCAGCACCTCACGCAGGCGGGTCAAATTGCGATCCATCTCCTCACGGGAAATGGTCTCCTGCTGCTCAATGAATATCTTGTTATACTTGGTGGCAGTCAGCGTATCGCTGTTCATCAACAACTCCTCGTACAGCTTCTCGCCGGGACGCAGACCTGTTTCAATAATATCCACGTCCACGTAGGGGGTCAGACCCGCCATACGCACCAGATTCTCCGCCAGGTCCAAAATCTTGACCGGCTTACCCATATCCAGCACAAACACCTGGCAACGCTCTGCCATTGCTCCGGCCTGCATCACCAACTGCGCCGCCTCAGGGATAGTCATAAAATAACGGATGATACGCTTGTCGGTGATGGTCAAGGGGCCGCCGTTGGCCAACTGCCGCTTAAACAGCGGGATAACCGACCCATTCGAGCCCAGCACGTTGCCAAAGCGCACCGCCACAAAGGTGGTGTTCTTGTAGTTCTGCATACTCTGCACCACCATCTCACACAGGCGTTTGCTGGCGCCCATTACATTGGTGGGGTTCACCGCTTTATCGGTGGAGATCAGCACGAACTTCTCAGCACCGTAGGTGCCGGCGGCGTTAGCCACATTGTATGTGCCGAAAACATTATTCTTGATAGCCTCTTCGGGGCATCCCTCCATCAGCGGCACGTGCTTATGGGCCGCAGCGTGGAATACCACCTGAGGACGGTAACGACGGAACAGCAAGTCCACCTTAGCCGCATCCCGCACAGACGCGATCTCAACGCACAGGTTTAGGTTGGCACCGTGCTTCAGCTTCAGTTCCTGCTGCAGATCGTAGGCGTTATTTTCGTAGATATCCACCAACACCAGCTTTTTGGGATGGTGCATAGCGATCTGGCGGCACAATTCAGAACCGATGGAGCCGCCGCCGCCGGTGACCATAACAACCTTGTGGGACAGGAAGTCATATACTTCCTGGTTATTGAACTCCACCGCCTCGCGCCCCAGCAGATCCTCAGCTACCACGTCGCGGATATTGCTCATCAGGTTACCGCCGTCGACGGGCATCTGGCTAAAGAAGCTGGGGATCATACGTACGCGGCAATCGGTGTTGCTGCACTGACGCAACACCTCTTGGATACGATCCGTTGCCAGCGTCGGAATGGCGACGATGATCTCTTTAATATCCGAATTACGGATACATTCCTCAATGCTGTCCAGAGAGCCGCGCACGGGGATGCCCCGCACATGAGCACGCTGCTTGACCGGATCATCATCAAAAAAGCAGACTACCTCGTACACACACTCCGGGTCACGGCGCATCTCATCCACCAGTGAAACACCTACGTCACCGGCACCGGCAATGGCCACTTTGATACGTACGCGGCGGTTGTACTCACGCAGGCGGATAGCCCCACGGATATACCGATAGCCGAAACGGAACAGCCACATCACGATCAGTGAGATCAAATACACCAACAACTGCATACGCTGGGGATACTCTTTCTCAGCCGGGAACATGGCAAAATTGATAATGCCCAAAACACTGTGGCTACAGGTCAGGGCCAAGAACTGCATCAGATATTCACGGCTCTCCTCGTACCGCCACAAACTGTCGTAGCAGCGAAACAGCAACAGGAACATAGCGGTTATACCCACCGTCATCGGCAGATGGATCCACCACACGCCGCTGAACAGCGTGATATAGTGGCTCAAGCACGCCCAAGACAGGAAAAAAGCACCTATAGTAATCAGCAGATCTACGCCCATCAACTGCCAACGGCGAATTGAGCGCTTATTTGTCTGCTCCGCAACTTGCTTAGAATGCAAAAGAATCCTCCTCCTTATCGGGAAGCGATTTTTCATCAATCTGTTTTGTGGTTTCCTGTACCCGCTCCAGCCAGTCACGGCCAACACGGTTACGGGATAAGGTCCGCACCGCTCTATCAAGCATAGACGCACGGTCCTGCGGATCATGCATATCCGAGCCCAGCACCAGGCGGCGGGGATGACCCAGCCAGCGATATAAGGCACGGAAAGCACGGCGATCGGCAAGCATCTCTGCATTTATCTGCACGATGACCCCCGGCAATTCCATCAGCTTATCCAGCCTCTCCGCAGAATACCAAGGCATATACCGATCCAAATGGGCCAACATAATGGTCAGCCGCTGGCTATAAGCAATCTCCTCCAGCTCCTCGAACACCCAATAGGGCGGCCGCATAAAGGGAAGTTCCACCAGTAGGATGTTAGTCCCCTCAATACACAGAGGACGCAGATCCACCTTGGATATCCCCTCCCGCAGCAGCACCTCGGCGCCCAGCAGAACAGGAGGCAATTCCTTTTTATGAAGCATCAGGCTGTCGAACGCCTTTTGCCGCACGCTCACAAAATCCTCCACCGTATGATGACCCCAATAGAAATGGGGGGTTGCGATGACGGCAGAAACCCCCTGCTCCCGAGACTGCCGCAGCATCTCGAGAGAGGCGGTCAGATCGGCTGCGCCGTCATCCACCGCCGGAAGACAGTGGGCGTGAAAATCCACCATATGTAGATTACTTGTTGTTGTCGTTACCATATTCATAACCGTAACGCTGGTAATAACGGTAACCACCGTAGCGGCCATAGCGACCGTAACCACCGTAACCGTAACGGCCGTAGCCATAGCGGCCGTAGCCGTAACGACCGTAGTTATAACGGCCGTAGCGGTTGTAGCCGTAGCCGTAACCGCCTCCGGCAGAACGCATATCGGACAGCACCACACCCAGCAGTGCCGCACCGGCATTTTCCACCTTTTCGATGGCCTCGGCGAACTCATCATACATCGTCTGGCTATGACGGGCAACCAGCACTACGCCGGCAGCCATAGGTGCCACCACCAGAGCATCCGCCACTACGCAGAGAGGCGGCATATCAATGAAAATATAATCGTACTTTTCGCCCATTTCATCCAGCAGATTCTTCATCCGCGCAGAGCCCAACAACTCAGAGGGGTTGGGGGGCGTGGGGCCGGACAGGATCACATCCACGTTGGGTTTCACATCCTTGTGGATACACTCCTCAACGGTGGCCAGACCACCCAGGATCTTGGACAGACCCATAGTACGGCTGAGCTGGAAGTTGCGGTGCTGGGTAGGCTTACGCATATCGGCGTCGATCAACAGCACGCGGGCACCGGTCTGGGCCATAACAATAGCCAGATTGGCGCTCAACGTAGACTTACCGGCAGAGGGCTCGGCACTGGAGAATACCACGGCGCTGCTCTCCTTGGTAGCCAGAGAGAACATCAGATTGGTACGAATCATCTTATAGGCTTCCATTACCTGGAAGGCGACGCGCTTTGAGGATTTTTCAGCTACGTCGGGCGTCTTTTCATTAGCCATTGTTCGCAGCCTCCTTTACTTCGGTTTGAGTTTTTTTCTTTTTGCCGGAGGAACTTTTTTTGTCGGCGTGGGGGTGGAAATTAGGCACCACACCCAGTACGTTCACGTTAAAGTGAGTCTTCAGATCCTTTTCATCCTTAATGGTGTTATCCAGCAGATAGTTGATCAGGAAAATACCGTAGGAAAGGATAAAACCGATCACGCCGCCCAAAACGGCATTACGGACGATAGTCGACTGTACACGGGTACCCACCTTAGCCACGTCTACAGGGGTAATGGTACCGATACCCAGCATAACCTCTCGCACCTTTTTAGGGGCGCACAGCTGGATAGCGTCGCAAACCGCCTTGGACAGGTTGGGATCACCGGTGGTGGCGGTGATCTGCAGCAGAGCCGTTTCATTAACCGCCGTCATAGACAGCATACTCTTGATGTTAGAGACCGAATAGCTGTAGTTCATCTTCTTCAGCTCCTGCTGAACGTCATAGAGAACACTGTCGGAGCGAAGGATAGCAATAAACTCATCTACCATTCGCTGGGAGGCTTCCAGACCGGCAGCACTGATACCGGTGGTCTGACCGGCAGAGTCCTGGGTAATATTCATAACGTACATCGAACACTTCGAACGGTAAGCATCTTCCTGGAAGACGATGGTCACACCGCCGAAGATCACCGCAACGATTGAAACAAACAGGATGATGATACGCAGATTGCGTAAGAGAAGATCCCATAATACGCGAAGATCCAGTTCTTTCATTTAATTTCCTCGTTTCTTGGTACTGAAATTTGCGGAAGAATCCAAAAAGGACATACCGCAGCAACATACACATATGTAGATTGAATTATATCATTACCCCACGCCGATGTCAATGCTTTTTCCCACTTTTGCGTATGAACCAACCGAAAGAAAAGGAACAGCGACCGCTGTACGGCGGTCGCTGCATCCATCAACTGCGGGGGGTGTAGTCCGGTTTTTCCTGCCGCGGTGAAACATCGTCGGGCAGATTTTTAATATTGTAATAATTGTTCCCTATATACTTGGCGCGGGGACGCCACTCAATCTCGGTATCCGGCAGACGGGCATAGAAGGTATTGTTCTCAAATACCCAGTCGTCACTGTCGAAGGGGCCGCGAAACACCTGTACGTTCTCCATGCTGAGATAGAACAGATTATCGTGGAAGCGGGTGCCGCCCTCGTTTTCGTGGACCCAAATGAGGCCGTTGCGGTCGTGTTCGCTGACATTGCCGTAGATATCGTTGTTGGTGGTCTTGTACATCAACAGTTGGAATCCGCCCTCGTTATGGTGGCTGTAATTGTATCGCACCGTAGAGTCGTTACAGGCGATATCAATATCAAAGGCCTGACCGTCCTGCACACCGTGGGTGTAGCACACCTCGTTGTACTGGAATAGGGTTCCGTCCGCGTTGTGGCACCACACCGCCGCGTTGGGGGCGATGCGGTTATCCCAGCAGCAATGCTCCACATAGTTGTGCTCAATGACGGTGCCGATGGTGGAGTTCACCAGAATACCGTCGCCGGCGGTGCGATAGATCTTGTTGCTGCGAATAACCACGTTGGTACTGCCCAGCCAAGGTCCCACCGTGGTGTGGTAGAAGTTGTTGGAGGCATAGGGGTCGCCGTGGTACTCGATGCCGCGGCCCTCGGCCCACGCAGACCACACCGAGATGCCGGTGCGGTCGATGTCCTCAATCAAGTTGCCCTCGATCAGCACGTCGTCGAAGTTGGTGGGCACGCCCCCATCAGTGCCGGTGGACACTGCCAAGATGCCCTCGGCACAGAAGCGACTGCACTCGCCGTTGACGTCGTGGATGTGGCAGTTTTTAATGTGAATATGATGACCCGTACCGTAGTTGTGCCAGCGGATCAGCACGCCGTAGCGATAGCGGTTTTCGGGGGATTTTTTAAACACGCTGTGGGTGTGGGGATGCAGTTCGTGGATATATTCCTGTTTGTAATAAGGGTTATGGTTGACGATCTCCAGCCCCTCTACCTCCCAGTAGTTCTGGTTGTAGAACAGCACCGCCGCACCGTCGGTGAAATCCCCCTCTAAGGTGCCGTGACTGCCACCACCGTCAATGATCGGCTTGGCACCGCCCCCGTAGGAGGCGATGCGAATGGGAGCATCGGCAGTACCATTGCCTAAGGGATGCAACTGCCCGCGGAAGGTGCACCCGCACCGCAGATAGATCTCGTCACCGGGCAGGAAGGTGGTGGCGTTCACCTTGTCCAGCGTCTGCCAGGGGGTTAAAGGGGTGCGACCGGCGTTACCGTCGCGACCGTTGAGTGCATCCACATAATATTGCATATCCGACACCTCGTTTTCGTTGGTATACCATTATTAAACCCCACAACGGAGCGAATGTCAAGATAATCGCGGAAAATCAGCGGTTAATTCCGTTGGATGTCTCCGGCACGCAATTCTCAAGAACGATCTCATCCATCATTTCGCAGGTTCTTTTCACTAAACTGTTTCTTTTTGGCTGCGGAACTAGGAATCGAACCCCGCAAAATCGCCTGCGGCGAATTTGAGGGAGTTGCTCTCCTGCAACATTTTGCATCACTGCTCCTATGGGCAACGTCCCGGTCTATGTCCTCAACCCAGTCAGCAGCCAAACAAAAAGACCACCCGATCGGGTGGTCTTTGTTTGGCTGCGGA
>JAZNUN010000077.1:0-22167 GCA_045592345.1 Acutalibacteraceae bacterium | reverse complement strand
ACCACCGCATCCTCAACGACCTGTGCCACGAGATGGATAAGACCCGCCTGACCACCATTGCAGCAGTATCTATGTGTAAGATGGACGATCCCTATCTGCAGATTCCCGACGTGGTATCTTACAACCACTATTTCGGCTGGTACGGCGGCGATACGGATATGAACGGCCCCTGGTTTGATAAGTTCCACGCCACCCATCCCAACATCCCCATCGGTTGCTCCGAATACGGCTGCGAGGCGCTGAACTGGCACACCTCCGACCCCCGTCAGGGCGACTATACCGAGGAGTATCAGGCCTACTATCACGAGGAGCTGATCAAGCAGCTGTTCACCCGCAAGTATATGTGGGCTACCCACGTGTGGAATATGTTCGACTTCGGTGCTGACGCCCGTAACGAGGGCGGCGAGAACGGTCAGAACCACAAGGGCCTGATGACCTTTGACCGCAAGTACAAGAAGGATTCCTTCTACGCCTACAAGGCGTGGCTGAGCGACGAGCCTTTCGTCCACCTGTGCGGCAAGCGGTACGTGGACCGCGTGGAGGATGTAACCCGCGTCACCGTCTATTCCAACCTGCCCTCTGTGGAGCTGTTCGCCAACGGCGTGTCCTTAGGTGTCAAGGAGGCTCCCGACCACTTCTTCTACTTTGACGTGCCCAACAACGGCGAGACCTGCCTGAAGGCAGTGGCCGGCGACTGCACCGACGAGAGCGTCATCCGCAAGGTGGCTGAGCCCAACCCCGCCTACCGTCTGGTGGAGGAGGGCGCTGTCCTCAACTGGTTTGACATCGACGCCCCCGAAGGCTATCTGTCCCTCAATGATAAGATGAGCGACATCATCTCCACCCTGCAGGGCAAAATGCTGTTTATGGGTATGTTTGCCAAGATGATGGGCGGCAAAAAGGGCAAGGACGGCGAGGAGCCTAAGATGGAGGCCATGGGCTTCGAGATCAACGCCGATATGATGGCGATGATGGGCGGCTTCACCGCGTTGCGCCTGTTCACCCTGATGGGCGGTATGATGGACGTCAAGTTCACCAAAGAGCAGCTGCTGGACATCAACAAAAAACTGAACAAGATCAAAGCCCCTAAGAAAAAATAATATTCCCCTCCCCCGTTCACCGCGGTGAACGGGGGAGTTCTTTTTTAGCAATCAACTTCTTATTGCATCCTCCCCCATTTTGCTGTATAATAGTCCTATCAATACTATGAGGTGAGCGTATGTCCTACATCATCGACCACGACCTGCACATCCACTCCGTCGGCTCTATGTGCTCCGGCGATCCGGAACAGACCCCCGAGCGGATTCTACAATATGCCATCGACGAGGGGTTTACCACCGTCGCTCTCACCGACCACTTTTGGGATGAAGCGGTGCCAATGCTCCGCGGTGGCTGGGGACCGGATTTTTACCTGTCTCAGAACTGGCCCCACATCTCTAAATCCCTCCCCCTGCCCCACACCGAGGGTGTCCGTTTCCTGTTCGGCGCCGAGGCGGAGATGACCCTGGACGGCACCGTAGGTCTCTCCCCCGAGAGGGCGGCTGAGATGGATTTTGCCCTCATCTCCATCAGCCATTTTCACATGACCGACTTCACCATCTCCGCCGCCGACGCCGCCACCCCTGCGGGACGTGCGGAAGCCCTGCTCAACAAACTGGTGCGGGTTCTATCTATGCCCCTGCCGTGGCATAAGATCGGCCTGGCCCACCTGACAGGACCCAAACTGGGGGGCGGCGACCCCGCCAACCACTGCGAAGTATTACGGCTGGTCAAAGGAGAGCGGCTCACCACCCTGTTTCAAAAAGCCGCCGCGCTGGGTGTGGGTATTGAACTGAACACCGCCACCTTCGGCTTCGGCAGTGACGAGGAGGAGCAGGCGGTAGTGGATTTCTACGCCCACGCCAAGGAATGCGGGTGCAAATTCTTCTTCGGCAGCGACGCCCACGGCCCTGTTCACTTTACCCACCACCGTCCCCGCGGTCAGCGGATGGCGGATATGCTGGGGTTGGAGGAAAGGGATATTTTCCGCATAAAATAACCGCCCTTTTTCTTGCTTTTTCGTCTGTCGGTTGGTATAATAAATAAGCGACGTCCATCACAACAGAAACGGAGTATCCGCTATGTCAAAACTGTATTTTAAATTCGGGGCTATGGCCTCCTCCAAGACCGCTAATGCCCTGATGACCCGCTTTAATTACGAGGAAAAGGGCAACCGCGTATGGCTTATCAAGCCCGATCTGGACAACCGCGACGATTACACCGACGAAAACGGTGTCCGTGTCACGGTGGTCAAGTCCCGCATCGGCCTGTCCGCCGTAGCAGACGTGGTGCGAGGGGACGAGGATCTGCTGGCGCGGTTTGCCACCATCCAAAACACCGCCCCTGTGGACGTTATCATCTGCGACGAGTGCCAGTTCCTCACCGCCGCCCAGGTGGATCAGCTGAAATATATTGCCGAGTGTCTGGATACACCGGTGCTGTGCTTCGGTCTGCGGTCGGATTTTCAGACCAAGCTGTTTGATGGCTCCCGCCGTCTGTTCGAGATTGCGGACAGCATCACCGAGATCAAATCCGTCTGCCGCTGCGGTAAAAAGGCTATCGTCAACGCACGTCTGCAAAACGGCAAGGTCGTGGTAGAGGGCGACCAGATCGAGATCGGCGGCAACGATAAATACGAGGGTATGTGCTGGGGCTGTTGGCAGCAGCGCATCCGAGAAGGAAAATAAGCAAAAGAAAAAAGGCACCCACGGGTGCCTTTTTTATGTTTCTTTTATTCTTTTTCAAAGTGATAGACCAGGCCTACATATTGTAAAGCCTGCTCAAATTGCCGAATGTTCTCTACGTTGGTGCGCTGAATATCCTTGTTACGCTGTACAATATAGCGGCGGCGGAACAGTAGTGCATCCACCCAGCGAACCACCCAAACCCCCGGCAAACAAATCGGATATTTCCGCAGTATGGGGTATTTGGTCTCTAAGGTGTACCGCGGCGGAAACACCAAGTGTAGCAGTTTCACCGCATATCGGTTGGTGGTAGCGTTCTCTTGGTGGCCGGCCTTAGCCGTATACGATAAAAGAGCTCGCTCACGGGTGCCATACACGCCGTTTTCAAAAATCACGTTGGTGATAAAATCCGTCTTATCGGTGGCTTCTTTTCCCTCAAACCACACCTGCAGGGTGTCCATCACGTTATCGTAAAAATCACCCAGATACATCTTGTCCAGTTCCGCGCGGACCACCGCTTCATCCAACGCGGGGTACTGACGGCGGAACACCCACAGGTCGATCATATGGCTGAGTCCGATGCCGCCGCCGCGGTAATGCTTGACCAAATGGACAAACAGACTGATAAACTGCATCTCCAAATTAAACCCATAGCGATGGGGATGCTCCCCGTCTGCTATGGCGTAAGTCCAGCCATCGCCGAAATAGCGGTACAGGTCCTTATCCCGCCGCGGAACGATCCGCTTATGCATCTCCAGCACCAGGTCAGGGTGCTTCCACACCGCCTCATGGTCGGTCTCATAGTCAAAGGTGAATCCCATCTCGGTCAGCACCTCACGGATGCTGTCATACTGCTCGGGACGGAACAGAACGTCCCCGTCCCCCATCCGCCGCATCTCCGGCTGAGGATAAATGCCCTTCAGCAGAATACCCTTCAGCGGCAGATAATCGATGTGCCGCTGCTCAAAGGCGGCAAATACACGGTCCAGCATAGCCATCTGCCCTTCGCTGACCGCAATATAGCGGAAACACTGGAAAAACAGCTGTTGCGTAGCCGGCTCATTCTCATAGCCGCCGCTGAGCAGGGCGTGATACATCAGCGCACCAATGCCGTGCTTCCCGGCCAGTTTCAGCAGTGCGTCCATATCCGGCTTTTCCGACAGCACGCACTTATCACCGGTCAGGGCGCCTTTGATCAGCGTCAACGCTTGTTGTTGCAATACGTCCATGTTTACTTACCTTTCTATACGAAAGAAAAAGAAGGATTACACTCCGTCGTGTTCCCTCAGCAGTCGCTCGATCTGTGTTTTAACCAGAATAAACGCCTGCTCGTTCTTTCCGCCGTTGAGGATAATGTCGGCGTACACCTTAGTGGGCTCTACGTAGGTGTTGTGCATCGGCTTAACCGTAGAGAGATACTGGTGTATCACGCTGTCCAGGTCACGACCGCGCTCCCGCATATCCCGTCGGGCGCGGCGGAGAATACGCTCGTCGGCGTCGGTCTCCACGTAAATTTTCAGATCCATACAATCCCGCAGTGCCGGATCGTGGAAGATAAGAATACCGTCAATAAGGATAATGGGGCGGGAGGGGATCTCGGTCACAGCGGCGCTGCGGGTATGACGGGTAAAATCATACACGGGACACTGCACGGTCTTCCCCTGTTTCAGCGCCTCCAGATGTCTGACCATCAGGTCAAACTCCAGCGCCACAGGGGCGTCATAATTCAGATTAGCCCGCTCCTCCAGCGACAGTTCGTCGTGGGGCAGGTAATAGTTGTCACAGCTGACAACCGATACCTGCTTGGGAAAATTCTTCTGAATACGTTTGGCAAAGGTGGATTTGCCCGATCCACTGCCTCCGGCAATGCCGATAATGTATGGTTTCATACTGCCGCCCCTTCCGTTATCCGTTTAAAAACTGCTTTTTGAACTCAGCAATGGCCTGCTCGTTGATGTTAACGTCGGTCACGATATCCCCGCACAGAATAGACTCCAGTTGCGGGTCATCCCGACGCAACACGTTAAGGTTATAGGTCTCTGCCATATCGACCGCACGATTGTCCACCGACAGGATCACGGTACGGACCTTATGCTGCATAGCATAGATGCCGGCGTGCAACCGCGTGCCGACAAAATCAACGTTACCCTCACCCAGCAGGGCGTCATACGCCGCCACAGACGGTGTGATAACGTGAATATTCTCAATAGCGGAAAGAGATTGGAAATAGGCCATATCCCGTGTGCCCTGGGGCCAGAAATACACCTCGTCATACTGACGGTTGAGGATGTCGATCAATCTTTGATCATTCACACGGTCCACGGCATAATCGGTGAGGGTGAACACCACCCGATTCGCCTTTTTCACAGGAATTTGCGCGCAATGTGCCTTGGTCATCCCCCACAGGGTGGGACATCCGGTATTGATGGCGCTGCCCGCGCCGCAGATGTTCTCTACGATGCGTTTGGTACGCTCATCCCGCACGCTGTGCTTATACTGCTTAGACAATATCTTCTTATACAGCCACTTGCTGTACCAATGGAGCTTGTCACTCCCCTCGGGGAAAGCGGAACAGCCCACGCCCACCAGCACGGAACCCTTATAACAATGGCAAATGAAAGGATTGATGTTCCAGAAATGCCACGGTATGTAGATCTTATTGCTCAACAGATTGGTTCCGCAAATGAATTTATGGTCGGCGTTTTTTACGAACATATAGCGGGGATTCCGCTTCAATTGCTGATGGAACAGAAAGCAGGGCGCATGGGTAGGGAAACGGGCCACGTAATGCCCATCCAGCAGATCACTGCCGTTTTTCAGAAACGATTCCATAATGATCTCATCGCCGTGGTTGAGCGTCGCCATCGAGGTGTCAAACAACACGATGTTTTTCATGATACCGCTTCTCCTTTCGGTTCCGTTTTCTTGTCCGCGCGCAGGATATCTTTCATCGACCGCACCAATGTCGTAAAATCCTTGTTAATAATGACCGCCACCGCCGCCACCAGACCCGCAAACACCAACACGTCGCTGAGCAGGGTGGTAGAGAACAGCGTAAACACGGACGCCGCCACACCGATAATGCATAGCAGAACCACCTTCCACTCCGATACACCGGTGTTATAGAAATGCATACCCACCATAATGCGATAGGTCTTGCTGACCACCAGACTTGCCAGCGTAGCAATCGCCACGCCCGTCAGTCCCATAGTAGGGACCAGCAAATAGCATAATCCTACAGAAATGCCTAACTGTAACAGAGGGGATATAATGAAATAGAGCGTTTTCTTTTTGATGTTGATGCCCACGGAATAGATGATGTTGAGGATATTGAAGCAGGCACCGAACAAAACACACGGTGCGATAATATATACGGAATAATAGTTGCTGTCCAAAATCAGAACCAGCCACCGCCGCAGCAGGATGCACAGTGCCAGACCCACTGTCAATACAACAGTAGCCACCTGTCCGAACAGATGCAACAGCGGCTTAAACCGCTCTTCGTTGTCAAAATGCTTATACACCAACGGGTTCCAGATATTGATGACCGTGTTGGTTACCAGCAAAATCACCGTCTGAAAAATTGCGGCGGCGGTATAGATGCTCAGCACGTCCCATCCGGCCAACTCACGGATAATGATCTTTTCTACCAGGGGCACGATCAAAATAATGACGTTATTGATCATGTACGGAAAACCGTAAGAAAACAGATCCTTTTCGGTCACCGACTCGCTTGATGCGTTGGTCTCTTGACCCAATCGGGTGAAAATGAACAAATTCATAGCGGTAGCAACCGCACCGCTGATGAGGAAGGACAGCACCACCCAATTAAAGCTGACACTGTGCGCCAACATATAGATTACCAAGACAATGGCGACAAAGCCGAATTTGCCCACAAAGTTGGACCCTACGTAATTAAGAGCTCTCTCCTCCATACGGGCCGTCAGCTGGGTAAACCGATGCACAAAAGCAAAAAAGGCATACACCAACAACAGCAGCGCGGTTGTCCAACCCAAATCACTATCGAACACCCACCGAAGCAATAGGCGATTCGGTTCCAACAATACAACGGCAAATACCGCAAACACGATCAGCGGTGTGCGCAAAACATTCCAAATAAAACGCTGTTGCGTAAATCCGTGCTTATAATAAAAACGCGAATAGGAGGAATCATACCCAAAAGCAATCAAAGTAGTCGCCGCGGATATGAACGTAGTCAGCAAACCGTACATCGCATAGACTTGAGCATCCAACACTCGTGTAAGCAGCATCGTATTTAAAAAGCCTACCACGGCAGAAAACACTGTGCCTACAAAATATATTGCCGTGTTTTTTGCTGTTTTGTTCAAACTATATCATCCTTTACTCAATTTCGGGGAGAACGCCTTCAAAATCGCCCTTTTCCAAGTGCAAACGAGCATATTCTTCCGTCGTCTTGATGATCCGTGCAGGGTTACCGGCCACAATCACGCCGGCGGGAATATTTCCCTTTACCACGCTGCCTGCACCCACGATGGTGTTATCGCCGATGGTGGTGCCGGGCAGAATAATAGACCGTGCGCCGATAAAGCAGTTGTTACCGATCTTAACCTCGCTCAAAAAGCGGGGCATATCCCCCGGCGTAGTGGGGCGCAGAGATCGGATCGCAGTTCCGATGGAATAATCGTGCACCAAAATAAATACGCCGGTAGAAATGGTGGTTTGTTCGCCGAGGGTAATGCGATTTGCATAGGCTACGGAGTCAAATTTGACGTTGCCGGCAATAAATCCGGTTTTAGAAATATCACCGGAGAACTGTACGCCCATCCGCTTGAGATACAGGGGATAATGCTTAGCGTAATACTTGTAGTTCACGCGGTGCATCACATCAAGAAATTTTGCATCAAAAAACAATCCGATCTTCTTTAAAATATCCTTAGACATAAGCCTTCTCCTTTTTCACTCAGGTGGGATAACCGTTCAAAATCCGATTATTCGTCAACTGACGGGGCGTCAGCGGGGTTTTCTTCTCAAACGAGGTGATCAAGCTCTGCAAATGACCGAGGCGGGGCAAGCGGTGGCATTGCATGGCCCGCTTCACCATTCCCATCCGCCGCCGCAGTACAAAACGGCGGTTGATCCACAGGTTTTTCAGCGGCACGCAGAAGGTGCGGGACAACTCCCGCAGCAGGGTCAAAAACTGCTCCTCCATCTCCTCAATGGTGAAGGTGCGGACACATTCCGTCGACAGCTTGACGGACAGACAATAGGCAAAATACTCTTTGATCCGCTCCTCCACGGGCAGGGTCTTGACCAGATCCAAACGACGGCTGAACCCACTCTCCAGTATACCGTGGGAAACCAACAGCACCGTCATCAGATCCAGCGAATTCTTAGCCAGAGAATATCGATAACCCTCGGCATCTCCCGCCTGTTTCATCGGCAGGCCGTAATACAGCACCGAAAATACGCGGTGAGTCAGAATATCCCGAATATCGCACAGGTTGATATTATCCACCGTAATGGCGGGCAATAAGGGTATGCAATCCGTGCCTACCACCGTTTTACCCATGCGGACAGCGTCATAGGTGAGCAGTTTGCGTTCCATCAGCGGCAGAGCCTCACGACGGACAAAGGTATTATCAATATGGAAAAGAGTAGAATCCTGACCGATAAACACCTCACGCGCCACCGTATCGGCATAGGCGGTAAACTCGCTCTGTCCCGTAAACCCGTCGGGGTAGACGGTGAAATATTCAATATCGCTGAGCAGACGGTCCCCGTTTTCGCCGGATTGCCAAGTGCCCTCCCCGCGGGAAAGACTACCCAGCAGGATCACCGACAGCTGACCGCCGCAATGGGCGTCGTTATACGCCGCCAGACGGGCAAAATAGCGGTCCACCTGCTCCTCTAAGACAGGGTTTTCTTTGTAAAAATACGCCACTGTCAACGTCCTTTCATAATCTCCTTGATAAGGATATGCGCCGCAGGATAATCATACCGCTCCTGCAGGGTGCGGTTTCCCCCGATCAGGGCCACACAGGCCATCTGATCCTTGGCTTCCCACTCCGGCCAGAAGCCGTGCATACCCGACCCGTCGAGGTTGGGCTTGCGGATGCTCTTGCCGAACCAGTTGTCGGCGAACACGTTGCCCTCCCGCAGGATGTAGATGATGTCACCGAATTTGCGGTCGGTGGCACGGAAATAGGCCCGCTCCTCCTCGGTGAGCAGATGTCCCTCGGTGCGGGTTGCCAGATAATCGCCTATCGGCTGTTTCAAAGAGGGATCGTCACACCAGATGCACATCACGGCTGTATCGCAATAGGCCACGTACCGTCCCTGCTTCTGCTCGCCGAAACGGTCCTCCAGCTTCAGGTCGATCCTACGCTCCACGGTGCTCATACCGTGGTCGGAGACCAGCAATATCTCCTCATCAGGATTTTTCTCCCGATACAGGGCCAGCACCTCACCCAATGCGTCCATATAAGGGCGCAGGCGTGCGGAATACACCTCTCCCCGACGGCACTTATGCCCCAGGGCATCGGCAAAGCCGAAAACGCCGAAAATATTCTTATCCCCGCGCTCCACCGCCGCCCGCAGCAGGTCCAGCGTCACCTCAAAGGTGCGGTGTCCCTCATCCTGAGACACCACGGTGTAGCCGTCGAAGATCGGCTCGGCACGGTAGGTCTTTTCATCCCAAAACAGATAGGTACCCAACTCGGTAAAATCCTTGCGGAACCGATAGGGAATATTGGCAAAGGCGTTGCGACGCATCACGTAGCGGCACAGCACCTTTTTGGACAGCAGGCCCAGATTACCCATCCGATCCAGCGGAGACAGAACGGTGGACAGCAACCGCACCACCTTGTTCTTTTCCGCCTGACGGACCCAATCCACCAGCGTTCCGCGGTCATCGGGATATTTGTCGCAATACAACTGCCAATGCAGACTGGAGCTGTAGGCAATATTGGGAATCAACTCCCCCAACTGCATATCCGCCTGCCAGTCGGCATAGTGCTCCTTCATTTCATTATACGGCAGGGCGTCCAAAAACAGACTTAAGGGCATAACAGCACACCTCCGAACAATAAACCATTACTCTATCTTACTCGACGCATAGGCAAGCACGGCAACGATCAAAGCCACGGTGCCTGCCAACACCATAGAACTACGCCGTTTCGTGTTTTCACTCATATACAGGGAATAGTTGATCATATGGATGGGCATCATAAACAGATAGTGGCGGCTCACACCCAAAGACAGGGAGATAATAGCCGCAAACATCACAAAGCTGGACAACCAGAAGAACAGATTATGCTTTTTACAGAACATATAGGCCCAGGCACCCACCGCTATGGGGTATATGGTAATGTTCGCGTATGACAACACCGTCTGCCAGGGACGGACGTCTTGTCCTATGTTGAACAATGCCAGTTTCATCGGCTGCAGCATAGCAAAGCCATAGGTGACGGGTAGCTTGTAAAAATCCCAAACACCGGAAATACGGATGATGTTCAGGCCGGCCGCTTCATCCGCGCCGTAGTTTCCATAGGTGTCGATCTTCTCGCTGAAAGACTCAGCCAGGTAATTCCGAAAGATGACAAACAACGCCGCCGCACCAACCAGCATCAACATAGCAGCAATATATCTCTTGGCCTGCACGGTCTTTTGCAGCAAATAAATAAGGAAAAAGATCAGCAGCAATTCCGTCACCGCGCCGCGGCTGTTTAAAATACCGATCAAAAAAAACACCAGCAATGCATACTGCACAGCAGAAACCTTTCGGCTGTTTTGAATGCGTACAAAAATGAAGAACGAATATATGGTGCCTAGCATAATAAACATATCCTTAATAGGGAAGCAACACACCAGAACGGAAAAGGGCATATACGCAAACAACCGTGCCGAAAGCAGTGCCGTCTTCTGGTTTCCCGACACTTCATAGCACAGATTATAGGTTGCTCCAATGCACAATGTGGACAATATCACGTTGATGATGCGTCCGGTATAAACGTAATCAAACAGCTTGGTAGAAACACACATCACCAACGGCCAGAAAGTAGCCGCGTAACCACCGGTCATCTTTCTGAACAGTCGCATATTCCAGATAGTATCCGAATAGGCTCTGTACAGCTGTGCCATTTCCTCGTACTTCTTATCATCCTCAAGGAAAAAGATCTCCCAGGAATCATTGGTCACGTACAGGATCACCATCAGCATCAAAAAACGGAATAAAAAACCGAAAATCATCGTGATGGTGACTTGTGAAGTCCAGCCGTTATCTTTTATCAGTTTGCTTGTGTTCATTTTGCTCCTGCCTTAATCGCATTGATGTAGTAATCCCGAAGCCGTGCGGCCTCTCTGTCAATATCATAGCCGGCATCCGCCACGATGCGGGCGCCGTCGGGGTTGTGTCCACGCTCCGCCGCTTCAATCGCCTTATGCGCCCAGTGGACGTTGCTGTCGGACAGCGATAAAAACGCCACATCCTCCCCCAATTTCACCAAGGGGGTAACGGTATCGGCACAAACCGCCGGCAATCCGTTGCACTGGGTCTCAATCAGCGTAAAGGGCAACCCCTCGTGGGTGCTGGGGAACACAAAGGTGTCAAAGGCGGACAGCAGACGGGGCACGTCATCCCGCACGCCCAGCAGCCGCACCGCATCCGTCAGGCCCAGCGCCTCCGCCTTGCGGCGCACAGCTTCCTCCTGGTCTCCCCGACCCACCAGCAGCAACACGGACTCCGGACGCAAACGGTGGATCTCCTCAAAGATATCCAACAGCCGTAGCTGATTCTTCTGAGCACACAGACGGCCCACATGACCCACCGCCAACACACTGTCATCCAATCCCAGCTCTGCGCGCATAGCCCCTCGCACTTCCTGGGAATAGGCATATTTGTCGGTCTGAATGGCATTGTTGTGCACCGTCACCTTGCCGCGGGCATAGGTTTTGGCACCCCACACCCACTTAGCGGCGTCCACGCCGCAGGCGGCCAGATGGGTAGCCAGCCCTCTCACCAGCACCGTAAAAGTCTTACGGATCATCCGCTGCTTGACGGATTCCGGCTCTGCAGCGATATGGGCGTGGACGATGCGCGCTTTGACGCCGCACCGCTTGGCGCACCACAGGGCTACCGCACCGCGATAACCCAGATGCACGTGAACGGCATCATAGGTATTCTGCGTCAAGATCTGCTTGATGGCGTTATAATTAGCACGCACCCCACGGCTCTGGCGCGGCACGCGATAGATATGGCATCCAAGAGCCTCTAACTGCGGTTCCAGAATACCGATCTTGCTGTCTACCACAGCGAAATCGAACTGTATATCCGGAATGCGGCTGCAGTAATTCAGCAAATAGCGGTCAATGCCGCCGCCGTCCAGGTCTACACATACTTCCAGTATTCTCATACCGTCCTCCTGACGATGTCCATAACCTCGGTCCAGCTATCCCGCGTCTGAGTCTGCACAGCGGATACTTCCTGCCACACAATGTTGCCGCGGATCACCCGCTCCATCAGATCGGCCAGCTGCTGCGGATCGAAGGGGTCGAAGAAATACGCGTTTTCATAACCGGCCAACACCTCACGGGCGAAAGGCGTATCCGAGGCCAGCACGATGGTACCGGCCTGCCGCGCCTCCGCCAAAGGGTAGCCGAAGGTTTCGATATACGAGGGGAATACCATCACACTGCTCTGATACTGTTCCACGACCTCCTCGAACGGGATGCGTCCCACGCATCGCACGTTGGCGGGGGCAGACTCCGCCGCCACGGTCAGGGTGGCTTCGTACTTCAATCCTTTACGGTTGAGTATGTCACAGGCATCAAATACCAGTTGGTTGTTTTTATAGGATGCCACACCGGTGGGATAGAAGAATCGGGTATTGTCCGGTGTTACGCCCTCTTTCAGGTCCAAAGCCTTGACCGAGGGGAGCACACGGAACACCTTATCTTCCGCAATACGGCACTTTTTGCACACGGCCTCCTTGATCCATCCGGCCTGTACGATCACTCTGTCGCACTTTTTCAGAGAGCGCTTGATAATAGCGCCCACCAGATGCTGATACACCGCCGACGTGCGTTCCGGTTTCTTCCAAAAAGAAAACTTTTTAACGCTCTGGAACGGCAAGCTTTGGTGCATATACACCACCTGCGGCACTTTGAGACCGAAGGTGATGATATTCTGCATAGAAAACACCACGTCCGGCTTGAGGGACGCAATGAACCGACGCCCCGTCACAAAATCAAACGCCAGCTTACGCACACCGCTTTTTTTGACCTGCGGCATAGGAATGATCTTGACGTTGTCGGTCTCTTCAAAATAACGATCGCTTAAAAGAAAGATCCACTCGTTCTCGGTGTCGTTTTCACACACGCAACGATAAAAATCCCGCAAAACGGCCATAGCGCCCCATTTGCTGGCGGCAATATCATTGACCACAATGCGCATAGATTTCACTCCTTACAGATGCTTCATCAGGATGTCATAGCTGCGGGCGGAGGAGTAATGCTCCGTCAGATAGTCATATCCCTTATCCCCCATATCCTTACGCGGGGCAACGATAGCCTCGTCCACCTTGGCGGTAAAATCCGCCACAGAGTTGCTCTCACACCACCAGCCGAAGCCGCCCTCGGTGACCACTTGTCCAATATCCGTATTGGGGTCGGTACAAGCCAACACAGGCATCCGCGCCTGCATATACGACAGCAGACGAGAGGGGAAATTGGGGATGGTGAACCGATGGTCCAGGAAAATCAATCCCACGTCAAAGGCCTTGACAAAATCGCTGTATTCCGCACGGGGCAGGCCGTTGAGCAGCAGCACGTTCTGCGGCTTATGCTCCTCCACGTATGCTTTTAGCTTAGGGTATTCGGTGCCGGTGCCGCAAATGATAAAATACCGATCCTCCCGATCGGCATTGGCCTTTAGGCATTCAATGAGAAAAGGGATGCCCTGTGGGCGTCCCAGATTACCACCGTATATGAACGTAGTGGCAGACGCGGGAATGTTGTAACGCTGATAAATAGCAACTTTCTTTTCCGCATCGGGGGTATATTCCGCCACCTCCATGCTATTGGGGTTGACGTGCACGATCTGCGGATCTACATAGGGGTTGTGCCGTAGCAAATATTCCACGTTGGCGGGGGACATACACCCGATGTGGTCGGACAAGCGATACAACCGCTTCTCCTTGTTGCGGAACATCTTATAGATAACTGATTTGGGCCCGCGCTTGGTCATCATACCGATGTCCACCGCGTTCTGAGGAAAAATATCCTTTAGCAACAAATAGCTGACGGCCCCGTCCCGCTTTTTAATGTATTGAATGACACCGGCAAAAGTAATCGGTGGGGTAGAATAAACCACCAAATTAAAACAAACCCCACTGAAATACTTTTTAATGGCATTTTTGAACTGGGGCTCAATCATCAACGTAGATATGCCCTTCTCTATCATGCCGCATTTTGTGATATTACCGATGCGTACACGCAGTATCTGCACACCCTCTTCTGTTGTCAGTGCAGTATCATTTCCATTGCGCTTTTCATTAGCACACACCACATAAATATTGTTGCCGCGGGAAACCATTTCTCGCACAAAATCCGTGTACAGTGATTTTTCACGAATGTCCCTTAGATTGCCGATAGACAAAAAGAGTATATTCATCGCTCTGCTCCTGTAGTTAACAGCTCACTGTATTTCATCATATATATGTTATCTTCGTAACAACCGATCTTCTTCTTGTTAGTCTGACCGAGCAGGTTGTTCTTGATCAGCAACATATGATCGCACCCGCACTCATACGCATGCGGATAACCTCCGCCAAAACGCGGATTAACTTCGGAGATATAATATTCACCGTCAATTTCAAATAAATCTATATCAATTTGTCCGCGATAACCACTTTCCTGAATGAAGGTTTCAATCAGTGAAAACAGTTTTTCATCCTTAAAACTAACCGCTTTATCCGTTTCACCTGCACGCATTACAAGTTTCTTCTTAACAAAAATAGACACGACCTCACCGCTAATCATATCAATGTAGCAGTCAGCGCCGAGTTCTTGTCCATCCAAGTATTCTTGAATCATTAAATTTTCATCGTGAGACATCAGAATTTCCAACGTTGCTTTATCAAACACTTTGGAGATAGACAGACTGGCGCTGCCGCACACAGGCTTGACAAACACTGGGAAGTCGATGTCGCCCTTATCTAAATCCGCATAAAAATTGGCTACATTCAGGTACGACCGTGCACATAAGTAATGGTGCTCCTTCAACCAGCAAAACATTTTCCATTTATCCAGCGAACGATCACAGCACGCCAAATCGGAGCCTATAACGGTGGTGCCAATACTGCGAAATGCCTCGGCATGCTCGGCCAACATAGTCAACTCGGGGTCAATCAACGACAGCACCCCGGTAATTTTCTCGCGACGACAAATATCCAAAATCACGTCTATGTATCCCGGCTCGGTAATTCTCGGCACAATGTAGTATTTGTCAGCGTCATAGATGGCAGGTGCTATGGGACTGCAATCGGTGGCAACCACTAATCCTTTCTCGTTGATGGCTCGTCTAAAATACTGGACGATTTTGTTGCGTGTACCACAACTCAAAATCAGAATATTCAACGCACTTCACTCCTTATGTGCTTCATCTAAGAAATCAAAATACAAAGGCGTTCCACCGGTGTGAATAAAAAGGATGTTTTTTCCGCAAAGGTCATTGCTCTTCACAAATTCGGTCATGCCCCAGAATGCTTTTCCCGTATATGTTGCGTCCATTGGAATTCCATATTGTCTCATAACCATATCAATAGTTTTGATAATATCCTCTGTATATCTTCCATATCCTTGACCCACATAGTCATCCTCAAAAACAGTCGCGTGTTCCACCTCATCATCCTGATAAGGTACACTACACACTTGCAGGTATTCACTTACGCTCTGAACCACAACGTCTCTGCCTGTCGGCTTTCGTCTGGCAATGCTAATTCCCACAATCGTTCTTGTATCGTTATGGATTAACTGTCCGCAGACAAGACCAGCATGAGTCGTTCCGGTGCCGGACGCCAAAAAAATATAGTCAAAATGGATACCGCAAACTTCCTCATACTGTCTAATCTCTTCATAGCATTCTACATAAGCCTGGGTTCCGTTATTACCATGGCCGCCACCAGGAATGAAATAGGGCTTCATTCCCTGTGCGCGCAGTTTCTCCAACGTCCGTTCGATGGTCTTTGCAACACAGCTCACCGGACATACCATAATCTGGGCGTCAAAAAGTTGCATCATAACCGAATTAAATGTGGCTTCCGATGCTTCCTCTGGAGAAATAATGATGCAACGGATTCCACGCTGTGCCGCCATATTCGCAACCACACGGCAGTGGTTTGAGCTTCCGGATCCGTAGGTGACTACCACATCGTACTCACCGTCATCAATCTCCTGAAAGAAAAGCTGTGCCTTCCGAGCTTTGTTTCCTCCAAAACAGAATGGAATCATATCCTCTCGCTTGATCCATAGCCAATTTGCGCCAAAATCTCCGAGATACTGAATAGGTGTTGACCGGCACTTGCTAGAATAATCCAAATTCACTCAACCCCTTGTAATACTCCTCACGGATCGTATCAAAATCATCGTAGAGAATGAACATATTTTCCCCAACGGAATTATATATTCTGAGTTTGGTGTTGACATATGCAACCGTAGCGCACAATTCTTCAATATCCTTGCCGTAAATACCAATCAACCCGGAATTCGTTAACAAACGGAGTGAATCCCCCTCGCGCTTGGGTAGATCAATATACACATTGGGCAACTTCTGCAACACTTCCAAACCTTCAATCCGAGCAATTTCACCTTCATGTGTAGAAAACAGATGATATGAACCCGCACAGCCGATCATCGCCCTATCCAATTCAGCTGGTAGATCTTTCTTTGTATGCTTTACTCCTAGCGCGCACTCCAGCATCCAGTGAATCGTATTAAAGCCCGAAACCTTTTCGTAAGGAGCATAGGTCATGACGCCGCCAAAGCGATACCCCATTTCCAGAAAGTAGAACTTTCCGTCCACATCCCTAATGCAATCAAACCATACGATTCCCTCTCTGCATCCGGTTTGCTGAATAATTTTTTTGGCATCATCATTCATTTCTTCAATGTACTGTTTTAAAAAAGAGGATGTTGTACACTTAAAAGAATACAGATTTTCCTGCTGTCCGGGCTGATGATGTGTAGCGTTCAAATACAGCAATCTTGCTTCTCCGTCCGCCAAAACATAATGTGCGTTAAATTCCTGACCGCACAGCCTGCGTTCAACGATAACAGGCATATCTGAAATCTCTCGCACTTTTTGATAGCCAACAATCAGTTCCGCTTCATTTTCACAATAACTCATTCCCCGATTTCCACTTTTATCGGAGGGTTTACATACAACGGGATACCGAACACAGCAGAGATTCTGTTCCCGAAGTTGGTCATCCAAATAAAAATCCTGCGCCACATTGGCGCCGACTTTAATACAAATATCCTTAAACGCCCGCTTGTCGCGCACAATATCCCACACACTGTCATTATCGCAATAAATTGGTAGATTCAGACGCTTACACAGTATTCTGGCATTTGAAATGTTAAAATCACTGGCACCAAACATAACCGCCGTAACATTTTCCTGCCTGCAACGAGCCTCTAATTCATCGATTTGCGTAGTACTAATCAGCCAAGCATCGTCCGCCAGCACTTTGGAGGGAGAAGTTTGCATGGTATCCGCAACAATTGTATACAATCCTAAGCGTCTTGCTTCTTTTATTACCTGGATTGTACCGTAGTCACTTCCCAATATTAACAGTTTCCTCACGGCGATTCTCCTCCTTGCCCAACTTTCCCTGTCTAACAATATCCAGTCGTCCGTGACCGGGACCATGTTGCTTTCCCACAATAATATCCGAACGTTTTATCGTCTTTACAACAGTCATCAGCAAGATCTTGCAATCAAGAAGGAAACCGCAGTTACCTACATAATAAACATCTTGTTGCAGACGTTCATCCCACGCCGTAATGTTTCGACCATTTACCTGTGCCCAGCCTGTCAAACCGGGACGAATGTCGTGACGACGGCGTTCTTCTTCTGAATAATACGGCAGATACTCTGGCAGCAACGGACGGGGACCTACGATGGACATATCGCCCACCAAAATATTCAGCAATTCCGGCAGTTCGTCTAAGGAGGTAGATCGCAACAGTCTGCCGTATTTAGTTACCCGTTGCTCATCAGGAAGCAGATTTCCTTCTGCATCTTTCTCACATGTCATCGTGCGGAACTTAATAAGACGGAAGATACGCTCCTGTCCGTTTTTATCCCTGCGACCGGGACGCAACTGGGTGAAATACGGGTTACCCTTCATCACGGCAGCACCAATCACGGTTAACACCAACAGCAACGGAGACAACACCAGCAGTGCGGTTAACGATAACAGAAAATCCAAAAATCGTTTAATAAACTTGGCATACATAAGTGCGTTCCTCACTCAACACTCAAACACATTCCGTGCCATTAATTCGTCATTGCTCTAACTCAAAAACAGCTTTTGACGATCTCGATGATAATATCCTGATCCTCAGGGGTCATCTTGTTGTCGCTGGGCAGGCACAATCCGCGGTGGAAAATGTCGTCGCCCACGCTGACACCCTCACGGGCGGTGACGAAATCGCAATCCGCATAGTAAGGCTGCAAATGGATAGGCTTCCAAATAGGACGGCCCTCAGCATTGTGCTCCTCCAGCGTCTCCAGGATCTCGGTGGGGCAGGTCTTGCCGGGCTCCTTGACGTATGTAGCCTTGGTATCGGTGCGGGTCTGCTCGCACATAGCCTCAGGGTCGATGATCATACAGGACAACCAGTAGTTGGGTTCCATCGTATCTACGTCGTAGGGATTCATGGTGACCGGCAGATCCTTAAACGCCTCTTTATAGCGCATATAGATGGCCTTCTTCTGGGCGATGTGCTCCTCCAGATGGGGCAGCTGACCGCGGACCACACCGGCAACCACATTGCTCATACGGTAGTTGTAGCCCAGGTCCACGTGCTGATACCACGGCGCATTCTCACGGGATTGGGTGGACCACTTACGGGCTTTCTGTGCCGCCTCAAAGTCGTCGGTGAGCAGCATACCGCCGGTAGAACCGGTGATGATCTTGTTACCGTTGAAGGAGATGATATTATAGGTGCCGAAGCGACCGGTCTGCTGACCCTTATAGGTAGCGCCGAAAGACTCCGCCGCATCCTCGATGAGAATGGCATCGTGCCGCGCGCAGATATCCCGAATCTCATCAAACTGGGCGGGAACGCCGTACAGATTGGCCACCATCACCAAACGGGTGTCAGGGTATTTCTCAAATGCCCGCTCCAGTGCCGCGGGATCCATATTCCAGGTCTGATACTCCGAATCGATGAATACGGGGACACCGCCCTCGTATACGATGGGGTTGACCGTAGCTGCAAAGGTCAGGTCGGAGCAAAACACCCGCTCGCCGGCCTTCAGACCCGTCAGTTTGACCGCCAGATGCAAGGCCGCCGTGCCACAGGCCAGCGCCACCGCATACTGACAGCCGATCTTCTGGCTGACGGTAGGCTCTATGACGTTGATGTTCTCACCAATGGTGGACATCCAGTTGGTCTTGTAGGCCTGAGCCATGTATTCCATTTCTTCCCCGTGCATAGTGGGCGAGGAAAGCCACATTCTCTTCTCAAATCTCTTCAAAACCCTTTAACTCCTCTACTCTTCCGTAGTTTCTTCTTTTCGGTAACGGCTTTCTGCACAGAAAGCATAAAATTACCCATAATCGTATATATAATAATACTTAATAAGGGGCAAGTCAACCCGTTTCGTGTGATTTTCTTCACTTTTTGCTAATTTTGGGGGAAACCTGCACCGTTTTTACTCAAAATGCGGCCGCCACGGTAGCAAATCACGGAAACAGAACACACGCCCTAACCACTCCATCACCTTGCGGATACAAACACCGCCCAACAGTGCCCCCGCCACGGTGCCCACACCCACGCCGCGGATACCGCCGAAGAACAACAGACTCAACCCCACCGCCACAGCTAAACTCACCAGATCGTAGGTGGTTTTTACCACTGACAGAGGGCGACCGGTCTTAGCGGTAACCAGCTTAGCGTACAGGTCGTAGGCGGAAGGGGGCAGATACCCGTGGAGAATCAGACCTACCGCCGTCACGCACAGTCCAAAACCCAGCACGTACACCGCCACCCGCACCGCTAACAGCGAGGGGATCAGTGCGGTAATCAGCAAAAAGCCGTCCAGTGCCAGACTGTACAGGGCGGTGGTGCCGAAGGCCAACAGCCAGGTCAGTCGCACCCGTCTCACGATGATAAACGTGATAGCCAAAACCATGGTCTGACATACGAACTCGGCTACACCGAAAGAAAACCACGACCACATCTCGACCAATTTTAAATGCACCACGTAGGCAGGGGCCACCACGATGGACATACCAAAAGCCCCCTGCTCCATTAATGCGGTGGCAAGGGCCAGTAATAGCACACCTAAAATGTACGCGATTTCCGTATAAAATACAGGTTTTTTCACAATAGTTTCCTCCTGTTGTATGACATAAAGAGGCAGCCTGCCGTGTTTGATACAGAAACACGGAAAGCTGCCTATTGCCCTTATCATAGCAACTTTTTCCGAAAAAAGCAAGTCTTTACAGAAAAAGTGTTTGTTTTCCGCTCATATTTCATCGTGCATAAGAAGAAAAGCGGTTAAATTTCCCCTTGCAAAGCGGGTAGCTTTGTGTTATGGTGAGGGCAATGTTGTGAAGTGAGGAACAAACTATGGTTACGCTGTTGTTAGCAATTATCTATATGGCCTTTATCAGCCTTGGTCTGCCGGACGGCCTGTTGGGTGCGGCATGGCCGGTAATGCAAGAAGACCTATCTGTCCCCGAATCCTACGCAGGTATAATATCTATGATCATTGCCGCCTGCTCCATCCTTTCCAGCCTTCTGTCCGACAAAATCACCCACCGTTTGGGTGCCGGACCTGTCACCGCCATGAGTGTGGCGCTCACCGCCGGTGCCCTTCTGGGCTTCTCTCTTTCCCGCGTATTTTGGATGCTGTGCATCTTTGCGGTACCCTACGGTCTGGGGGCAGGAGCTGTGGACGCCGCGCTGAATAACTACGTGGCTCTGCACTACAGCGGACGGCATATGAGCTGGCTCCACGCCTTTTGGGGCGTGGGCGCCGCCATCGGCCCTTATGTTATGAGCGCGGCCATCGGCTCCCGCCATGGCTGGCCTATGGGCTACGGCGCCATCGCCGTGGTGCAGATGGTGCTTACCGCCGTGCTGCTGATTTCTCTCCCCCTATGGAAAAAGCGTTCCCCCGCCGCCACCGCAGAGGAAGAAGGCTATGAAGCCCCCCTCGGTCTGCGGGGTGCTATGCGAATACGGGGGGTCAAGACCATCCTGCTGACCTTCCTCAGCTACTGTGCGCTGGAGGCCACCACCGGCCTGTGGGCCGCCAGCTATTTGGTGGACCACCACGGCGTGGATACGCAGTCCGCCGCCGCCTTTGCCCTATTGTTCTATCTGGGCATCACCGTGGGACGATTCCTGAACGGTTTTACAGCGGATCGCTTCGGCGACCGCACGATGGTCCGTGTCGGTCTGGCTCTGCAGGCGATGGGATTGGCGCTGATACTGGTACCCACCGTCCCCACGGCACTGGCAGGTCTGGTGATTTTGGGGCTGGGATGCGCCCCCATTTATCCCTGCTGCAACCACGCCACCCCCACCCACTTCGGGCGGGAGAACAGCCACGCCATCGTGGGCATCCAGATGGCCGCCGCCTATTGCGGCATCACCTTTGTGCCCCCTGTGTTCGGTCTGGTCGCACAGCATCTGCACATCGGTCTTTTCCCCGCATTCTTGGCGTTTTTCTGGCTGATGATGGTGCTGACCACCGAGCAGGTCAACCGTGTGTGTAAAAATTAACAAAAAAGTCGGTAAATCCGCGGATTTGCCGACTTTTTTCTTGTAATTTGCAGCGAAATGGTGTATGATGGTAAAAAATTAACCGTGGAGGTGCTTTTATGGCAAAAACAGTAAAAGATATTTTGAAACTCATCAAGGATAATGATATCCAAATGGTAGACTTCAAGATGGTGGATATCAACGGTCAGTACCGCCACGTCACCATCCCCGCCCAGAACTTCTCGGAGGAGACCATGACCGCCGGTATCGGCTTTGACGCCTCCAACTACGGCTATGCGGTGGTGGAGAAATGCGATATGGTGTTTATCCCCGACCCCGACACCGCCCTCATCGACCCTTTCTGTGCCATCCCCACCCTGTCTATGACCGGTAACGCGATGATCATCGACACCCCCGCCAACCGTCCCCTGCCCCAGTATCCCCGCAACATCATTCGCGCGGC